>NZ_JAMYMZ010000048.1:0-39738 GCF_040318825.1 Mesorhizobium sp. M1006
ATGATCTGGAACCAGCACAGCTTCGTTGTGCAGGCCTGGCGCGCGGCCACAGGAATGTCTTAACAATGTCGATGTTGGCTGGAGCCCTTCGCGCGCTGTGCCTTAGCTTGGTTGGCCGGTCCCGCGACGCGCATGCGCGCGGCGCTGCGTTTGGCATAGGAAAGCGAGGCCCGCCTGTCGGCGCGGGTCTCGACAAGCCCTAAATCCAGCTCAGCGTCATCGCGGCCAGCGCGAGGTAGCGGCCGACCTTCGCGATCGCGACGATCGCAAGGAAGCTCCAGAATGGCTCTCGCAGCGCTCCCGCCACAACCGTCAGTGGATCGCCAACGAGAGGCAACCAGCTCAACAGCAGCGACCATCGTCCGTAGCGCTGATACCATCGCGTCGCGCGCTTCAAGGCGGAGCGCTTTACCGGAAACCATTTGCGATCGTGAAAGCGGTCGATCCCCCGGCCGAGCCACCAGTTAACGATCGAGCCGAGCACATTGCCTGCGCCTGCGAAAGCGATGAGCAGAGCAGGAGCATGGCTCCCTGTCAGGAGCAGCCCCGCAAGGGCTGCTTCCGATTGCATCGGCAGGATGGTCGCCGCTGCGAACGCGGTCAGAAATAGACCGCCATAGATGGCGAGCTCGCCAAGCATGTTGAGTTCTCAGCTCGTCTTGGGCCATTTCGGGTGCCGATCATCGACGACGTGCGAATGCTCATACCCCGCTTCCGACCATACTGCGTCGCCGATGTGCCGGTCGTCCTCAGGCAGATCGACATGCGTATGCACAAGCACGTCGGGATCATGTTTCGGCCAGAGCCAGACCGCGGCAAGCAGGGCAGCGGCGCCAATGATGCCGAGCAGAATGAATGTGAAAGGCAATCCCATCGCCGCACCGACGCGGCCGGCAATGGGATACGTGATCAACCAGCAGGCATGCGAAAGCGCGAATTGGGCAGCAAACAGAGCGGGCCGGTCGACGGCATCGGCGGAACGCCTGATCAATCGGCCCGAAGGCGTCTGCGCCAGCGAATAGCCGAGCCCGAGCACGAACCAGAGCGCCAGCAGCAGATAGTAACTGCCGGCGAGAGGTCCCACCAGCACGCCCACGACCAGGATCGCGGCGCCCGAGAGCATCGCAACCCGGTCTGGGACGTTCTCGAGCAGCCGCGGCAGGGCAAGGGCTGCAATCATCGATCCGCCGCCGAAGGCTGCGAGCGCCAGCGCCGTGTCACTTTGAGAGAGGCCGAACTGTGCCTGAACCAGGACGACCGTGTTGACGATCACCATCGCGCTTGCCGCCGCGACGGCAACGTTAAGGGCCAGCAGCCCGCGCAATCGCGGCGTCGCCAGATAGATGCGCAATCCGCGCGTGGTACGATCGTAAACGCCGCGCGGCTGCGACGGTTTAGGGCTCGGCAGGACCACCGACACCACCAGCGCCGCCGAGGCGAGAAAGCCGATAACCGTACCGGCGAACAGGCTGTGGAAGCTGATGACGGAAAGCAGCGCCGCCGCCAGCATGGGACTGACGACGCTTTCCAGGTCGTAGGCCAGTCGCGACAGCGACAGGGCTCGCGTGTAGTCCTTCTCCTCGGGCAGTACGTCAGGAATAGAGGCCTGGAAGGCCGGAGTGAAGCCTGCCGACGCCGACTGCAGGACGAAAATGAGAAGATATACCTGCCAGACTTCGGTAACGAAGGGCAGGAACACCGCGACTGCTGCCCGGATGAGGTCGAGCGAAACCAACATGGTGCGGCGTGGCAGGCGCTCTGCGAACGCAGCGGCGACAGGCGCCACGCCGACATAGGCGATCATCTTGATAGCGAGCGCCGTGCCGAGCACCGCGCCTGCATCGGCGCCGGCAAGATCATAGGCCAGCAGCCCGAGTGCTACGGTGGCAAGGCCAGTGCCGATCAGGGCGATGACCTGGGCCAGGAAGAGATGACGGTAGGTGCGATCGGCCAGGACCTGAAGCATATTTTGCCTTCTTGCAGCGGATCGGGGTTCGTCGAGCCAGGAATGTAGCGCGGACAGCCCGCCTGTCTCAGTGGTGGTGGCCTTCCGGCTCGACCATCTTGAATGGCAGCGCCTGCTCCCGACCCTTCGCGACCAGGATCAACCTCGCCTGGAACTCATGCGGCTCAGCAGGGGCGACGGTGCTCTCAAGCCGATGATGGTTGTCTGCAACGGGATCGAGGCGAAGCGTCTCTGGCCCTTCGGGTCGATCGATAATCACCGTCGCCGCCAAGTCATCGGCGTGACGATCGATAGTCAGCCGCATCCGCTCGCCGGCCGGTGTATCGACGATTTCCAATGTCCCTTCAGCCAGATCGCAGACTACCTTGAAGGGCTCTGGCGCATGATGGTGAGCATGAGAGGTTTCCGCGGCCGGCCCGGCCGAGCTCATCAGGCGGACATTGGCTTCCGCCAACGCCGGCAAGTGGGCGAACAGCTCCTCCTTGAGGGCTTCGGTTACGCTCAGGACGCTCTTGGCCGTCGCCATCTCCGGAACACTGATGGCCACGTCGGCATGCAGACGATGTCCGATCCAGCGTGCCTGCACGCTTTCAACGCGCCCGATGCCCGACACGTGTTCGGCGGCATGATGGATTTCGTCGATGATGCCGGGCTCAACACCGTCAAGCATGCGGGTCAACACGGCTTTCGACGACTGCCAGACGATGGCGAAGATCGCCACGGTGATCAGCAGCCCGACGATCGGATCGGCAAGCGGAAAGCCCAGCCACACGCCGATAGCGCCCAGCACGACCGCCAGACTGGTAAAGCCGTCGGTGCGGGCATGGTAGCCGTCCGCGATCAGCGCAGCGCTGTTGATCTCTCGCCCGACGCGGATACGGAATACCGCGACCGCTTCATTGCCAATGAAGCCTATGAGGCCGGCGATGGCGACCCAGCCAAGAAACGTGATGGGACGCGGATTGATCAGGCGATCGATCGCCTCATAGCCGGCGACGATGGCACTGAAGAGGATGATGAGAACGATGACGATCCCGGCCAGATCCTCGACCCGGCCCAGTCCATAGGTGAACGTCTTGCTCGGTTTGCGGCGGGCCAGCACGAAGGCGATCCACAGCGGAATGGCAGTGACCGCGTCGCCGACATTGTGGATCGTGTCGGCCAGCAACGCCACGCTGCCGGAGAGGAACACGACCACAAGCTGGAGCGCTGCCGTGATGGCCAGAACGACGAATGACCATTTGATCGCCCAGATGCCGCGCGTCGTCGTGGCGATCGTCGGATCTATGACACCGTGTGTGTGGCCATGGCCACCATCACCGTGATCATGTCCGTGCCCCCCCAAGCCATGCGTCATCGGGCCAAACCCAAACCAATCGCGAACTTTGTCCATCATGGCGCTTCTCACAGATACTTGGTGATGTCCTTGAACTCGTCGATCGAGCGGCGCTGCTCGCGCGCCAGCGGCCCGACGACGTCTTCAAGGCAATGGTTGAGATGATCCTGGATCAGGGTCTTCTTGGCCTGCGAAATGGCCTTCTCGACAGCATGAAGCTGCTGGGCGAGATCGAGGCAGGGCCGGCCTGCTTCGATCATGTCGATCACACCCTTAAGATGTCCGCCGGCCCTTTTCAGGCGTTTGACGATATCGGGATGGGTTTCGTGGATGTGAGGTTGGCCGCTCATATCTAAATACTATCCTCCTGGAGAGGATACGCAAGTCTCAAAGAGGCCTCGATTCTGATATAGCAAAAACCATTCGTTAGGATTTTAGAGAATAATCGCCGTTCATGCCGAATCGGATCTGCAGCCCAGCCATTTGCTTCATCATCGTCTTGGCGATGACGATCGGTGTGCTGCGTTCTTTCGGCTATTCGGCCTCGCACGATCCGATCGCGCTTGCTGCCGCCGCGAACGAACGTCACAGCGGAGCCGCAGCCCAGATCGAAGATCGTCGCCACACCCACGATGACGGCGTCGCGGACGAGCAGATCCCCGGCCATTTTCACGGGCACGATGCGGCAGACCATTCGCACGAGACAGCGAGCACGCCCGCCGACTTCGCACCGACCGTTCCGCAGTTCGAACGGGGTTGGCTGAATTATTCGCCGACTTTCATCGATCCGGGCACGGCATTTCCGCTCGAGCGACCGCCCAGACCATTCCTCGCCGCATGATCGATGTCGCTCAGGCGACAAACCCTCAACGACGAAGATTGGAAATTCTATGCAAGGACCCTTCGACCGGGGCCGGCCACGCGCGCGTCGCACGTGTTGGCGACCCACCCTGCCCCTGCTTATCGCTCTCATGACCCTGCCGCTCCTGGGCGGGGCTGCCTTCGCCCACGCCGTGGCCGAGGGCGACAAGGGCTACATCCAGGAAATCTCGGGCATCAACGTGCTGCCCTTCATCTATCTCGGCGCCAAGCACATGGTGACCGGATACGACCACATTCTGTTCCTGTTCGGCGTGATCTTCTTCCTCTACCGGATGAAGCATATCGGCATCTATGTCAGCCTGTTCGCGCTCGGCCACTCCACGACGATGCTGCTTGGCGTCTATTTCAACGTCGGCATCAACAGCTACATCATCGACGCGATCATCGGCCTGTCCGTGGTCTACAAGGCGCTCGACAATATGGGCGCTTTCCAGCGATGGCTCGGCTTCCAGCCGAACACCAAGGTCGCGACGCTGGTCTTCGGATTCTTTCACGGTTTGGGCCTGTCGACGAAGATCATTGAATACAACATCTCGCCGGACGGCCTGGTGCCGAACCTTTTGGCCTTTAATGTCGGTGTCGAGATCGGACAGCTCTTGGCTCTGGGCGCCATCCTGATCGTGATGGGCTACTGGCGCCGGACACGAAGCTTCTGGCGCCACGCCTATACCACAAACGTCATCATGATGACGGCCGGTTTCCTGCTGATCGGATATCAGCTCACCGGCCTGTTCGTCGCAGCATAAGGAACCGCAATCATGTACAACACCGACCTTCCCAGCCGCGCCGATTTGCCGACTTCAGCGCAGCTCAAGCGCTCCACCTTCATTGCCGCGCTGACGGCGCTCGCCTTGCTCGTCACGGTCGTCATGCCGTCCGAGTATGCGATCGATCCGACTGGAGCAGGCAGATTGCTCGGCCTCACCAGAATGGGCGAAATCAAGACACAGTTGGCAGCCGAGGCGGCAGAGGACGAAATGGCCAGCGCGAAGGCTTCGGCCGAGCGGATGACGCAAATGGTCCCTCCGGCCGAGTTGATGGCGCGCATGGACCGAATTGAAAACCTCCTCGTTGCCCTTACCGCCGAACAGCCCGCGTCGCAGCCATCCCCAACCGGGGAGGCCGTTGCCCAAGATAATGTGACGGTTGGAGAGATTGCTCCTGCCGAGGCTCCGGCCATTGCTGCAGCGCCTGTCGCCGAAGCAACCTCGGAAGCCCCGATCCGGCCAGATGGAAGGCAAGACGAGCTATCCTTCACGTTGGCGCCAGGCCAGGGTGCCGAAGTCAAGCTCGTGATGCGGCAGGGTGCCAAGGCAAACTTTTCCTGGACAGCTGACGGTGGCGTGGTGAACTTCGAGACGCACGGCGATGGCGGCGGTCAGTCCGTCAGCTACGAAAAAGGTCGCAGCGTTCTCGCTGACGAAGGTGCCATTGAAGCCGCCTTCGACGGAAATCACGGTTGGTTCTGGCGAAATCGTGGTGACAGAGAAGTGACGCTGACGATCCGGACAGAAGGGAACTACATCGACATGAAGCGCGTGATCTAGCCCCTGGGCGCCCCCGATATAAGAACGGAAGCCGATCCGTCGGCTTCCGCAACGCCTTGCAGCGGATTGATCAGAGATGAGAGCGGTTTGATTGACGCGCCACGGGAAGTGTCGCTGACAGCCGACTGCCTGCTCACGTGTGAAGAGTCGCTAAAAACCCTTACGGCAAAGGTTCTCCAGATCCACTTTTCCTATTCCTTCGATGCCGAGCGCAGGAAGGATATCATTGTCTGCCTTGAGATCGCGACCATAAGCGGCCGAGAATATTGAAATGCCAGACTGATGGAGGACCGCTGGTTTTCCGCTGATCTTCCCCAAAAACACCGTCGGCAGCAGCCCGAACGGAACGTCCTCCAGAACATAACGGGTTTCGATAGTTGACGGGCCGAAGCCGCCGCGGCCTTGGCGATCCATCTCCTGGTTCATTTCCGAAACGGTGCCCATAGGGACGTGAAACGACAATGAAAAATGCTCTTCAACTGTGCGCACGGCAATTCCAAAACGAGCGGCGATCGCCAATCGTTCCGCGTCCAGCGCCTCGATAAGGCGGCCGACAGCCGGCGTAACATTTCCGGCCTGGCTCCACTGCTCTCGCTTCTCCATGCGTGTGAGATTAAGAAGGGCGATCCCGAGATGGTTCTGCGGATTGAGGTTGCTGAGCGCGATAGCAAGCAAACCGTCGCGCTTGACGAAACGATCTCCAAACAGGGTCGTGCAAAGTCGGAACCCTTGGTCCATCGCGTCGAACGGGAGCGTCGCAACATCGAGCTTCTGGCGAACGCTGGTGACATGGACTTCTGTTGATCCGGACTGGCGGCCGGTCACCAGCGTTGTGCCCCAGACGACGATCGGCAGGCGAACCTTGCGTTGCGCCAATTGCCTGGAGAGATACAGCGCTCCGAAGGAACTGTGAGAGCTGATGATTACCGGCGTTCCCTCCCTCAGATAAGGAACGGCAGCATCCATCACTTTCTTGTGCCCGTTAGCCGGCAGCGCGATCATCACAACGTCTGCAGCGGCAACAGCCTCTTTACAATCCTTGGCGATACGCACCGACACCGTTGCCTCGATGGCGCCCGTGGCCGTTAGCAATTCGCCGGCGGCCAGTGCCTTGGTGCGCCCTCCCGACGGCGACCAAAGCATTGGATCGTGCCCCGCCTCCGCCAGGCAGGCAGCAAGGCCGTACGCAATTGCACCGGCCCCCAGAATACTCACCCGCATAGGATTTCTCCTGTTCCAGTCTTTATGGGTCGCAGCGCGGCGAACGCTGCCGACGACGCTCTGTGGGCTCCGAATTCTTCCGGCGGTGCGGCGAATCACCGGGGCGTCTCCGGCCATGTTTCATTTCCGCCTTGACACATATCAAATATGCATGAGACGATCTTACTCATACATAATGCGCATGTAGGCGTAAATGGAAACACGAGATCTCCAGGCCTTTCTTGCCGTTGCCGCCAACGGCAGCATCACCAAGGCGGCTGAGATGCTCGGGTGTTCCCAGCCTTCGGTGACACGCACCATTCAGGACCTCGAGGCAGAACTCGGCTTCGAATTGCTGCACCGGGTCGGTCGCCGGGTGCAGCTGTCTGAAGAAGGCGCCGCCTTCGAGGAGGAGGCGCGGCGATTGCTGATGTCCTTCACCGAACTTGCCGCGCGGGCCAAGATGATCGCCGCCGGCCGGGGGCGAATCCTGCAGATTGTTACCACCTCCGCGATCGGTACTGGCTTAATCCCGACGGCCATGGCCGAACTCAACGGTGTCGAACTTCCGCACGAGACGCATCTGGGGCAGTTTCTCCCCTCGATCGTCGCCCAGGAGGTACGCAGCGGACGTGCCGAGATCGGGTTTTCGAGCCTGCCGCTCGATACGCCCGGTCTGGATGTCCTGCGGCTCTATTCGGCACCTGATGTTGCTGCCGTGCGGGAGGATGATCCGCTGGCTGAACTTGACGTCATACCGCTTTCCGCCTTTGCCGGTCGCCGCGTCGCCACACTGCTCAACCCCCTGCGTTTCCAGTTGCATGTCTCCAAGGCTTTGGCGGCCAGGGGCATCGATACAGGGCCAGTGATCCGGACGAATACTGCATATGGCGCGTTACAGATCGTGCGTCAGACTGGTGCGGCGGCCGTCATCGATCCCCTCACCGCTTATGGCGTCGCCCTGCCCGATGTCGTCATCCGTCCGATCGACGCAACCGTTCTCTTTTATTGGGGCGTTATCGCTGCCGAAAAACGTCCGCTTCGTCCAGTCGCGCAGGCGTTGATGGATGCGGTCGAGGCGGTGGCTGAACGGTCGATCGTCGGCTTCAAGAAACTAGATCCGACCCTCGCTGGCCAATTGGTGAGCGATCCTGCATCCGGCACAAATCACGGAACAGGAATATGAAGCATACCCCCGCCGCGCCAACGCCGATAGGTCTTGCTGCGCTCGAAGCACAGCTTGCACAGGATCTCGAGTTTCTCGAGCTGCCGGCCAAACCTTGGGTTCCGACGCGCACGGAGAATGGCGTCCCGGTCCGTGACGTCGTCGTCATTGGCGCCGGCATGTGCGGACTTGCTGCCACGGCAAAGTTGGTGCTGACCGGGATAACCAATGTCGTGGCCTATGATGCGGCTCCGGCCGGGCTCGAGGGACCATGGGTAACGTTTGCCCGCATGCAAACACTCCGGTCACCGAAGACTCTCAACGGCCCGTCGCTTGGCCTGCCGCAATTGACGTTCCGCGCCTGGTTCACGGCGCAATGGGGCGTTGAGGCCTGGCGGTCGCTGGACAAAATCCCCAAGGGCCAGTGGATGGACTACCTGGTCTGGTACCGCAAGGTTCTCGGCCTGCCGGTGCGCAACAGTGTGCGCATGACCGGACTGGCACCCGTTGGAGATCTGATTGCGATCGATATCGAGGGCGCGGAGACTGGCCAGGTCCTCACCCGTCGTCTCGTTCTGGCCACCGGTCGGTCCGGTTTGGGCGGTTTTGCCGTGCCCGATTTCCTCAGCGGCGTCGATCGCGCCTATTGGGCCCATTCTGCCGACGACATCGACTTCGACACGCTGAAAGGCAAGCGTGTGGCGGTGATCGGCGCTGGCGCCTCTTCCATGGACAATGCCGCAACGGCGCTCGAGGCGGGAGCCGGCTCTGTTGACATGTTGATCCGGCGCAAGGAAATGCCGCGCATCAACAAGCTGACCGGCATCGGCAGCCCGGGTGTTGTACTCGGCATGCATCACTTGCCGGATGGCTGGAAGTGGAAGTTCTTCGACTACACCGCCTCCACCCAGACGCCGCCGCCGCGTTCATCGACGCTTCGCGTGTCTCGCCACGCGAATGCTCGGTTCTTTCTCGACTGCGGCATCGTTGCGGTAATGGAAGATCCGGGAGGCCTGCTGATCGAAACCACACAAGGGCCGATGCACTACGACTTCCTGATCGCGGCAACCGGCTTTTCAAATGACTTCAGCGGCCGACCGGAATTTGCGGCGATTGCCCCACATATCCGCACCTGGTCGGATGGCCGATATAGGCCGGAAATGGGACCGCCGCGTGCAGGCATGTCCGATGCACCGGATCTCGGTCCCGCCTTCGAGTTTCGTGAACGCATTCCCGGTTCCTGCCCGATGCTGGCACATATCCACTGCTTCAACGACGCCGCCATGCTGACGCACGGCAAGGTCTCCGGCGACATCCCGGCCGTCAGCGCCGGTGCCGACCGTCTTGTGCGCGGCATCGCATCTTCACTTTTTGCCGAGGATGTCGAAACCCACTTCGCCAATCTGATCGCCTACGACACGCCCGAACTTCTGGGCGACGAGTGGGTCGATTCAACACCCTTGTTGCACAAGGAGGCCGCACTGTGATCGACGCAATGGACAAGGCAGCGGGTCTTTCACCGGACGATGCCCTTTTCGCCGCACGGCGATTTCGGCCCGAATTCGTGCGAGGGGCAGAAGAATGTCGCCTCTCTGTGCTGCAGCCGGCGAACGATCAGGGGCTGGCGACGAATTTGCGTGTTGCTCTTGCCCGTCGCATGGCCGCCCTGAATGCCGATCCGGTCCTGGTGGCCGAATATGATGTTCAGCTGGCTCAGCTTGGTCCGACCGAGCAGCTTCTGGCCTTGGCCCACGGGGAAACGGATTTGAATGAACCCCTGGCGACCATCGTTCGTCATGTTGACCTGATCACCCTGGCGCCGAAAAAGGCTGAAGCGAGCCATATCGCTCTCCTGGAGAAGGCTGGATTGAACAATCCTCAGATCGTCGCGCTCTCCGAGCTGATCGCTTTTGTCAACTTCCAGACACGGGTGGCGACCGGCTTGCGTCTGATGAGGTCGACATGATCTCCTCGGTTCGTCTGAAGCCATTGAACTGGCATCCGTATATCGCGCCGGTCGAGCTGCCTGAGGCCTCGCCGGAACAGCTTGAAGCGATGAAGGTCACGCCATCGGCCAAGAAGGTTTCGGAATATGTGCGAACCCTTGCCCATGACCCAGAGAGCTATCTTGCGCGTACCGTTTTGTTCAACGCGATCATGTATGTCGAAGGCGGGCTCGCCCGTCCCGATCGCGAACTTGGCGCATTGGGGGCCTCGATCGTCAATGGCTGCAAATTCTGTGCCGTTGTCCACGCCCGTAGGCATGCAGAGCTGACCAAGAGCGACCAAGTGGTCACCGCACTTTACCTCGACAAACCTGAAGCGCTGGGCGCACGCGATGCGGCAATCTACAGCTTTGCCCGCCGCCTGTCGGCGGCACCGCCGGAAGCGACGGCAGACGATATCGCCGCGCTTCGATCAGTCGGCATGGATGACCGCGAGATCATCGACCTGATCCACGCCATATCGATCTTCGGCTGGGCAAACCGGCTCATGCACGTTCTCGGCCATGCGGAGAGCGGATGATGATATCGCGTGCGATCAAGGCACTCCGTCCCACACTCTGAAGGACACCAACCAGCAATGCTCGATCTCAAAGATATAAGACTGTCTTACGGAAGCACGCAGGTTCTGAACGGCGTCAATCTCTCGGTAAAGCGGGGTGACGTGGTGTCGATCATCGGCCCCAGCGGCACCGGCAAGACCACGTTGCTGAAATGCATCAACTACCTTGCCAAGCCGTCCTCAGGAACCATCGCGTTCGATCAGATTCGGATGGATTACCAGCGTGCCGACAAGGCCGCTGTCCAGGCGATCCGGTTGCGAACGGCGATGGTCTTTCAGCAATTCAACGTCTTCAAGAACATGACGGTCCTGCAGAACGTGATGGATCCCCTGGTCGTCGTGCAGCGCAAGTCCGCAGACG
Organism: Mesorhizobium sp. M1006; assembly: GCF_040318825.1. Classification (NCBI taxonomy): domain Bacteria; kingdom Pseudomonadati; phylum Pseudomonadota; class Alphaproteobacteria; order Hyphomicrobiales; family Phyllobacteriaceae; genus Mesorhizobium; species Mesorhizobium sp. M1006. The sequence goes on from NZ_JAMYMZ010000048.1 coordinate 11,023, forward strand.
AGGCGCGGGAGATCGCCTTGCGGGAGCTCGAGCGGGTCGGCCTCACCCCGAAGCGAGATAGCTATCCCTCCCAACTGTCGGGCGGCCAGCTCCAGCGCACCGGCATCGCGCGCGCCTTGGCGGTTCGCCCCGACGTGATACTCTTCGACGAACCGACATCATCGCTGGATCCCGAACTGGTCGGTGAAGTCCTGAAGGTGATCAAGGACGTCACGTCGTCCGGCATCACCTCGCTGCTTGTGACCCACGAGATGCAATTCGCAAAGAACATCTCGAACCGGATCGTCTTCATGGATCGTGGCGTGGTTGCCGCCGACGGCAGTCCAACTGAGATCTTCGATGCGCCTTCCAGCCCACGACTTGCTCAATTCCTGCAGTCTGAACTCGCTTTTCAATAATCCAACAAGAAGGGAACCCAAGAAATGTCTGCAATCAAATCCAGTTTTTCGCGTCGTTATGCCCTGGCCGTCGCCGGCGGCATCGCAATTGCCCTTGCGACAGCAGGGATCAGTTATGGTCAGACCGTTCGGACAATCAAGATCGCGACCTCTGCCGAATCCAAGCCATTGGCTTGGGGCGCGCTCGGCGTCGAGCCGCAAGGCTATGAACCCGATCTGCTGAGGGCGATCAACGCAAAGCTGCCGCAATACAAGTTCGAAATGGAAGGTGTCTCCGACATCGCGCAGGAAACCGGCCTGGCCACAGGCAAATACGACATCGCGGTCGGCGGTTACTACAAGTCACCCGAGCGCGCCAAGCAGTTCTTCATTCCGGAAAACCCCATGGGCGCCAGCCTGATGAAGATCTACAGCAAAAAGGGCAGCGGCATCAAAGAAATGAAAGACCTGGTCGGCAAGAGGATCGTTCCGACCACGGCTGGCGGCGGAACCTATAAGTTCATCATGAACTGGCAAAAAGAAAATCCTCAATACAAGCTTGACGTGACGGCGTCGAGCGCCGGAATCCCGTATCCAAACCGTTTGGACGAAGTTCAGAACGGCAAGTTCGACGCGCTGGTCCTGCCTTCAAATCTTGGTGAGCAGACCGTCATCGATGAAAAGAAGCTCGACATCGTGGCGTCCGAACCAGTCTTCACCAACAACACTTATATGCTTATCCACAAGTCAGATGAAAACAAGGTTCTGGTCGATGACGTGAACAAAGTTCTCAAAGAGTTGAAAGACGACGGTACGATCGAAAAGCTCTCGCAGAAGTGGTTTGGCGAAGGTATCGTCAAGTATATGAAATGATGCGATCTGAGTAGATATCGTCAGCGGCAAGTCTGAATTGCAAGAAGGAGCGTTTCAAAGTGGATGTTTCTGCTATGATTCCAGAGTTGCTCTCGGCATTGCCGCTGACGCTCGCTATCACGTTTACCGCCATGTTGGTCGGCTTTTGCTTGGCGCTCGTTGCGACAACATTGCGGATTCGCAGGATACCAGTGGTCAGCCACCTCACCGACCTCTACGTGTCCTATGCCCGCAGCGTTCCCGTCGTCCTCCAGTTGTTCGTCGCGTTCTATGGGCTCCCCCTATTGGTGGCCCTGTTCGGCTCCGCAGATTTCTTCTCGCCGACGATCGCTGCGATGGTCGGACTGAGCTTTTACCATGGCGGCTATCTGTCGGAAGTCCTGCGGCCTGCATACCTGGCCGTCGATCGCGGCCAGCATGATGCAGCCGACAGTCTAGGATATACCTTTCGCCAGAAGATCACCCGCATCGTGGGCCCGCAAGCGGTGCACTTCGCATTGCCGGGCTATGGAAACTCCATCATCTACCTGATCCACAACGTTGCGCTGGTCATGTACATCGGGGCGGCGGACGTGATGGCGACCGCGCATTTGATCATGGAGCGCGACTATAACCAATATCAGTTCGAAACATACCTCGTCCTGGCCGTCATCTATGCGCTTATGTGCCTGATAGCCTGGTTCATCGTGCATTTGTTCGAGCTTCGCTCGCCGATGCAGGCACCTGAGGCCACGACAACAGCTCAGATCAAGAACGCAGCCATTGCCAGCGTCTGACGTAAGGGTATTCAACCATGTTCGAGACCGATATTTTGCTCCAGGACACCCAGGAAATTCTGGGCGCCGTACCTGTAACGCTTGGAATGGCGCTCACGATTTTCGTCTTGTCGACGATAGTCGGCAGCATTTTCGCACTCGTCGAATATAGACGAGTCCCGGTGCTGCGAGAGCTCATCATGGCTTACAAGATCGTCTTCAAGGGCGTTCCGATGGTCATCGTGATTTTCCTCGCCTATTTCGGTCTGCCCCCGGCATTCCAGTTCCTGCTCTCGTTGCTCGGGATCAACTTCAACGCCCACGAAACACCCAACTCGGTCATCCTTGTTATTGCGGTGACGGGCTGTATCGCTGCGTTCCAATCGGAGATCATCAAAGGAGCCCTGAACGCCTTCGACACGGGTCAGTCAGACGCCGCCCATTCGCTTGGCTATACGAACGGCCAATTGTTCCGACGGATTCTGTTTCCCCAGGTGGCTCTCACGGCAATTCCTGATCTTACAACCTCGATGATGGTCATCATGAAGGCCCTTTCTCTCGGATTCGCCATCGAGGTTGTCGATATCTTCGCCCAGTCCCAGTTAACCGCCGCGCTGAACTACTACTACCTCGAAGCCTTCGTGATTGCCGTCGTGATCTACATGGTGATTGCCTATATCGTCACCCAGATTGCCGACAGGCTGGAGCAAGCCCTTAGGGTGCGGACCTGAGCGAAGCGTCGTCAGGACCCGCGCATCAAGGCCGGAGGAGCTCAAGGCTCAGTTGAGGCCTGCAAACAACTGATGGGCGAACGCTCTGCCACACCTGCGGGCTCTTGTAAAAAATCGACACCTCACCCTGGTGAGCCACGGCCGAAGGCTTGGCGACGATGAAGGCGAAGCGTCCTACAGCGGGCGCCGCCTCATCGCAGATTGGTCAGATCCACTGGACGATTGTTGATGATCGCTTCCATGGAAAAGAAGCCTGTCACCGTAGCCAGGTCGAAGTTCGTGATCAGTTTCTGGTAGAATGCATCGTAGCCGGACATGCCTTGCGTCACGACCTTGATCAGGTAGTCCCAATCCCCTCCGATCCGATAGAAATCGATCACCTCCGGTAGCCGTTCGACATGGGTACGGAACGCCTCACTCCACTCCTTGGAATGGTGGCGAGTGCGGACCATTACGAAAACCGTCAGATCGAGCCCCAGGGCGCGGAGATCGATACTGCTGTGAGACCCGCGGATAAGACCTAGCGACTGGAGGCGCTGAATCCGCCGCCAGCACGCATTCTGGGACAGGCCGACCCGCTCCGCCAAATCTCGCTGCGAAAGGCTTGCGTCGATCTGCATGGCCGTCAAGATCTTCATATCAAATGCATCGATTTTCACGCGATCTTCGATCATCTGACACGGTCTCGGCGCAAAATTGCAGGAAATAGGTGAATTTTCCGACCGTGGAGCAGGCTACAATCTGAGTCAATATCCGAGCCGGGAGACTGACCGTGCAAGCTGCTCATCCAACGACAAGGCAGACCGAGACCCCTCTGTCAAAGTTCCGCCAGGGGCTGAAGAAAAAGGCTGACATGACCGCCGACCTTCGGGATGGGCTTGTGGGATCGACGGCAAAAATCGTGGGTCCCTACGGGCCAAAGGACCTGGTGTACGCCGACTATGTCGCGTCAGGCCGCGCGCTCCATCAGATCGAGCGCTTTGTGCTTGACGAGGTCCTGCCGTACTACGCGAACAGCCACACAGAAGCCTCGTATTGCGGAGGCTTCATGACCCGCATGCGTCGGGAAGGGCGCGCCCTGATCGGTCAATTCTGCGGGGCCACCGAACGGCATGCTGTGATCTTCACCGGCTCCGGCGCTACGTCGGGGATCAACCGCCTCGTAAAGCTATTGGGCGTCGCTGAAGCCGTGGCAGTGGGGAAGCGCCCTCGGATCATTATCGGTCCTTATGAGCATCACTCCAACATTCTGCCTTGGCGCGAGAGCGGAGCAGAGATCATTGAAGTCGCGGAAGGTCCGTCTGGCGGGCCGGACCTATCTCACCTCAAGGACGCCCTTTCGGACCGGTCGCCAAGTCTCACGATATCCGCGATGTCCGCGGCCTCGAACGTCACGGGCATCACCAGCGATGTCGCGGCCATCACCGCGATCGTGAAGGCCGCCGGCGCAAAGATGATCTGGGATTATGCGGGCGCAGGTCCGTACCTGCCGATTTCCATGTCGCCCGCCCCTGATGCCGAGATCGACGCGATAGTCGTATCGCCTCACAAGTTCCTCGGCGGCCCCGGTGCCTCCGGCATCTTGATCGTTCGACGCGACGGACTTTCAGAGACAAAGCCGTCGTGGCCAGGTGGCGGGACGGTGAAATTCGTGTCCCCCAAGACACACGATTACAGCGACAGCCTCGAATCCCGCGAGGAAGCCGGTACGCCGAACGTGATCGGCGACATACGAGCCGCGCTGGCCTTCATCGTCAAAGATGCGATCGGACTTGATATGATGGTAGCGCGCAACCGCGAGTTAGTGCGCCGTGCCTTTCGCGCATGGAAAGACGTGACGCGGCTGGAGCTCCTCGGCCTGTCGGATCCTGAGCGGCTTCCGATCTTTTCCTTTAGGGTCGAAAACGGAAAGGGTGGCTACGTCCACCAGCAGCTGATCACGCGCATGCTAAGCGACCGGTTCGGGATTCAGGCGCGCGGTGGCTGCGCCTGTGCCGGCCCGTATGTGCACAGACTGCTATCGATCGACGACGACCAGTCCGAGGAAATAAGGCAAGCCATTCTCTCCGGCGATGAAACGAAAAAGCCTGGGTTCACCCGGTTGAATTTCAGCGTTCTGCTGCCCGATGAGAAGGTGCAGTTCATACTCGATGCTGTAGCGCAGATTGCGTCGGACGCAACGGACTTCGAACATGACTACGACCTCGATCCTGGCCGGGCGATCTTCTTCCCGCGAGCAGCAGCCGAGGGTATCTCCCATGCAGCAGCCTGAGGTCGCCGGGTTCTACGATGCACGTACGGGCAGCGTCCAATATGTCGTTGCATGTCCGAGTTCGCGAAGATGCGCCATCATCGACCCAGTGCTCGATTTCGACGAAAAGTCCGGCTCGACAGCTACGACAAATGCGGACGTGATCCTCGACTACGTCAACAGCCACAATCTGAAGCTCGAATGGATTCTGGACACCCATCCGCATGCGGATCACTTTTCGGCCGCGCGCTATCTCAAGGCGAAAAGCGGCGTGCCGACAGCGATCGGCGAGCACGTGAAGCAAGTGCAGCAGATCTGGCGGCAAATCTACAATTGGCCAGATCTCGCATGCGACGGCTCACAATGGGATCGGCTGTTTTGCGACGGCGAGACTTTCAACATCGGCGAGCTGGTAGCGCGCGTCATGCACTCGCCAGGACACACCTTGGCGTCGATAAGCTATGTCATCGGCGATGCAGCGTTCATTCACGACACACTTTTCATGCCCGATAGCGGCTCCGCCCGTGCAGATTTTCCAGGTGGCAGCGCAGCTGACCTATGGAAGTCGATCCAGGACATTTTGAGCCTACCCGACCCGACGCGCCTCTTCACCGGGCATGACTACAGGCCTGGAGGGCGCCAGGCTCTGTGGGAGAGTTCGGTAGCGGAGCAGAAAGAGAAAAACCCGCATGTCGCCGGTCATTCTCGGAGTACGTTCATCAGGCTTCGAGAGGCCCGAGACAGGACATTGCCAATGCCAAAACTCATATTGCATGCCCTGCAGGTCAATATCCGCGGAGGGGAACTGCCTCAGGTCGAGGAAAATGGCCGGCGTTATCTGAGGATACCGCTCGACGCGCTGCCAGCATCGGTCTGGGGTTAGTGACGAATCGGATGGCTCTCTCAAGCAGTTCCTGCCCGCGATCGGTTTCAGGATCACTGATCGGGTGTACGCTCGGTCCGATTGGCGGAGGCGGGTCGATCCTCGCTACGCCCTATTGATGTACGTCGTCGGAATGAGCAATCCTCGGAGCGCTCTCGGAGCTGATCGCGGCAAGCAATTGCCGTGGCGCGTCTGCAACACTATTATCGATCATGTTCTGAGGAGGTATCTCGGATGTGGGATAGGATCGCCAAGCTTCGGATATCGAGCCGCACCTGGGAGGCAATTCTTCTGGGGATGAAAAGCTTGAGGCGAACCTCAAATAGCCGATGTATGTACTGGTGATTTGACGCGATTCCATTGAAACCGGTCCTCCGCTATCACGATCCCCCCGACGCTACGATGCGCATACTCGGACAAACCCTATCATCTACACTCCCAATCAAACGGACCAGACCAGAGGGTGCGTCCCAGATCGCCACAGACCACCAAAAGCCGATCACCTGTTGGCACTTAGGACGAAGGCCTATCGCCGTCTGTCCGAGGATGGACGCTACGCTCGCCCCCGCAATGGTTCTCGCCACCTTGGGAAGTGCGCGTGCGCTCTCTATCTATAATATGTCGATTTTACTGAATATTTTGGCGCACCCGACAAGATTCGAACTTGTGACCTCTGCCTTCGGAGGGCAAGGCACTCCCTGCGCCAGATGGTAGGCAGGACGGCCTTGTTTCGTTAGCCGCTGCAGCGAAGTCGGAACTGGCAGTTCGATGCGTGGGGGGAAAGGAGGTAGCGCTCTAGCGACTTGAACCCCCGAAATCTGCACCGGAACATTCTGCCGCATCTTACCCTGCCGATTTGCACGTCGCTACTCGCCTTTCCCGAACGAGCCGGCGAGGTAGCTTCCGCACCACGCAACATCCCGTATCTAGGGCAATACGATCTCTTCATTACCGGATGGTGCGGGATGTGGATTTGTTGTGCCGACTGCAATATGGCCCCGTTTATCGGGACCGAGGCTTGTCGAAGCAGCCAGCCGCCTGGATTTGATATCGTTGTGCTGTTTCGATACCGACGTTCTCGAGGCCGCGTCTATGAAGAGTGACGCGCTCTCGTACCCACCCCGCGGCCTCTCTCGTCAGGAAGCAGCGCGCTATGTCGGTGTCGGATCGACACTATTCGACGACATGGTTGCTGACGGCCGCATGCCGAGGCCTAAGCACGTCAACAGTCGCGCCATCTGGGATCGTGTGGCGCTCGATATCGCTTTCTCCGCCCTGCCAGACAAAGACAATGGTCTCCAACAACTACTGGAGCGGAGCAAACGAGAGCCGATAAGGAGATAAGCAACTACGCACATTGCGTATACGCTGCAGGCGTAGTACGGTCATCGCCTGAGCGAAAGAGATGACGTGAACGACAATGAAAAGCTCGCGCGAGAAGTGAAAGGCTGGCGGGCGAAGGGAGGATTCACCGCCGAGAGTGCAGCCAAGGTCTTGGGAATACCGAAACGCACTTTTGAAGGCATAGAGCAAGGTCGAGGCTTCCCTTACCCGGTACTCCTGCGCGTTGCCATGGAAAGCAAGACCCTTTCGCTTCAGGCAATGCTGGAGGATTGCCCGCCTGTGGAGCAACGGCAGCGGAAAACTCAAAGGGAGATTTAATGGCCAGGCCATTCAAAGATGTCCGCTACCCCGGCGTTTCGTCGCGCATCAAGAACGGAAAGCTCATCTATCGCTATCGCGGCAAAGGAATGCCCGAAATTCGGCTTCCTGGCGGACCAGGCTCTCCTGAGTTCGAAGCCGCCTATGAACAGGCAACGCAAGGCCAACGTCAAAACGGTGTCATCATCGACTTGCCTGGACGGGCGTTGCCAAAGACTTTCGGTCATGCTGCCCGCCGACTTGAAACGACGATGGAATGGCTGGACTTCGACCAAGCGACCCAGCAGAAGAATGCTCGGCTTATTGAACGCTTCCTTGAGATGAAGGTCGATCCCGCCTATCCGCTGACCTGGCGCGACACGCCGATCGAGCATCTCGATGCCGACCGTCTGCGTGCGATTATCGAAGGCGTCTTTGGCACCAGACGGACAGTCGCAAAGCACCTGCTGGTAGCGATCAAAAAGCTCCTTTGGGTGGCGATTGACGTTGAGAAGTGGATCAAGCCGCAGGACGACCCTTCGCTGTCAATTCGCGTTCGCATTCCCAAATCGACGGCCAATCCCGGGTGGCCGATGGCCATTCGTGAAAAGTTCGAGTCGCGCCATGCGGTCGGCTCGGCGGCGCGCACCTGCTATGCCCTCGGCTTCTGGCTCGGGAATAGACGCGGCGATATCGCCACACTGGAATGGGAAGATCTGGTCAGCGAGGAAATCGAACTGTTCGATGGCTCGCTGGTTTTGATCGAGGCCTTCGAGTTCCGGCAGAAAAAGAACCGAAACCGCCACGGCGGCAGGGAAGTGTTTATCCCCGTCGTGGACAAGCTGGCGCAGGCTCTGGAGCCGCTAGACCGTTCGAAAGGTGGACCGGTATTGAGGAATGGCTATGGGCGTCCGTTTGCGGAAAAAAGCCTCACCGGCATGATGGCACATTGGAACAAGCAGGCCGGCATTCCGGAGGGCTACACCCTGCACGGGCTCCGGCGTACCTTCGGCACGTATCTCGCCGAATGCAACATCCAGGCACGCGCCATTATGGAAGCGATGGGACATTCCTCGATGACGGTGACGGACGCGTACGTACGGGAAGCCAACAAGAAGCGGATGGCCGTCGATATCGCCCGCGCGATCAACGAGCGGGAGGCGAAACGCGACGCCATAAAGCAGCGGACACCGCTTCGCGTCATCAAGTGAATGGTTTCAATCGGACCGGTGCAGGGCGGCTTATCGGCCGCCCTTTTTTGTTGGGCCCATAACGGGCCCAAAACGTTTTGGGCTGAGACCACTTTTTCGCAATAAAATCAAAGGATTTGGTGGGCCCGGAGGGTGTTCAGAAAGCGATAAAAATCAATTTCTTAGAGATCAGTGGGACTTCAGAGTATTCAAATCTTTTCCAATGTTTTTCGATGTTGTTGTCCCACTCAGAAGTGCCTCAGTCCACCAAGCCGACGCACTGAACGCCTCACTCGGAAGGGAGGTTTGCGCAAGGCGAAAGGAAGATCGCGTCGGTGTGCAGCCTTCCTGAGAAAGGTCGCGGTAGCGCCAACTGCTGACGCTCAGCGCGAAGACATCAATGTCCTGTTATGGGGCCGTCAGAGGACCGGCCGCTTCTCGCGCCAAGAAAGCGATAGCAGACATGCAACTAGGTGGTACAAAGTCTCTAGCGTGACCCTTTCGAGACATTTGCGTGCGGCATTTGCGTCTCGAAAGCGGTTCTTTAGTGCTACCAGCACCAACGACCGTCTGCGGTCGTTCAGAACACGGGTTACAGTCTCTAAACCGGATATTGGACCGGGCAGCCGCCGGAAATTGATCGAATGGAGGTGATCGCCTGTCAGGAGGCGTTCAAAAACGACCTACGACCGCGATCTTCATCGCGGCCGTTTTCATGGTGTCATTCCCGGCTATGCTGACAAGTTCTTTATGATCGGCAGCTTGCGGATCGTCTTGCCCGTCGCCGCCCGTAGCGCGTTGGCGACGGCCGGGCCGATCGGCGGCACACCCGGCTCGCCAACGCCCCTGGGCGGCTCGTCGGACGGCACAATGTGCACCTCGACGCGCGGCATCTGCTCGATCCTGAGCGGCATATAGGTGTCGTAGTTCTCTTGGTCTACGACACCGCCCGTCAGGGTCAGCTCCTCCTGGAGGATCGCGCCTAGGCCGAAGCCGATACCGCCCTCCATCTGAGCGCGGATCTGGTCAGGATTTATCGCGGTGCCGCAATCTACCGCGCAGACGACGCGGTCGACTTTGAAATCATTTGCATCGTTGAAGGTGATCTCCACCACCTCGGCGACATAGGTCGAGAGGCTTTCATGCAGGGCCACGCCGCGGAAACGGCCTTCCGGCAGAGGCTTGTCCCAGCCTGCCTTCTCAGCAGCCAATTTCAGCACGCCGGCATGCCGTGGATGGTGACCGAGCATCGACAAGCGGAAGTCGACCGGATCACGGTTCGCAGCGGCGGCGAGCTCATCGATCAGGGTTTCCATTGCGTAAGCGGTGTGGGTGGAGCCTACCGAACGCCACCACAGCACTGGGATGTTCACGTCCGTGGTGGTCAGCTCGACCTTCAGGTTCGGGATCGCATAGGGCAGGTTGGTGGCGCCCTCCACGGAGGTCGGATCGATGCCGTTCTCGATCATCGCCGCAAAGGGCGAACCGCCCGCGATCGATTGGCCCACGATGTGGTCATGGAGAGCGACGACATTGCCTTCCTTGTCGAGCCCCGCCTCGACTGCGTGCACATAGGTCGGCCGGTACCGCCCACCCCGCATGTCGTTCTCGCGGGTCCACTGCACCTTCACTGGCTTGCCGGGTCCCAGTGCACGCGCTGTGGAAACAGCTTCTATAATGAGATCTGCGTCCGAGACCGCTCGGCGGCCGAAGCTGCCGCCGGTCTTCATCACGTGCAGCCTCACCTTGTCCGGCGTGGTGCCGCCTACTTGAGCGGCAGCCGCCTGATAAAGGTCGGGCATCTGGTGTCCGCCCCACACGTCGATGGTGCCGTCTTCGTTGATTCGGGCGGCCGCGTTGAGTGGCTCGATCGAAGCATGGACAAGATAGGGGAATTCGTAGTGCCCTTGGATGACTTTCTCAGCACTGGCCAACGCTGCGGGAGTGTTACCGTCGTCGCGCGCGGTGGCCGCGCCCGGATCGTCTGCTGCCTTAGTGTATTCGGCCATGATCTCGGCCGTGCCGCGCCTTCCGGCCTTCTCTTCGTTCCAGGTCACCTCCACGAGATCGCGGCCCTTGAGCGCCGTCCACATGTCCCTGCCGACGACGGCAATGCCGCGCGGCGTCTGGACGACATCGACAATGCCGTCGAGTGCCTTGGCCTTGGAGGCGTCGAAGCTCTCGATCTCAGCGCCGAACTTCGGCGGATGGATCATAACGGCCGTATTGAGTCCATCCATCTTGAGGTCGATCGTGTAGGTCTGCGCGCCATTGGTCTTGCCGGCGGAATCGTAGCGCTTGAGGCTGTCCGATCCGATCTGGGCCCACTTGTCGCGCGGCTTTAGCGGCACGTCGTCGGGAACCGGCATTCCCGCTGCGGCTTCAGCCAGGTCACCGAAGCGCGCCTGCATCCCTGAGGCGTGCGACACGACCCCGGAAGCGACTGTGATCTCGCCGGCTGGCACGTCCCACCGCTGCGCCGCGGCCGCCACCAGCATGGCCCGTGCGGCAGCACCCGCCTTGCGATAGCGCTCCCACGACGAGCTCATCGACGTGGAGCCACCGGTTCCCTGCGCGGCCCCGCCCCAGGCGAGATTGCCGTAGAGCGCGGTATTGCCATATCCGCCGACCACGTGGACCTGCGCCCAGGCGCCGTCGAGCTCTTCCATAACCAGGGTGGCGATGCCGAAATAGGAGCCTTGTCCCATCTCGAACTGCGACGAGTGGATGACGATTCGGTTCTCCGGTGTGATCTCGACATAGGTCTGGAAGGGGTTCGCCTGGACCGCTGCAGGCGTCGTTTGTGCGTTGGCGGGCGCGGCCATCATTAGCCGGTAGCCCACGGCGAGGCCCGCGGTGGTGACGGCCGTGCCGAGGAGGAACTGGCGGCGCGTGGGCCCCACGGCATTATGCTTCGGGAGAAACTGCAACATGCCTCAAGTCTCCAGCCGGTTGGCGGTCTCGTGGATGGCCGCGCGGATGCGATGATAGGTGGCGCAGCGGCAGAGATTGCCGCTCATCGCCGAATCAATATCATCGTCCGTCGGCTTCGGCGTCTCTGTCAGGAGGGCCACGGCCGACATGATCTGGCCAGACTGGCAATAGCCGCATTGAGGTACGTCGAACTCGGCCCACACGGCCTGGACCGTTTCGCCGATCTTGCCCGACACGCCCTCAATGGTGGTGATCGAGGCTCCTTCGATGTCGCCGACTGCGGTCTGGCACGAGCGCGTCGGCATGCCGTTAACGTGAACCGTGCAAGCGCCGCACTGGGCAAGGCCGCAACCGAATTTCGTTCCTGTGAGTCCGATGCCGTCACGGATCGCCCAGAGCAGCGGCATCTCTGGATCGACGTCGAGTGTTCGCGCCTCGCCATTGAGGGTAAAAGCGACCATGGCTTACTCTCCTTGTCCTGAGCTGGCTATCTCGTTGCCCCTCCGCCCGGCTAGAAACCGGACTGTTCTTGCTGAGGCATAGCGACCACAGACTAGGATCGCGCAGCTCGAGCAACAAGCCGCTAGCTGGCAATCGCGAGATCGTGAAGTGGCTCGTGTCGAAAGGCTGGAGGCAACTGAATGTCATTTTTGGGCCGACCGGCCGGTCAGTTTCCGGCTCGATGACCTGGTTGGCAGTCATTCCGCTTCTAACCCTAAACCCCAGACATGAACTGTAGCAGCATCATAAAAGACGACATCAAGCGGCGATTTTTCGTTGCGCTGCACCGCTAGCTCGTTCGCGTGGTTCATGATCCGCTGGTTATCCGCGGATGCTGGTTCACCATAGATGCCAACACAGAGCTTGCGAAACTTGCCACGCGCTATGCGGTTAAGGATGTGGTCGTCATTCGTAGCGAGCGAATGGCCGAAAATGAAGAAGCAATGGCTGGCGGTCTTCACATTCGCGGTGAACTGCTTGAAGCCTTGGTACAGGTGGGCATTGTGACGGATCTTCGCCTTCTTCTGGGCGCTGGTGGGCTGATGAAGGGCGGCTTAGGGTCATGATTTCCGGTTCATCGCGCTGCAATGACCGATGAGCCACAGACGCCGCATTTCGCGCTAGACCGCAGCTGCGGTATTCTCGATCATACGCTCACCCATCCTATTCGCACCTCGTTGCCCCCGTTCGCCGCACCTATGGATCGGAGGCTTCCAGCCTCGCGATAGCCGCGCTATGCGGCTGCACACAACCTGACGACGAACAGGAGCAAGATTGGACATACAAGCCAGCACAAGATCGCCCTCCCCCTGTCCTTGCTCGTTTTCATGCGAAAATAATCAACTGAGTGCTGCGGGGATAGCGAGGCCGATTTGGCCCACTTCAGAGCGAAGTCGGCCATAAGCCATTGACATTAAACATTTTGGTGGGCGCGGGGTGCTTGGAAAGTCAGAAATATCAAAGGCTTATTCGACAGTGGGACTGTGTTGCGTTGCTACGCTCTCCGGTCTTTTCCGTTTGATTTGTCCCACCCTGATGCCGATTGCGGTCATTCGCCGCTGCCTTGGTCAATTCCCGATTCCACAAGCATCCGGTCCTGAGTGGGCAGACGGCCTTCCTAGTGGCAATTAGCCAGCGACACGTTGACCTTTCTCGTCATGCGCGGGTGAAATCTGCGTTCGACCATATACGTCGTCGAAGCGAACGATATCATCCTCGCCGAGATAATCGCCGCTCTGCACTTCAATGATCACCAGGTCAATTCTGCCTGGGTTCTCCAGCCGATGCTTATGGCCGCAGGGGATGTAGGCTGATTCGTTTGTCGCCAGGAACAACTCCTGCTCGCCATTGACGATTTTCGCGGAGCCGCTGACCACGACCCAGTGCTCCGAACGATGATAGTGCATCTGCAGGCTCAGCCGCCGACCGGGCTTCACCTCGATGCGTTTGATCTTGAAGCGCTCGCCTTCCTCAAGAACCGTGTAGGTACCCCACGGCCGGTGTACCGTGCTATGGACCAGGTGAGCTTCATGTCCTGAAGCCTTGAGGCCCTCGAACAGCTTCTTGACGTCCTGAACGCGGTCGCGGGATGCGACAAGCAAAGCGTCCGGGGAATCGACGATCACCAGATCGCTGACACCGACCGTGCCGATGACGCGCTTGTCGGAGCTCACATAGCTGCCGGTCGTGTCGACCATATGCACATCGCCGCGTATCCTGTTCCCGCTTTGGTCGGGGGCGATCAAATCGGCCATTGCGTTCCAGGATCCGATGTCGTTCCAATCCATGTCGCAGGCAACCACGGCAAGTTTGTTCGTCTTCTCCATGACAGCGTGGTCGAGCGAGATTCGCGGGGCGGAGCCGAAATGCTCAGGCGCGAGTTCGATTTTGGCAAAGCCTTCGCCTTGACTGAAGCGCCCGTTCTCGTAGCTGTCGGAGACGGCCTGGATCACCGCGGGGCAATGCGATGCCATCTCGTCGAGCATGGTTTGTGCGCTAAAGCAGAAAATGCCGGCGTTCCAGAAGAAGCGCTTGGACGCGACATAGGCTTTGGCTGTGTCCAGATCCGGTTTTTCAACGAAACGGACGACTTTCTCACCATCCGCTTCGATATAGCCGAATGCCGTGTCCGGTCTGGTTGGGGCGATGCCCAATGTGGCGATCCGCCCGAGCTTCGCATGTTCGATGGCCCGGCACATGACGTCTAAAAATGCAGGCAGGTTGCCAACCATGTGATCGGCTGGGAAGACGCATAGAATCGCGTCAGGGCCTTGCGTTGCCTTGGCATGGATGGCGGCTGCCGCAACGGCTGCGGCCGTATCCCGGCCTTCAGGCTCGAGCAGAAAGGTGCGTGGCAGGACCACGGAATCTAGTTCGTCGAACTCGTCCTTGGTAAGGAAGAGGTGTTCCCCAGATGTCACGGCGACGAGTTCCACTACGCCCTTTATCGAACCGACGCGCAGCACAGTGTGCTGAATGAGAGAATGTCCATCTGCTACTTTAAGGAAAGGTTTGGGGTGCGATTGCCTCGAAGCGGGCCATAGCCGCGATCCGGCTCCACCGCTGATGATGACGGGAACCACTTTCATTAAACAACCTCGATTTCGTCTCTGGACGTCATTGCCCGCGCCCTTAGCGTCAGCGTCACGACCGCCGTCGCTCTAGGATGGTCTTGCGGCGCTCCGAGTAACAGCGAAGTTCTGGCGCGTTGCCGGACGGCCGCAGATGAATGATCTCGTCATTCTGTATTCGTGCCCTAAGGCCGTTGGTTTCATCGACGTCGGCAACAGTCCCGAAGGGAGCCAAGAACTGCTGCAGTGTGTCCGGATCCTCAAGCCTGCGGATCAAGCTGAGCAGCTGCGGGACCTTTAGCGTATGCCATGGCCCGCCTCTCGTGGATTGCGGTCGATGTCTCTATGCCTGTTCGTTCCATTTGCCGAATTGCTCAGGTAGCGGTCTTAATCAAGATGAGAGATTCTTTGGCTGCCTTCTATCAAAATCAAACGACTTGGGTCCTTCAGATCGAACTCAATTACCCGCGGTACGAAAAGGCGTGCATATCGTGTAAAGGCGCTCGTCGGAGGAAACCGAATTACAGTATCGCAGCGCCCGAGAAGATACATCTCAACGAGGGCGGAAATTGCGCCGTCGATCCCAAGTGCTGCAGTGTGTAAGGGGCCGTCTTGATCGGATCGGAAATGCTTGGGGACGGTGAGAAGATCGGGAAACTTGGCCGACAGATGATCCAGGATTTGCGCGCTGTCCGTGCACAAGAACAGCCGCACAGGCTTGGGGTGCGGTAACGCTTTAGCCTTATCAACCGCAGTGCACACTTGTCGAACGGCGAACTCCGGATTGGCCCAGTAGGGCGCATGGTCCATGATGTCTTCACCGTTACCATGTCGAACATGAACCCCGATGATGCTGTGCCCCTCAAAACATTCTTGGTAAATGGCATCTATGCGTGTTTGAATTTCAGACCGAGGCTTGACACTCTGGAAGACCTGCCGCTCGGCATCCTCATCGCAGCGCCACATCAAGCAAGCGTCACACACTACTGTGTTCGCTTCGACATCGTGTTCGGCCTGAAAGAGCTCGCCCAACTCGTCGCGCTCTTGGAAAATCTGCTCATCTGGGCGGTAAAGGCAGTTGATCGCTGGCCTATTCCACCACTCCGGGAAGAATGGACCCGGAAAGGAAAAGTCGTTGATCCGGTCGTCGCAAATAGCCGGTACGCCAGCGATGTCATTGATCGGTTGGAAGAACACCGGAAAGGCATTTGTGAAGGGTTGGTCGAGATAGCAGGACCCGCGCCAGTCGACGGCTAGCGTTCGTCCCGACCGCTGAGCGTAGCGCCAAGCGGCCGCCAGCGACCACAGACAATCACCGAACCCCGTACGCCTCTGAGAGACGACGAACCTGCGCTTTACCAATCCACTGACCTGCATTTTCGGAAATCTCGTTTCAGAGACGAGGTTGCATCTGGCTTGGGATCTCTTAATCGATACTAGTCGACCGTTACGCCGGGCGATTTGGTAGAGGCTGCGCGTGGGGCAGAAGAGCTCCCTCAGCACTGCCTATCCTTATCTTCTGTGACGCTCGCAAATCTTGACGCCGGGTACACTCGCTTCCGGTTTAAATTCAGCGTTCTCTAATGCGCCCGGCGACATGTGTAAAATTGATTGCGTGAATGTGGCCCATCCATGTGATGGATACTAAGGCGTTCCTTGACCATGAGCCTCTGCTGACGTGGGGCCGCGCTTAGCTAAGCGAAACAGCCGGTCGAGGCAGTCCACAAAGTCCCTTTTTCAGTCCAATTCTTAACTGCCTCAACGTAACATGTCATTTGCGGGCGTTTCCTGAAGGACGGATGTGCAGGACCCGCCAGCCGTCGAATGTCAGGCGCAGGCCATCCACGTCATTTATGGCCATCATGGCGTCGGTCCCACCGAAAGATGCGACACGGCGCCCTCTGACGCTTTCAAGTGCGCCAACATGGCGCAACTCCTGCCGGATAGCTTTCGAGCCGGCTGGACTGAGCGACTGGCACGCGATGCTGTGCGACGATGGCCGGGAGAGGAATTTTGGCGTCTGCAGTCATGTGGAGGATCGTTCCGACGGTTCTGCGGGTTCTCGGTGTCAGAGCCGACACCTGTGCGAACCCGCTCTCGTCCGTTTTCGACAGGCCCTTGAGGTTCATGACCCTGTTGTTCGCCGAGATCACCCGCCAGTTCAGCGATCCAGGTGAAGATCGGCACGCCGGTCGATGCGGCGATCATCGCCTCGGCCAGCGAAGATGATGAAGAGGGCCATTGGGTCAAGTACAAGCGCCGACCAGCGTTTCATTGCTTCAAAGCCCATTTCGGTGCCTACGCCGAGACGGCCCTTGTCGAGGAGATCGCCGTCACGGCGCCCACACCGAGGACGGCAACGCCGTTCCTGATGCTCTGCCCGACAATCCCGGCGAAGTGTTTGCCGACAGCGCCTACCGAGGCAATCATCTCGGCGACGCGGTGCGCGCCAAGGGTGGAAGGCCGCGCATCGTCGCAACCGCTATGTGGGGGCGCGACGAGGCCGAAAGCTCGACGCCTGGAACCAACCGATCCACAGAATTTGTACTCGGATCGAGAAGATCTTCGGCACCTGTAGCCGGATGCGATGGCGAGGGCTGGCAAAGGCGGCCGTTCAAATTCGCCGCACTGCGATCGCCTACAGTATGAAACACAGTTTGATGGTCGCCTCGTCCCGCCCATCGTTGAAGCCCAGCTACCGTTTTCGGGCTAGCGCGCCCGAAATTCCTTGGAGGTCAATACGTAATGCCCTACCCGGCTTGTCGCCGCCGTCTCAGATGTGCGGATCGCCCAAAGCCCCCGACTGCCACGAACTTTGTCTTCGCGCGGAGCGAAACCTCGCGCCCACGACTTTGTGCCGCCGATGTGCCGCGCTGCCTGTCAAACAATCCATTTTATGGATGCACCTCATCCAAACAATCGATTTCACTGATCAAAACAATTTCCATTAGAAGACGCTGAAGCAGGCAAAGATTACTTGGTCAGCGCAAAAGAGGGATGGTGGAGTTCTAGTGTGGCTTGGACCCACATGCTCGCCAATCTATCTGGGAACGGCTACGTGCCCTGCTGGCGCAGGGCAATACGATTCTACTGGCCACCAACTTCGTGGAAGAAGCGGAGCGGCTATGCAACCGACTGTGCGTGCTTGAGAACGGATGCAGAATCCCAGAAGGGCGTCCTAACTCGCTGATTGATGAGCAAATCGGGTGCGACGTGATTGAAATCTATGTCGCTCACCCCGCGAGCTGAGTTCGGCACTCAGGCCGCATGTGCGACTTAGGCAGGTTAGCGGCGAGACTCTGTTTTGCTATGCCTCGAAGCCGGAGCAGGTGTGCTCGCTGGCTGACACTGTCAATGACGAGCTCCGCGCCGCATCTGTCGAAATCCTACCATAGGGTATGAGGCGGGCCGCCGGTGTGGCGAGCCAGATTCGAAACTTCAACTACCATAGAGCAGGAAGAAAATGGGCGAGAACAGGAAAGTTGCTCTGGTTACGGGCATAACGGGACAGGATGGTGCCTATCTCACGCGTCTTCTGCTGGAAAAAGGCTACGTCGTTCATGGGATTAAGCGACGTTCCTCTTCCTTCAACACGGGTCGCATCGAAGACATCTACCAAGACCCGCACGATCCCGATCCGCGCCTAATTTTGCATTACGGTGACCTCACTGATGCGACTAATCTCATCCGAGTAGTTCAGGAATCCCAGCCAGACGAGATTTACAACTTGGCCGCTCAGAGCCATGTCCAGGTGTCGTTCGAAACGCCGGAATACACAGCAAACGCCGACGGTATCGGAACATTGCGACTTCTTGAGGCGATCCGCCTCCTCGGTCTGAAGGACAAGACCCGCTTCTATCAGGCCTCGACTTCAGAGCTCTACGGCCTCGTGCAATCCGTACCGCAGAACGAAACAACGCCCTTTTATCCGCGCAGCCCTTACGCCGCCGCCAAGCTCTACGCCTACTGGATCGTGGTCAACTATCGCGAGGCCTATGGTATCCATGCTTCCAACGGCATTCTCTTCAATCATGAAAGCCCACTGCGCGGCGAAACTTTTGTGACGCGCAAGATCACCCGCGCCGCCGCTGCTATCTACCTCGGCAAGCAGGACAAGCTTTATCTCGGCAATCTCGATGCTCAACGCGATTGGGGCCATGCGCGTGAGTACGTGCGTGGTATGTGGATGATGATGCAGCAGGATCAACCGGATGATTACGTGCTGGCGACGGGCAAGACGACCCCTGTCCGCCAATTCGTCGAATGGGTTTTCGAAGATGTCGGCGTCGAGCTCGAATGGCGTGGTGAGGGAGTCGACGAAAAGGGCTATGATGTCGAGACCGGCAGATGCCTAGTCCAGGTAGACCCACGCTACTTCCGCCCCACGGAAGTCGATCTTCTCCTGGGCGATGCCACAAAGGCGAAGGAGAAGCTCGGCTGGGTGCATGAGACATCCGTGCGCGAGCTCGCCGCGGAAATGGTGCGGGAAGACCTAAAGGTCATGCAGACATCGGTAATCATGAAGGAAGCATAATGTACGATCTGAAGGGAAAAGCCGTGTGGGTCGCGGGCCACAAGCATGGTGGGCAGCGCTGTTGTAGGCCGCCTCGCGTCTGAAGACTGCAAAGTTATGGCCGCCCTGACGTTTCCCCCAAATTTTATCCAGTCGATTACCGGATAGCTATCTGCCTTCACCTACCTCGGCCTAGTGCAGAATCTTGGCCGAATGAACTCGGCGCTCTTGCTGCACACCAATGGTCCGTCCGCGCGAAGTGCGATCATACCGCCGCAGCTTACCTTCAAATCCGGCACTGGCGAGGATCTAGATCCAAGCCGACGGCGCCGGGCATCAAATAAAAAGCCGCCGACCGAAGCCAGCGGGCTTGATTGGGATGGCCCGCGCGGACGGTCAAGGCTGCGCCGGCCGACCATGGCGGAGGGACCACCTTGGTCAACGGCACGGCCCGATGACGCCGTGCCGATGTACCACAACATGCGGCGAGATAGAGCCTTCCGGCGTCGCGGAAAAAAAGCCCGCCGGTTTTGAGCCAGCGGGCAAGTTCTGGAGTGGCTGAGATCAACCCAGCATCAGTCAACGACCGGCGGAAGGGTTGGTTGCAGTGGATGCCAGCTAGCCGCAGCATGCTGTGAATCGTAGCAAAGTGAAAAACAAAACTCTGGACTTCTAGGTCGGACTCGCCCCAATATTTGTTTGGGGGATTCACATGAAAATTGGAGCACTCATCGCAAGTGCAGCCCTGTGCGTCAGCGGCTGCTCTACGAGCGCTGTCGTGTCGGACAGCGATCTCACGGCAATGAATACCGTTGCGCTATGTCACGTTCTCGCCAGCAGCACGGACGAACAGTATCGTAGCAGGGTAGCGGCCCTTCTAGTGCGCAGGGGCGCAACAGCAGAGAAGTGCACCAGGCTTGTGCAAACCGACAATGCTGTCGCGACAGGCATAGCAATCGCGGCTGTCGGCGGCGCAGCTGTGGGTGTCGCTGCCAACAACGGCTATGGAGGCGGAACATATTACCGGCCACCGCCACCACAAACCTATGGCGTCGCGTGGGACCAATTCTATGGCCAGAACTACAGCGTTATCTGGCGCTGCCGCGACCGGTCCACCGGGCGGTTCCTTGACGATTACTATTGCGCCGGCCTGCCCATGGTCGACAGCGCATGGCCGGGCTGGTCGGCGTAGCGGATGAGCAGGCCATACCGCAAATATCGATCCAATCGGTGGCAGAGACCCACCGGTGCCAAGCTGTGGCGGCGCCAACTTGCGAGCGTGCCGGCAATGCTCGGTCTTACGGCAGCGGCGGCGGTGGCCGCCTTCCTGGCGCCGTCGGGCGCGCAACGTAGCGACGATGCATCAAAGGCCAGCCCACGAAGGGCGGCGCCCGCCTCGCTTACCGGTGTCGCTTCCGTCATTGACGGCGATACGATCGAAATCCACGGCCAGCGCGTCCGCTTCAACGGCATCGACGCGCCAGAGAGCCGGCAGCTGTGCCGCGATGCGAATGGCGCCGGGTATCCTTGCGGCCGGCGATCGGCCGAAGCGCTGGACGCTTTCCTGGCCGCGTCGAGGCCGCTCGAATGCACATTCGTGACGTGGGACCGCTACCACCGCTTTGTCGGCGATTGTCGGCGCGCCGACGGCGCGGGCGTGGCCGCCTGGATGGTCAAGCACGGCCAGGCGCTGGATTGGCCTCACTACAGCCAGGGCGCCTATGGGGGGCAGCAGGCGCAAGCCCAAGCCTCAAAGATCGGCCTGTGGGCCGGGACGTTTCAGGCACCCTGGGAATGGCGCGCTGCGCACGCCGACGGCGCGGCGCCGTCGAGTCGCCCGCTGGGCATCATCAGCCGTAAGCTGGTCGCGCAGAGCGGCTATTCTTGCGAGCCGCGGAGAACGTGCAAGCAGATCGGTTCCTGCGACGAAGCCAACTGGTACCTGCAAAACTGCTCATGGGGCGGAAAACTCGATCGCGACAAGGATGGGATCCCATGCGAAACACTCTGCTAGCAAGATCGCTGCGGCAGCGATTGGCCTTACGACAGGCGTAGCTCTAGGTGTCCATGGCGTTTTCTGCGAGCGAATCCGTAACTGCCATGGATTTGACGCTCGCCAGTGCGCCCTTTCTCATGGTGGCAATTGCTGAGCTCACCAAAATACCGATAGCCACCCTGCTTTTTAGTGCGTCCTGGTTCTGGAAGCCCATGATCTTGGTCTTCCTCCTCGTTCTGGCAGGCATAACCTTTGAGACGGTGTTTATGGGAATGGAGCGAGCGGGTGCTCTGCGCCAACTGCGTTACGAGGAACTCGTAAACAAAATCGACGCGCTGGACCCAGGAGGCTATGAAGCTGGCCTCGGCCGACGAACTTGGCCGAAAATCCGATCAGGTCGAACAGGCGCGTTCCGAAATTGAGCAGCTTGCGTCTCTTGCGGAAAAATCCCGGGCGACCTTTCAGTCGCAGATTGCCGAGGTCAATGCTGAATTGGAGGGAACGACCGCCCTTACTCCAGAAGCGTCGCGCGTTCGCGACCAAGTGGAGGAAAAAAGCGCGGTTCGATTGGCGTTGATTCAGCAGCGCGACGGCGAAGCAAAGGAAGCCGTTGATCAGTTCGAGCGTCAACGCGACAGCTTTGTTGAACGTATCAAGATGGCGCGCGATTCCGGCGATAGCGACTCGGCACGCCGGCTAGAAGGCGAAACTTGCTAATCCACGCACTAAAATTATAGCCAAGTTCGACACTCAGATAGAGCCGCTCGACCAAGAGGTCGCCGCCCTGCGTGCAGGTTTCGATGTTTGCGGGCAAGCAGCCCTCCTATGACTGCCGACCAGAGGCAAAAACTTATGGATAGACGCTCGACGTTGGAACAGACGCGCGACAGTGATGCCGGGGCTTGGCAGCGCCGATTGGATGACGCTGGCAAACGGCTCGCAGAAGCGCAGGCCGCTGAGGCCAACAAGGCACACATCTCGGCCCAAAACCAGGTCAGACAAGACCTGATTGCCAAGGAACTCAGCGGTTTGGAGAAGGAGCGGATCCCCATGGCGCGAACAGATCAGGTCCGCCGTATTGCCTCCCGCTGGTACGGCAGCAAACCTGAACTGGAGACTGAGGCACAGGCCGGAATAATCTCTGTGATTTGGTTCGGCTCGCTCGCGCTCATCGCCGCGCTCGCGGGACCAATTACGGCAATGGTCGCTCTAGCGCTCCAGCGCATTGCCGCCCGAGAAGAGGACAATTCAGAGAGCAAGACTTCCAGGCTGCTCCGCAGAATGCTTCTGAGTTGGCGTTGGCGCCGAATTCGAACGATTAAGGTACCAGTCGAAGTTATGGTCGAGAAAGAGGTTGAGAAGCGGGTTGAGGTGCCTGTGGAAAAGGTGGTCAAAGAGATCCTCTATGTTCCGCTCTTCACGGACGACCCCGAAGTTCTTCGAAAAGCCCTGGACCAAGATTTGCCGCCTGAGGTCGCTGATCTCGTGACGGTATCAATGAAGGACCGCAAAAGTGCTCGTCAGGCATAACACCACGCTGCTTGAACAAGCCGTCGATCTCGCCGTCAAGAGGTCGGCAATTCCGACCCTGCAAGCTCAAGCCGCGGCTCAAGAGAAAACAGCTCGAGCGACCGCCATTCGCCGAATGGCGACAGGCGGGGCCATTGCAGTGGCGGCAGTCGGGATTGGGCTGGGCATCAAGCTTGGTCTCTGGGATAAAACCTTGCCGGAGCCAGTGGCTTTGCCGACCATAGAGCAGCCAAGCGATCTCACCTCCCCAACAGATGAGCCGCCTATTCCTGTTCCAACTCCAAAGCCAACTCAGGAGCAGGCGCCCCAAGGCGTCGCGTGCCTCTTCAACATCCTTGATCTGCTGGATCAGCAACTCGATGCGATCAAGCTCGCGGCTGATCTGCGCTATGAGCGCTGGCGGCAGTGGACGCCCATCTGCGGTAATGAGCGCGTCGAGACATCTGCGTCGATCGCCTTTCAACGGTTCGTATCCGGACACACCTTGGCTGAACAAAAGGCCCTTTATCCTGTTGACGTGCCTGATCGCTCGTTCGTCAGAGCCTTCCGCTCCCGCACCAACCGGCGACGGTCTTCCTCCTCCAGCGTTGGCACTCGCAACATGGCGCAAACCCTAGGCTCGCCGCGGTTGTAGGCCAGCAACGCTCGAACCAGTGCTTCCCCGTCAATCCTGTCGGTCTTGGCCCGCCGGCGGCGACGCGATGTGGCAATGGATGCCGGGTCAACGACATAACTCTCGATGCCTTCGCGTTCGAGGACCCGATGTATCCAGAATCCATCCAGACCAGCTTCCTGGATTGATATGACCCGGAAACGCTGCCCTGTCCGCACTTCCGCCTTTCGTTGCAGCTCTGCGAAGTGATCGAGCAAACCCGGAATGTCGCCCCCGACACGAGGTGTCTCGACATTCTCTCGCCCCCACCTGGCGAAAGCGAAGTCACGAGCCATTTTGAAGGAGACAGTTCTAACGAGACAAATATTGCGGCAAGATCGACGCGGATAGCGGCCGTGGTGTTGGCTTGCATGCTGACCTCCAGGTGATGTTTGGCGGCTTCACTCTGGCAGAGCGCTGGTCGCCTTCCATCCCCATAGGATCTTCACGAGAGCGGACTGGCAGCACACAGTATGATGATGCTCAGAGGCGGCCGTTCCGCTGTTGGCCCGTGAGCTGACGTCAAAATTCCTTGGGCATGTCCGATAGTGTGAAAACCGTATTTCACACTGACGACATACACATCGAGGGAATTTGCGACATCTACGCACCCTACACCTGCACCCGGATCTCTTCGGCTCTCGGTGGACTTGAGTAACTTGGCCGACGATTTGGCGAGTTTGGCGAATTTCTCGTCAAGCTCGCCGACCTTTTCGAGGTGATTCTTCTTTGTCACCGCGCGGTCATCCAGACTTAGCTTGCCGCCAATACCCTCATCGCACTAATTGCTATAGGACCGTCAACTGCCTTGGCGCGAATCGTAGCAATCAGATACGGTGCTAAATAGTTCGTCGTGAGGGCGACGGGGGTAAATACTTGGAACACGAAGCTGTACGCCAGATACATTATATCCAGCAGGCTCTATCCCAAAACAAGAGAGCGGTCGGCTTCTTCATTGGAGCCGGATGTCCGCTATCGATCCGGTTGGCCGACGGCTCGGCCTTGATCCCTGACGTCGCCGGCCTAACCAAAGTGATTAGCGAGACCTTCGCCGTCGGGGCGCACAAGGAAGCATGGAAGAAGTTGCTCACGGCCGTGATCGAGGACGATGGCGGAGCCAATAATATTGAATATATCTTAAGCTACATCCGGCAACTGGCCGCCGTTGCTGGTCCTAGTACAGTCAGAGGGCTCGACCGAACAACGCTCGATCAGCTGGATGCCGAGATTTGCGCCGTCATCAGTGAACAAGTGGATAAGGCCCTGCCGGATCGCAGTTCTGCGTATCACGACTTGGCGATCTGGGCCCGATCGATCCGACGCGCCAAACCGGTTCAGATATTTACTACCAACTACGATCTCTTGGTCGAACAAGCGCTCGAAGAGTCCGCCACACCTTATTTCGATGGCTTCGTCGGAACTCGGAAGGCGTTTTTTGACCTTGGGGCCGTAGAAGATGAAAACCTGCTTCCAGCTCGCTGGGCGCGCTTATGGAAAATACACGGCTCGCTCAATTGGCGCTTGACGGGTGATGGCAAGAGAGTCGTGCGGTCAGACAACCGCGACACGAGCACCTCGTATCTGATCTATCCGTCGCATCTTAAATACGATCAGAGCCGGAAGATGCCCTATCTGGCAATGCTCGACCGATTGAAGGCCTTCATCCTTCAGCCGAATGCAATCCTGTTCATGTCGGGCTATTCGTTTAGCGATGAGCACATTAATGACGTCATCTGCAGGTCTCTGGAAGCCAATCCGACCGCCCAGGTCTTCGGCCTTATATACCGTGATCCCGCTGATGTTCGTTACAAGAAGGCTCGCGAGTGCGGACTTCAGCTGCCGAACCTGAGCATCTTGGGCGATCATTCGGCTATAATCGGGCGAATTGAAGGGCTCTGGAAGGCCCTCGCTGATGACGTTTCCTCTTCTATACCACCGGGCATAGTCATCAAAGCGGCCGACGGAAAGACAAAAGTCGGCTTAGGTAATTTCGCTCATTTCGGCTTTTTGATCCGTTATCTCACCGGTGAGGTGACCGAAGATGACGCCGTCTGAATCGGCCCTCGCGACGGTCATTGGCACGGTTCAGGACGTCAGTGGAACGACTGTGAGCGTTACGCTCGGTTCCGGGCAGCATTCGGGGCTGACCTTTGTCAGGGGCCAAGGCTACCGCATCGGCCAGATCGGCAGCTTCGTCAAGATCCCGGTCGGCTATACAGAATTATTCGGAATCGTCAGTCAGGTGGGAGCCAGTGCTGTCCCTGCCTCCAGGGTCGGAGAGCAGGCAGAAAGTCATCGGTGGATGACGGTGCAGCTGATCGGGGAAGGTCATAAGTCCGAGAGCTTCCAGCGGGGCATCTCCCAGTACCCCACCATCGACGACGAGGTTCACCTCGTCTCCGAGACCGATCTTCAGGCGATCTACGGCCGCGTGGGCGCGCTCAACAACTACGTAAGAGTAGGACACATTACGGGAAGCGAGTCGATCGACGCCCTTGTCGACATCAATAAACTGGTCACGCGCCACTCGGCAATCGTCGGAACCACGGGATCGGGCAAGTCGACGACCGTCGCAGGCATCCTATCCGCGCTGTCGGATCCAGGCCGGTTTCCATCATCAAGGATCGTTGTTCTCGATCTTCATGGAGAATACCCAAAAGCGCTGGGGGATCGGGCGAACATTTTTCGAATCAATCCAAACGCCAAGGCCGCCAACGAGCTTCCGCTCCGCATCCCCTATTGGGCTCTGAATTTCGATGAAATGCTCCGCCTGACCTTTGGGGCTCTACCGGCAGACGGCAAGGCGCGGAACGTCATCCTAGAACGCGTGATCGCAGCCAAAGGCGCGTTCCTGCGCACCTACCCACTTGCCGGGATTGACGAAGCCAGTGTCGGCGGAGACAGCCCTGTTCCCTTCTCTCTGAACAAACTCTGGTATGACCTGTATTGCGCCGAGTTCGGAACTTACAATCCCGCGCTCGGCAATCCATCTGATCCGAGCTCGTGGATGTATGAGAAGGATGGCGCGGGCAACGATATGGTGGGCGACGCGATGAAGGGCGTCGCTCCTCGCTTCCGCAGGGTCAAGGATATCAAGGGGGACGATGAGAAGATCCGCTATCTTCCGGACCCTCTCAATCTCGCCAGCGCGCTTGAAAATTTAGGGTCCAAGCTCCGGGTGTCACGGTTCGACTTTCTTCTGAAGGCGGGTGATTGGCATCCTGCCCTGGACGGAAAGGTCGAAAAAGACCTAATGGAGTTGATGAAGCAATGGATTGGGGGCGCTCGCAACACCAGCATCATCGACCTGTCCGGCGTGCCGTCATCCATGACCAACGACATCATCGGGGTCGTGCTGCGCGTCCTCTACGATGCACTGTTCTGGGCTCGAAACCTCTCCGAGGGAGGGCGAGAACGTCCGTTGCTGATAGTCATGGAAGAGGCTCACAACTATCTCAACGGCGCTAACGACGGCCTGGCGGCGAGCATCGTGCAGCGGATAGTCAAGGAAGGGCGAAAATACGGCATCGGTGCAATGATTGTCAGCCAGCGCCCCGCCGAAATCGATCCGACCATCCTCTCTCAGTGCGGAACTTTTTTCGCGCTACGGCTGAGCAACGCGACCGATCGCTCACACGTGACCGGCACGCTCTCGGACAATCTTGAGGGTCTGACGAACATGTTGCCTATCTTGCGGACGGGAGAAGCCATAGTGCTAGGCGAAGCCGTCAACATGCCGATGCGAGCAACTATCCAGGCCCCGCCCAAGGACCGCAGGCCCGACAGCCAGGATCCACTGGTCTGCGACGTCCAGATGCCAGAGGATTCCCAATCGCCGGGCGGATGGAATATTCACCTCAACGCGGACGCATCATACGACGATTTCGTTCGTGTCTGGCGGCAACAGAATCCTTCCCTCACAAACTCCAACGAGGCCTAGATCATGGCATTCCGAGACTTTGCACCATTCACTTCCTCCAGCATCCAGGCATTGCGATACGATGAGGGGACGCAGGTTCTGCAGGTTCTGTTCAATAATGGAGGCGTGTACGAATATTACGGTGTGCCGGCACGTATGGCTGAGGAGTTCGAACGGTCCGAGTCAAAAGGCGTCTTTCTAGCCGCGAACTTGAAGGGACACTACCGCTACAGCCGCGTCTGAACCCTGGAGGCCCCAACCGCATGGCAACCGTCTCGCTCGACCAGAAACGACGCCGGGTCGAAATCTCGTCCTTTGAGCTAGCAAACGAGGTGGTGTTCGCCTTCTTCAACCGGTTGCCTGCAGCCGATCGTGATGAAAAGCTGCATCGAGCGCTCTACATCGGTGTCCTTGCTCTGATGGAGGACCGGCTGTCTTCGTTCCTCTCTCAAACTGCAAACAGTCTCGGCACCGAACTGGAAAGCCTGAAGCTGATCTTCGATATGAAGCAAGAGCTTTTCTACAAAAGCGCCGCCAAGGGTGCGCACGCTGAGATTGAGATCGCGGACTTCCTCAACGACCTCATCAAATCACGCCGGTTTGAAGACACCGTGCATCTAACCGGAAGCAGCACAGGACTGCTTCCGCGGAACAAGACGGGGGATATCCTGTGCGAGATAGCGGGGCGTCCGGGCGCGCGCATCGCTATCGAGTGCAAGTTCGACAAGGGTATTCGGCTCGGCGACATCCGATCCAAGGACGTCTTCTCCAAGTCTTTCGACACCGCCTGGAGCCAACTTCTGGAGACCCAAGCCAACCGCGACGGACAGGCCGGCATCATCGTTCTGGACGCTACTTTGGCTGACAATTCGGTGCTCGCCGAAGTCAACGACCTGAAGTTCATTCCCGGTGTCGGTTTTGTGGTGATTGTGGATTCAGCCCGCGGCGACTACCGCAACTTGGCGATCGCCTATGCGTTGGCGCGGGACCTTGTTCTGCGACCCAAGAGCGATGACATCGATTTGGAAATACTCGCCCTCATCGTTAGCCGGACTGCGAAGGATCTTTCTGACGCGGCAGCCATCCGCTCGCTTGTCCTTTCCAATATCGAGACTGCCAAAGCGATTCTGGCGCGGCTAGAAAAGAGCATTTCCCTGATGGAATTCAACGGCCGGTATCTGGCGAAATTCATGAAGGACGGAACCCTGTCGAAACAGGATCTAATCAGCTTCTACTCCGGAGAGGAGGTTAGGGAGCGCTATCGTGTGGTAGAACAGGAAATCAGAGCCCTGGGCACTTAAGCAGCGTAGAGAGACTAGTGGATTGATTCCAACGCTTGGTGCCCGCGTTTGACTGCTGCAATGATCTCATCGGGATCTGCTTTCCAGACGAATGGCCGC
>NZ_JAMYMZ010000049.1:0-38102 GCF_040318825.1 Mesorhizobium sp. M1006
GGGCGCCGCCGTTGTTGTCTTAAAAGCCCCCGCCCTGGGGTTTGGTGGGGCCCGGCGTGGGGGGGCGCCAACGGGCCGGTCCCGCCGCATGCTTGCCGCCGGTGTTTTGGCGGAGGAAGGTTCGGACGCGGTAGCTGCCTGAGCCCGGGTCGTCCGAGTGATGCCCCCATCCCCCGGACGAGCCACACCGCGTCCTATGCTCTGCTTAATCGATTTGGCGCGCCCGCGGCATGTTACCCGAGGTTACATGTCACTGTTACGCGACCGTTCCGGCCGATTTTCTGGCGATGTGTTGGTTTCGGGCAACAAAAAAGCCGGATCAATGAAGACCCGGCTGAGTTTGATTGGAAGTGCCTGTTAAGGCTAACCTCCAGAGGGGAACACTCGAGAGCGCTAATGGGAGGAGAACGCGCTCAGGAGATGATCTATATATGTGCTCTTCATGCCCAAGAAACAAGCATCTATTTTGCAACACTCACATGCAAAAAGGCGCCGGCTGTGGTCTAATCCGTCCCGAAGCGCAATAGGACCAGTTGAATCGCTGAAATACAGCCTGCGGCAAGGCAAAAATCGATCCGCGGCCGCGAATCAGCAGCGATTCCTGCTCGGAAAGTCGAAAAACGCAGGATGACGTGGAATCGTGCAGCACGCGTTTGTTTTTTCGGCAGCCAGACCTTGCTGGTGCATGCCGCCCAAACGCCCGCCATCGAGCTTGACCTGAGGTGCGGCGGCTTGGGTTACGTGCCGGACAAGACCTGAAGCGCGTTGCAGGAGACCGTTCAAGGCCGCGCCCGTAAGGAGAGCTATATGCGAGCCACTTCGGCGATCGCCGGCAGCGTCATCTTTCTTGCTGTAGCGCCCGGCGTGGTCGCCGGACTGTTGCCTTGGCTGCTGACCGATCGCTATCGCCTGCCCTGGTCGAGACTGCCCGGTTTCGTTCCTGTGGGCTGGCTGCTGGTTGTCGCCGGCACAGCCATACTGCTGCACGCCTTTGCCCGGTTTGCCCTGGAGGGTCGGGGTACGCCCGCCCCGGTCGCGCCGACCGAGAGGCTGGTCGTCGGCGGCATCTACCGCCATGTCCGCAATCCGATGTACGTCGCCGTGCTGTCGATCGTCCTCGGCCAGGCACTGCTGTTTTCGAGCTGGACGGTCGCCGCCTATCTAGTCATCGCCGCGGCCGCCATGATCTCCTTTGTGAGACTATACGAGGAACCGACGCTTGCCCGCCGCTACGGTGACGAATACGAGGCCTACCGCCGTGCCGTACCAGGCTGGCTGCCCCGCCTGACACCTTGGCGCGGCTGACGCAGGCTCCAACGCTGCGTCACCACGGCAGCGGGCCGTCCTCGTTCGAGAACGTGCCCGTCGGACCGTTCGCGTCGAGAAGCGCGAGGCGCACGGGCTCCCGCGCGGCCTGTTCGACTGTGCGCGGACCTTCGAAGTTGTTGAGCTCCGTCGCGGTGTAGCCCGGGCACGCAGCGTTGACCTTGATGCCGGTCTCCTCGAGCTCGATGGCGAAGGCGAGCGTCATCGCGTTGACGGCCGTCTTCGACGGGTTGTAGACGGCGCCAAACGACGTGCGGTACGGAAAGGCCGGATCCGCGTTCAATGTCAGCGAGCCGGCGCCGCTCGATACGTTGACGATACGCGCCGCCGGCGCCTCACGAAGGAGCCGCAGCATCGCTTGCGTGACGGCGACGATGCCAAACACGTTCGTCTCGAATACGGCGCGTACGTCGTCGAGGGAGGCAATGCTCGGGCGGCCCGAATTGATGATCTCCTCGAGCGGCCTGCCCGGCTTTCCCGCATGGGAGATGCCGGCATTGTTCACCAGCACGTCGAGGCGGCCGAGTTCGATGCGGATGCGCTCTGCCGCGGCGGCGATCGACGCCTGATCGGTGACGTCGAGCTGCAGGGCGTGGGCATCCTCTCCGATGCTATTTGCGGCTGCCTCGGCATGCTCGAGCCTGCGCGATCCTACGAGCACGGTAAGGCCGTTCGCCGCGAGGTCCTTGGCGATCTGAAGACCGATGCCCTTGTTGGCCCCGGTGACCAGGGCGACGGGTTTGTCCTGCATGGTAATCTCCTTTTGTGCACCGATGTGTGGCCAACACCGCTTTGCCGTGCTAGATACAAGTCAAACGGAACCACGTTCCACATATATCCGGAACAAGGTTCCGTTTGCAAGAGGTAATTTGATGGGCGAAAAAACGCCGAACGGCAAAACGGATCAAGGCGATGGTCTGGAACCCCGCGACCGCGCGGATCGCCACGTGCGCGCCGACGCACGGCGCAACATCGACGCGTTGCTCCGGGCGGCCATGGCGGTGTTCGCGACCTCCGGCGTGGAGGCTCCGGTGCGAGAGATCGCGGAAAAGGCTGGCGTCGGCGTCGGCACCGTCTACCGCCATTTTCCACAGCGCTCGGACCTGATCGTGGCCGTCTTCCGCAACGAGGTTGACGCCTGTGCGGACGCCGCGCCGATCCTGGCCGGAAAGCATGAGCCCGGTGAAGCGCTGGCCCTGTGGATGCAGCGCTATGTGGATTTCATCACGGCAAAACGCGGCCTCGCGGCAGCCTTGTACTCAGGCAATCCGGCATTCGACACTTTGCCTGCCTATTTCAACCAACGGCTCCGGCCCGCGCTTCAAACATTGCTGGAGGCGGCGGCCGCGGCCGGCGAGGTGCGCGCCGATATCGAGCCGGGCGACCTGTTGGGCGCGGCCGCCAGCCTTGCCATGCCGGCACATGGCGGCGGCCCTGCCCAGGCGCGGCGCATGGTTGCCCTGCTGGTCGACGGTTTGCGCTACGGCGCCAGCACGCTGGCGGATACGCGTTCCTAAAGCGCGTTGCGTTCGACCGACCTGATGCGACGCGCTTTAGGTTCTTGTTTGATGCATGTCCTTATCGCAAAACCGCTGCACGCTTTTGCGCGACATGCATTAAATCAGAACGACCAGCTGCGCGCCTTGGCGATGATGAAATCGCGGAAGACATGCAGCTTCGCCTGGTTCTTCATCGCATCGGGATAGGCGAAATAGGTATCGAAGGACGGCACTTCGGTCTCGGGCAGCAACTGCACCAGTCCGGAATCCTTGCTGACCACGTAATCCGGCAGCATGGCGATGCCGGCGCCGCCCTGCACCGCCCGCTTGATCGACAATATGTCGTTGATCTGCAGCGTCGGCACCCTTTGCCCGCCTTCGAAATCGCCGACCGTCTCCAGCCAGTTCAGTTCCGACAGATGCGCCGGCACCGGCACGCCGAAGGTGACGATGCGATGGGTTTTCAGCTCGGCGATCGAATTCGGCTTGCCATATTTGTTTACATAGGATGGCGCCGCGTAGAGATGGAAATGCACGGTGAACAGGCGGCGCTGGATGAGGTCCGGCTGCTGCGGCTGGCGCAGCCGGATGGCGCAGTCGGCCTGGCGCATCGTGAGATCGAGCTCCTCATTGGCCAGGATGAGCTGCAGGCTGACCTCGGGATAGAGCTCGATGAATTCCTGCACGCGCTCTGTCAGCCAGCCAGCGCCGAGGCCGACCGTGGTCGTCACCCTGAGCACGCCGGAGGGCCGGTCCTTGGTTTCGGTCAGTCGCGACTTGATGGTTTCGAGCTTCATCAGCACGTCGTGCGCCGTGCGGAACAGCATCTCGCCCTGCTCGGTCAGCACCAGGCCGCGGGCATGGCGATTGAACAGCGGCACGCCGACGTCATGCTCGAGCGCGCTGACCTGCCGCGAGATCGCCGATTGCGACAAATGCAGTGTTTCCGCGGCATGGGT
The DNA here is from genome assembly GCF_040318825.1 of Mesorhizobium sp. M1006. Lineage (NCBI taxonomy): Bacteria > Pseudomonadati > Pseudomonadota > Alphaproteobacteria > Hyphomicrobiales > Phyllobacteriaceae > Mesorhizobium > Mesorhizobium sp. M1006. The sequence continues at coordinate 3,785 of NZ_JAMYMZ010000049.1, forward strand.
GAACGACCCCGCTTCCGCCGCGGCGTGAAACACGCGTAGCTTGTCCCAATCCAACGCCATGATTTCCCCTCGTCCTGTTTTCTGGCGTCCGCCTGTTTTCGGCGTCTGAATGAAAAATCAGGCTTTTGCGCGGCTTTTCTCAGCCGCTTATCGAACAATCACTCCGCCGCTTCGCGGTGAACCTCGATCCCCGCCAGATATTTTTCCGCCTCGAGCGCGGCCATGCAGCCGAGACCGGCCGCCGTCACCGCCTGGCGGTAGATGTCGTCGGTCACGTCGCCGGCGGCGAACACACCCGGCATATCGGTGCGGGTCGAATCCGGCGCCGTCCACAGATAGCCGTTCGGCTTCTGCTTCAGCTTGCCGGCAAACAGCTCGACCGCCGGCGCGTGGCCGATCGCCACGAACACGCCGTCGACCACCAGATGCATCTCCTGCCCGGTCACCACGTTGCGCAGCTTCAGCCCTTCGACCGACGGCGGCAGCGGCGCCTTGCCGGGCCTGCCGGTGATCTCGTCGACCACCGTGTCCCAGATGATGCGGACATTGTCTTTCCGCAGCAGCCGCTCGCGCAGGATGCGCTCGGCGCGGAAATCGCTGCGCCTGTGGATGACGGTGACGCTCTTGGCCAGGTTGGAGAGATAGAGCGCTTCCTCCACCGCCGAATTGCCGCCGCCGATCACCGCGACATCCTTGCCGCGGTAGAAGAAGCCGTCGCAGGTGGCGCAGGCCGAGACGCCAAAACCCATGAAGGTGTGTTCGCTCGGGATGCCCAGCCATTTCGCCTGGGCTCCGGTGGCGATGATCAGCGCGTCGGCGGTATAGATCGTGCCGGAATCGCCCTTGGCGCGGAACGGCCGCACGTTGAGGTCGACCTCGGTGATGATGTCGTTGACGATGTCGGTGCCGACATGCTCGGCCTGCCTGAGCATCTCGCTCATCAGCCATGGACCCTGGATCGGTTCGGCGAAGCCCGGATAGTTTTCGACATCGGTGGTGATCATCAGTTGCCCGCCCTGCTGCAGGCCGGCGACCAGCATCGGCTTGAGCATGGCGCGGGCGGCATAGATCGCCGCCGTATAGCCGGCGGGGCCGGAGCCGATGATGAGAACAGGCGCGTGCTTGGTGATCATGAAAAACCTCTGCGGGGAGCAGCCATGGATTGTGGCATGAACTCTCGTCGATTGTTGCGCGTAATGTAAGTGTTGCCTGCGATGCCAGCAAGGCAAGTTGCCGTTCGTCCCCGGAAAGCTTCGGCGCCGGCGACGGCGACAAGCAACCCGCAGCAAGATGTGCGAAAATCCTCGATCCAGCGGATGGAATAGACAGCAAAGTCGTTTAATTACAAAGTCGCGAAAGATTCTTTCGCGTCACCACGGAAGCCACCATGCCGATCAAGGCCGATCTCGATGCCATCGACTGGAAGATCCTGCGCGAGCTTCAGCAGGACGGACGCATGACCAATGTCGAACTGTCGGGCCGCGTCGGCATTTCGGCGCCGCCGTGCCTGCGCCGCGTCAGGCGGCTGGAAGAGGCCGGCATCATTCGCGGCTACCGCGCTTTGCTCAACGCTCCGGCGCTCGGCCTCGACGTCGTCGCCTTCTGTCTGATCGGCCTGCATCACCAGGCCGACGCCGAACTCAAGACCTTCGCCGAGCGCACTCGTGGCTGGCCGATCGTGCGCGACGCCTGGATGGTGTCGGGCGAGTCCGATTTCCTGCTGCATTGTGTGGCGAGCGATCTCGGCACCTTCCAGACCTTCGTCATCGAGGAACTGGCCTCGGCCCCCAATGTCGACACGGTGCGAACCGCGCTGACCATCCGCCGGGTCAAGGATGAAGGGCTGGTGGCGTTTTCGGCTTAAGAAAGCAGGCAACGCGGCTGCGAAACAAAAACCCGGAAACAAAAAACCCGCCTCGGCGGGCGGGATCGTCGGTGGAAATCATCACTATACCCAAATTAATAGCATAGCTGCCGGCACAAAGCAAGAACAAAATTGCCTTCAGCGTTGAAGATTGGCTTCATTCCAGCTTGGGTTCCTCGCCCCACGAAAGTGGGGAGAGGTGTCTCGGCGAAGCCGAGACGGCGAGGGGAACCGCGCCCTACGAAGCGCCCTCTCCGGCCGCTTCGCGGCCACCTCTCCCCCGCTTCGCGGAGGGCGAGGAACCCAGGTCCTGAGAGTTCGAGGATCACCCTGCGTCGCAGAGGCGCGTTTCGACCATTTCGCACAAATGGTGGTAGAGGCACAAATGCCCCTGCTGGATGATCGGCGTCGAGGTCGAGGGTACGTTGAGCAGGATGTCCGAGAGCGGCTTCAGCTTGCCGCCGGTGTCGCCGGTCAGGCTGATCACCGTCATGCCCATCATGCGCGCCTGCTCTGCGGCGGCGAGGATGCTTGGCGAATTGCCGCTGGTCGAGATGGCGAGCAGCACGGCGCCCGCCGAACCATGCGCCTCGACCTGGCGCGCAAACACCGTGTCGAAGCCGTAATCATTGCCCCAGGCGGTCAGCACCGCCGCGTTGGCCGGCAGCGCGATGACGTTATAGGCCTTGCGCTCCCTGAGGAAGCGGCCGACCAGCTCGCCGGCGATATGGATGGCGTCGCTGGCCGAACCCCCATTGCCTGCTATCAGCAGCGCCTTGCCCTGCGAAAGCGCGGCGACGACGGCGCTGACCGCCCGCTCCATCTCGCTGGTCAGGTCGCGCTCGACCATCGCCGAAATCGCGGCCGCCGAGCGGGCCAGGTAATCGTTCAGTTCGGACATGAAACCCTCAGTTCCCGGCGCGCAATCTGCCGATAGTGCCGGTCGTGCTCTTGCCGGCGACGAGGTCGACCAGCACGACGCGCCCGCCGGCCTTCTGCACGACATCGGCGCCAACCACCTGATCGACCGTATAGTCGGCGCCCTTGACCAGTATGTCGGGGCTCAGCGCCTCGATCAGCGAAAGCGGCGTATCCTCCTCGAAGATGACGACGGCGTCGACCGAGGCAAGTGCTGCCAGCACGCAGGCCCGGTCATGCTGGTCGTTGACCGGGCGCCCCGGCCCTTTCAGCCGGCGCACCGAGGCATCGCTGTTGAGGCCGAGCACCAGCCGGTCGCACTGGCTGCGCGCCGCATGCAACAGGCTGACATGGCCGGCATGCAGGATATCGAAACAGCCATTGGTGAAGCCGACGCTCAAGCCCTCGTCTTTCCAGCCCGCCACCAGCCGCGCGGCGGCGGCGGCATCGAGGACCGCATCCAGGTGGGCGACCGGACCGTGCGAGCGAAACAGCGCACCGGTGAGTTCCTCGATCGTCAGCCGCGCCGTGCCGCGCTTGCCGACGACAACACCGCCGGCGGCGTTGGCGATCGATCCGGCCATGACACGATCAGCCCCTGCTGCAAGAGCCAGCGCGAAGGTCGCGATTACCGTGTCGCCGGCGCCCGAAACGTCGAACACTTCGCGCGCCTGCGTGGCGATATGGCGGGCGTCGTCCGCACCGATGACGCTCATGCCCTTTTCGCTGCGCGTCGCGACGACAAAATCGAAACCGTGCGCCGAAATCAGCTGGCGTGCCGCCGCCTCGATTTCGTCGTCGGCAAACACTGCGCGGCCGACCGCCTCGCCGAGTTCCTTGCGGTTGGGCGTGATTGCCGTCGCGCCGGCATAACGCGCATAGTCGCGGCCCTTCGGATCGACCAGCACCGGCTTGCCCGCTTGCCGGCAGATCGAGATCAGCTCGCCGGCGGCGCCGTCGAGCAGCACGCCCTTGCCATAGTCGGACAGGATGACGATGTCGGCGCGCGCCAGCGCTTCGCGAAAATGCCCGACCAATGTCGCGCGCTCGGCATCGCCCAGCGGCTTGATTTCCTCTTCGTCGAAACGCAGCACCTGCTGGTTGAGCGCGCTGAAGCGGCTCTTGGACGACGTCATGCGATCGGCATCCTGCGCCAGCCCGCCGGTGTCGACGCCAAATTCGCCGATCATCCGCATGAGGTTCTTGCCGGCCTCGTCAGCGCCGATCACCGAGACCGGTATGACGGCAGCGCCGAGCGAAACGATGTTGGCGACGACATTGCCGGCGCCGCCCATCGCCAGCGTTTCGCCGCGCCCGTGCAGCACGGGGATCGGCGCTTCCGGCGAAATGCGCTCGATCACGCCGTTGACGAAACGGTCGAGGATGAAATCGCCGACCACCAGCACGGTGGCGCCGCCGAAGCGCGAAATGGCGCGGTGAAGGGGTTCGGGAGAGGGCAGCTTGATCATGTCAACGCGTGGGAGAGCCGATTTTCAGTGACGGGGGATTCGATTGGCAGGGCCGGCCGTTCATGGCGATGCCGATATACCGCAATTTCAGCCGACGCAACGGCAGGCCTTCGACCGATCGCGGCGGCGCGATAATGCGTCAGCTTTTCTGCAACGCGACATGCACGCCCAGTCCGACAAGCACCGCACCGCCGGCGCGCCGCATCAGGCGCTGCGCGCGGCTCGACTGCCGCAGCCTGGCGATCACCGCGCCGGCCAGCACCACGCAAACAATGTCGGCCGACGAGAACATCAAATTGACGATTGTTCCAAGCACGACGAACTGCAGCCAGACCGGAAACGCTGCCGAGGCATCGATGAATTGCGGCAGGAACGCCATGAAGAAAATCGCCGTTTTTGGGTTGAGCACCTCGACGGCAACGCTCTCGAAAAAGGCGCGGCGGGCGGATTTCGGCTGAATTCCCGGCAAGACAACCTCGCCTTGCGCCTTGGCGCGAAACAGCGAAACACCGAGCCAGACCAGATACAGCGCACCGACCAGCTTGACCGCCATGTAAAGCACCGGCACGGCATGGAAAAGCACCGACAGGCCGACGGCGGCGGCGAAGACATGAACGTAGCCGCCAAGATGGATGCCGAGCGCCGCCATCAGCCCGGACCAGCGGCCGCGCGCCATGGTTTGCGCGGCGGCATAGAGCATGGCGGGGCCGGGGATATAGGCGAAGATCGCCGTGGTGGCGAAAAAGGCGACAAGCAGTTCGGTTGACGGCATTACCTTGCTCCTGTCGCCGATCGGCCGGCACGCCGACTGAAACGTGACCTTTGCGGCGCCACTATGGCGCTCATCCGGCCGCCCCGCCACCTGCTTTGTCGACAGCCCGGCCCGCCTCCCCTATAAGGCCAGAATCCCACAAGGGCTACAACCGGCACAAGGTACCAGAGGCTTTCATGATCATCGTCACGGGCGGCGCCGGCATGATCGGTTCCAACATCGTCGCCGCGCTCAACGCCGAGGGTTTCAGCGACATCCTCGTCGTCGACGACCTCACCGACGGCCACAAGATCGCAAACCTCGCCGATCTCGAGATCGCCGACTATCTCGACAAGGACGATTTTCTGGCGCGGATGGAGGCCGGTGACCTCGGCCGCATCGAGGCCGTCTTCCACCAGGGCGCCTGCTCGACCACCACCGAATGGAACGGCAAGTTCATGATGGAGGTCAACTACGCCTATTCGAAGCGCCTGCTGCACGCCTGCCTGGCCCTGCGCTTGCCCTTCCTCTATGCCTCGTCCGCTTCGGTCTATGGCAGCGGCGCCGAGTTCCGCGAGGAGCCGCAATGCGAACGGCCGCTGAACGTCTATGCCTATTCGAAAAAACTGTTCGACGACTATGTCCGCCGCACCGTTTTCGATACCGATCACTCGCCGGTCGCGGGCCTGCGTTATTTCAACGTCTATGGACCGCGCGAGGCGCATAAGGGCGCCATGGCCTCTGTCGCCTTCCATCTGTTCAACCAGGTCGAGCAAGGGCAGAATCCCAAGCTGTTCGGCGCCTATGGCGGTTTCGGGCCCGGCGAGCAGAGCCGCGACTTCATCCATGTCGGCGATGTCGCCGACGTCAACCTGTGGCTGTGGAAACGCGGTTCCAGCGGCATCTTCAACTGCGGCACCGGCAAGGCCCAGCCGTTCCGCGCCATTGCCGAAACGGTGATCGATACGCTCGGCAAGGGCCAGATCGAATTCATCGAGTTTCCCGACCACCTCAAGGGCAGCTACCAGAGCTTTACGCAAGCTGATATGTCCCGCCTGCGCGCAGCCGGTTACAATGGCCAGTTCCGCACAGTGGAAACCGGCGTCAGAGACTATGTCGAATGGCTGAAAGCCCAACGATCCTCGTGATCGGCCCACGCTGGGTGGGCGACATGGTGATGGCGCAGTGCCTGTTCCAGGCGCTGAGGGAGCTTCATCCGGATGCCGCCATCGACGTGCTGGCGCCGGCCTGGGCAGCACCGCTGGTCAAGCGCATGCCCGAAATCCGCCAGCAGATCGACCTGCCGCTGCAATCCGGCGCGTTCGAATTCCGCGTCCGAAGGCGCTTCGGCCGCCTGCTGCGCGGCCGCTACGACATGGCCTTTGTCCTGCCGGGAAGCTGGAAATCGGCGCTGATCCCGTTCTTTGCCGGCATTCCGCGCCGCGTCGGCCATCTCAGGGAAATGCGCTACGGGCTGCTGACCGACATCGTGCCCTTGCCCGATCGCCTGAAACGGCGCACCGCGCAGGCCTATTTCAGCCTTGCCCGCGGCGGCGCCTTCCAGACTCCAAAGCTTGCCGTCGATCAAGCCAGCCAGGCGGCGCTGCTCGGCCGTTTCGGGCTGACAGCGGGGAAATTCGTGGCACTCATGCCCGGGGCCGAATTCGGTCCGGCCAAGCGCTGGCCGAGCGAACACTATGCCGGGCTCGCCCGCGAGATGATGGCGAAAGGGTTTGGCGTGGCACTGTTCGGATCGAAGAACGACGCTGGGGTGACGGCGGAAATCGCCGCGCTGGCTCCGGGCGCCGTCGATCTTGCCGGCCAGACGCGGCTCGAGGATGCCATCGACCTGATCGCCGCGGCGAGGCTTGCCGTCTCCAACGACAGCGGGCTGATGCATGTCGCCGCCGCCGTCGGCACGCCGGTCGTCGCCGTCTACGGCTCGACCTCGCCTGAGAACACGCCGCCGCTCGCCGAGCGCCGCGAACTGGTCTGGCTCGGCCTGTCCTGTTCGCCCTGCCACAAGAAGACCTGCCCACTCGGTCATCTCAACTGCCTGAAGACGCTGGAGGTCGAACGCGTCGTGGCGGCGGCGGAGCGGCTGCTGCCGGCCGCCGCATGAAAGTGCTGATCATCAAGACATCGTCCATGGGCGACGTCATCCACACTTTCCCGGCGATCGAGGACGCGCGCCACGCTCGGCCGGATATCTCCTTCGACTGGTGTGTCGAAGAGGCATTTGCCGGCATTGTGGCGCTGCATCCAGCCATCCAAACCATCCACAGCGTGGCGATCCGGCGCTGGCGCAGGAAGCTGCTCGAGCCCGGCACATGGCGGGAAGTGATCGGCTTGCGCCGCGCCTTGCGCGATTGCCGCTACGACCTCGTTCTCGATGCGCAAGGCTTGCTGAAATCGGCGCTGGTGGCGCGGCTGGCGGCAGCCCCGATCGCCGGCTTCAATCGGTCGAGCGCCCGCGAGCCGTCGGCGATCTTGTTCTACGACCACCGGTATCCCGTGCCGCGCGGCCTGCATGCCATCGAGCGCACGAGACGGCTGTTCGGGCTGGCGCTCGGCTACGAGCCGGATTTTTCCCGGCTTGACTCGGGCATCGCGCCGCCGGCCGGAAGATCCATTCTTGTCGGTGAAAAGACCGCCTTCCTGCTGCATGGCACCAGCCGCGAGGACAAGAAATGGCCGGTCGCGGACTGGATCGAAACCGCCCGTCTGCTGGTGGACAAGGGGATGACGCCGGTCACCACCTGGTCGAACGATCGGGAACAGGCGGCTGCCGAAGCGATCGCCGGCGCCGTTTCGCAAACCGTGGTGGTCGCCAGGTCGCCGCTAGCCGAGATCGCCGCTGTCATCGGCGGCTCGACGCTGGTCATCGGCGCCGACACCGGCCTGACCCATCTCGCCAGCGCTTTCGGCCTGCCGACGGTGGCGATATTCCTCGCTACCGAGCCCGGCCTGACCGGCCCGCGCGGACCATTCTCATCGACGCTGCTGGCCAGGCCCGGTCACAGTGTCACGCCGCCGGAGGTGATGGCGGAAGCCGAGAGGCTTGTGGAGCGCCAGACGCTTGGTCAGGCCGGTGACCGCTGATTTGCTCAATCAATTCAATCGGAAAGGTCAGCGCTGCCCCTTCCCTTCTCCCCTTGTGGGAGAAGGTGGATCGGCGCGAAGCGCCGAGACGGATGAGGGGTGTTGGACGGAGTGCGGAGGGAGCCAAGCTGGAACACCCCTCATCCGACCTCGCTTCGCGAGGCCACCTTCTCCCACAGGGGGAGAAGGCAGAGCAGCGCCAATCCCCTAGATAAATTGCACCTGGACGATCTCGTAGCCCCTGGCGCCGCCCGGTGCGTTGACCTCGATGGCGTCGCCGACTTCCTTGCCAATCAGGGCGCGCGCGATCGGCGAGGAGATCGAGATGCGGCCGGATTTCACGTCCGCTTCCTGGTCGCCGACGATCTGGTAGGTCTTTTTCTCCTCGGTATCCTCGTCGACCAGCACCACGGTGGCGCCGAATTTGACCTTGTCGCCGCTGAGCTTGGTGACATCGATCACCTCGGCCCGCGCGATCAGGTCCTCGAGCTCGTTGACCCGGCCCTCATTGAGGCTCTGTGCCTCTTTTGCCGCGTGATATTCGGCATTTTCGGAGAGGTCGCCATGCGAGCGCGCTTCGGAAATCGCCTCGATGATACGCGGCCGCTCCTGTTGCTGGCGCCAGCGCAGTTCTTCCTTCAATGACGCGAACCCCTCGCCTGTCATCGGGACCTTGTTCATAATGCCTGACCTTTCCTGCCGCCGCCCCCGCAATCGGGAGCGACCTTGTCGATGGTACAAAAAGAAAACGGTCCGGCAGCCTCGCTAACGGAACCGTCTCACCACAATCTTGCAAGATATAGCAATCTTCGCGGGTTTTTCACGTCCAAAAAGTCGGTTTTTGAAAAATCATCCACCGATTGCGCGGCTGACCTAACGTCAAGGAGCGCATCACGTGTACCGTGATGCCAAATTCCAGTTCGGAGCAGCATGTGAGCACAGCAAAAAACCGGCTGCGATCGCTCGCAGCCGGTTATGAGCAGCGTTCCGGAAGGCGGATCAGCTCCTCATGAAGTGATCGATCTGCTCCGACAGCATGCCGTATTCGCGAGACCCCTTGCCCGTGCGCTTCTCGATCTCGCGGAGCTGTTCCTGGGCGCCGGCAAGATCGCCGATCTGCAGGTGCGCCTCGCCGAGATATTCGCGCACCAGCGTGTAATTCGGGTCCATGCGCAGCGCTTCCTCGTAATAGCCGAGGCCGACGGTGACGCGGCCGGAATGGCGGTGCGAATAGCCGAGATAGTTGAGGATGCGCGGGTCCTGCTTGTTGGCGGCGAGGCTGAGCACGGCGATCGCCTCGTCGTAGCGTCCATCCATCGCCAGCGCGCGACCGGCATCATAGATGCTGTCGTCATCCAACATGCCTTGCTTCGGCGAGACACATTTCTTCTGCTTCTTGTCCCAGGCCTGCCCCTTCTTGCACTGGCTCTGGCCGCCGCCGCCATTGCCGCCGCCGCCGCCACCACCTCCCCCGCCTTCACCAGCCGAAAACGCCGGAGCCGCAATCAGCGGCAGGGCGGCAATGGCCATGGCGTAAATCAGCAATCGTCTGCGCATTACACTCTCCTTTGAACCTGACAATGCAACACTAACGCCGGGCCGAAGCCGTTTCGTCCCCGGAAAATGCCATCCTATCTCAAAACCGCGATCTCTCCCAGCAAGGCCATCTTATCCCGGGAAGAGAGGGCATCGGAAATCATGCTCACGATCAACGCCGCCGCGCAAGATAACGTGACGAGCGCTGCAAATCCGCTATCATCGGGCCGACCGAGCACGAAGCAGGGAGACGGCCGGTGCAGCAACGCGTTGAACGAGACTGGGAGCTTTCGATCGGTCCCGACACCGTGCGCCTGTTCATCCTGAAGGCGAAGGCGCTCAGCGCCGCCGTCAACGAAGACTATGCCGACGGCGCCGAGCACGAGGTAGAGCTCGACGGCAACGCGCACGACAACCACCATCATGACGGCCTTGCCGAGGAAAGCTCCGAAGATCTCACCGAAGAAGAATTGCGCGAGCTGATCGACGATCTCAATGTCGACGAAGCGGCCGAACTGATTGCGTTGGCCTGGGTCGGCCGCGGCGACTATGACGCGACGGAATGGACGGACGCGCTGTCCGCCGCCCGCGAGCGCGCCAACAAGCGCACGGCAAAATATCTGCTCGGCATGCCGCTGCTGGCGGACTGGCTCGAGGAAGGCCTGGAGGCGATCGGCGCGTGACGGCGCGGTTACCGATTGTGATCGCCTCGAACCTTCGTCCAAGGCAACTTCCCTGCATTCTGGCCGTTGCGAGCTGATGGCGGCGTTTGGTTTTTCCGGATTGTGCAGACTGATGCTCGCCGTTGCGGCGGCGTCGCTGCTGGCGGGACCTGCATTAGCCAAGGCGCCCGAACTACCGCAAACCGCACCGGTTCCCCAGCCCAACCGGGAAGCCACTTCGCCATCGCCAACCGAGATCCCGGTCCCCGAACCACGCCCCGCTCCGGAGGCTGAGCAGCCCAAAAACGGTCAGCCTCAAAACGATCAGCCCCAAAATGGCCAGTCCAAGACCGAGCAGCCGGAGCCACCGGCGATCGCACCGCAGCCGCCTGAAAAGCCGGCGCAGGCCGAGCCGCCGGCAAACCCATCGGTCGCGCCACCAAACCCCGCCGAGGCAGACGAGAAGGCGGAGCAAAAAATCCTTCCAGATCCTCGATCGGTCGCCATTGCCGGGAAAGAAATGCCGCCGGAGGAGTTGGCCTGCCGCAGGCGGCTGAAGTCGATGGGCGTCGATTTCGAGGAGCGCAAGCCCGAGCATGATACGGCGGTCGGTTGCTCGATCCCCTACCCGATCGTGCTGAAGACGCTCGGCAAATCCATCGCCATCGGCCCGGACCCAGAGCTCAATTGCCAGATGGCGGAAGCGGCCGCACGCTTTGCTGCTTCGGTCATCCAGCCTGCGGCAAAGGCCGAGTTCGGCATGGATATCAAATCGATCGGCCAGGCCTCCGCCTTCGTCTGCCGGCCGCGCCACGCCGGCGGCAAACTGTCGGAGCACGCCTTCGGCAACGCGCTCGACATCGCCAGCTTCACGCTTTCCGACGGCAAGGAGATCGATGTCGGGCCAACGCCGCCGGAAAAGGACGCGAAATTCCTGGACACAGTGCGCAAGGCGGCCTGCGGGCCGTTCAAGACCGTGCTTGGTCCCGGCAGCGATGCCGATCATTCGCTGCATCTCCATTTCGATCTCGAGCCGCGCCGCAATGGCGGCACGTTTTGCCAATGACGCCGGCCGCCGGTACTGGGCGCCGCAATTTGGCCGCAGGCGTGAACGGCGCCGCTGATTTTTCCTTTACTCTTCAGGTTTAGAGTCTGTGCCATCTGGGGACAGGAACCCTTCCGATGGCCGGGCTATTTCGCGCTGCGCTTGCCGCTGCGCGGCACACAGAATGCGCGCGCATGGCCGGAAGGCTTGCCGCCCTGCTTGCCGTGGCGGCGGTCTCAGCCTGCAATACCGGCAGCGTGCTGTCGCTGCAGCCGGCCGTCGATGTCGGCAGCCAGACCGCTGCCGTCCCGCCCAATTCCGGCGCGCAATATTCCGGCGCGCAAGATTCCGGGCCGCAATATTCGGGTATGCAGCGCCTCGTCCCGTCCAATCCCTTTATGACGGCCGCCTATCCGCGCCTGGACAACCCGATGTCGCCGGCCGAACAGATGCCGGCCACCGAGATCGATTGCCGCAAGGAACTGAAACGCCTCGGCGTCGTCTACACCGACGTGGCGCCGATCCATGAAGGCCAGTGCGGCATCGACTATCCGGTCAAGGTCTCGGCCATCGGCAGCGTCGAGATGAAGCCGGCCGCGACGCTGACCTGCGACATGGCCGCCACCTTTGCCGGCTGGACCAGGAACGAACTCGTGCCGTCGGCCCGCTGGCGCTATTTCTCAGGCGTCAAGACCATCCACCAGGGCTCGAGCTATTCCTGCCGCAGGATTGCCGGCGAAGGTGTTTTGTCGGAACACGGCAAGGGCAATGCGCTCGACGTGATGAGCATCGAGCTTAACAATGGCGACGACATCGACGTCCGCAAGCCCGGCCTGTTCGCCTTCCGCACCCGCGGCTTCCTCAACAATGTCCGCGCCGACGGCTGCCAGTATTTCACCACCGTGCTCGGCCCCGGCTACAATTACGATCACCGCAACCATTTCCATTTCGACATCAAGAACCGCAAGAACGGCTATCGCGCCTGCCGCTGATTGCAGCCCCTGCCCAAGACTTGCTGCGCCGGTTAAGATGATGCGCAGACGCTTGGGTGGTGCCTCTTGAGCCGACGAAGCCTTCGACGACGTGCAACGACCTGGCTGGTGGCATGCTGTGCCGCTTATCTTTCGCTCGCCTATTTCGCCGCGCCTGAGTTCTGGACGTTGCGGGACCGCAATTTTCGCAATCAGCAATTCGAGATGGTGACGCACACGCCGCAAGGTATTCCGGGCGATCCGATCAATGTCGGCCTTGTCGGCACCAAGAAGGAGCTTGTCCATGCTTTTGCCGTCGCCGGTTGGGATACGGCAGACGCCATCACGCTGAAGACCGCCATCGAGATCGGCGAAAGCGTGCTGTTCAACCGCCCCTATCCCGACGCGCCGGTCAGCCGGCTTTTGTTCGAAGGCCGCGCCCAGGACCTCGCCTTCGAAAAGCCGGTCGGCGACAGTGCCGACCGGCGCCATCACGTCCGCTTCTGGCAGACCGATGCGACCGGAGACGACGGCCGGCCGCTCTGGCTCGGCTCGGCAAGCTTCGACCGGGGCGTCGGCCTCAGCCATGACACCGGCGCGATCACCCATCATATCGGCCCCGACGTCGACGCCGAGCGCGACGGGCTAATGCGCGACCTCTCCGCCGCCGGCATGCTGATCTCGACCAGCGAGATACCAGGCGTCGGCGCCACAAAGACCGGGCGCAACGGCGAAGGCGATCCCTATTTCACCGACGGCAGGGCCATCATCGGGGTCCTGCTGCAACTGCCGTAGGCGCGCAATCGGCCTTCCCGTCTGACAGCCATTTCGTCCCGGCGGGCTCAGGGCACGGTGATCACGATCTTGCCGAACGGTCCTGTCTCCAGACGCTCAAATGCCTGCGGCACCTCGTCGAAGCCAAACACCTTGTCGATCACCGGCTTGATCGCGAGCGTCTCGATCGCCTGGTTCATTCGCTCGAAGGCGCGGCGGTGGCCGATCGATATGCCTTGTACGACGATCCGGTTGCGTATGAACGGCAGGACCGGAAAATTGAGTTCCATGCTGCCGAGAAGGCCGATCACCGACAGCCGGCCGTCGGCGCCCAGCGCGTTGAGCGAGCGTCGCGCATTGTCGCCGCCAACCATTTCCAGCACATGGCTGACGCCGGCCCCGTTTGTCAGTTCGCGCGCCGCCTCGTCCCATGCCGGCTGGCTGCGATAATTGATCCTCTTCCAGGCGCCGAGCGCCTTCGCCCGCTCGAGCTTCTCGTCGCTGCTCGAGGTGATGATGGTGCGCAGGCCGAAGGCGGCGGCAAATTGCAGCGCAAACAGCGACACGCCGCCGGTGCCCTGGATGAGAACGGTTTCGCCCGGGATCGGCTTGGCCTCCTCGACCAGCGCGAACCACGCCGTCAGCGCCGCAATCGGCAGCGTCGATGCCTCGACGTCGCTGAGCTGCGGCGGCGCCGCCACGGCGGCATCCTCATGAAAAAGCACATGCTCGGACAGCATGCCGGGCAGTGACGAACCAAGCGTATGCTTGTGCAGCACCGGCGGGGCGTCGCCGTCCGGCCAGTCGGCGATCACCTGGCCGAGCACGCGCTGCCCGATGCCGAAGCGGCTGACTTCGCTGCCGGTGGCGACTACTTCGCCTACCGCGTCCGATGTCGGCACGAACGGAAAGCTGAGGTCCGGTATCAGCACGCCATCGACGATCATCCTGTCCTTGTAATTCAGCGATACCGCTGTGACGCGTACCAGAAGATCATGCGGCCCGGCTTGGGGCAGCTTTCCATCAGCCGGCTTCAACCTGGACAGGCCGAAACCGTTCATCTGCCAGGATCTGTTTTCGGTGCTCATTTGGTTCTCGCTCCGTGGTTGATGATTGCGCGAGACATTTACGCCGTTTCACTATGGAGAAAAGTGCTTCCATGTGGCATGTTCTGCAACAGATTAAGGAGCAAAACTCTACAATAGGAGCGCTTCATTGGAATCGGCCAATTTGCAAGGCATCGTCGCATTCGTTCACGCGGTGGAGGCCGGAAGCTTCACCGGCGCCGGCGCGCGGCTGCATGTCACCAAATCGGCGGTCGGCAAGTCGATCGCGCAGCTGGAACAGCGATTAGGCGTTCGCCTGCTCAACCGCACCACCCGCAGCCTCAGCCCGACCAGCGAGGGCCTGAGCTATTACGAAGCCTGCGTCAGGGCATTGGCCGAGATCGATGCCGCCCAGTCGCTGCTCGCTTCCCGCAAGCAGGTGCCTTCCGGCCGGCTTCGTGTCGACCTGCCTCTGGCCTTCGGCCGCCGGTGCGTCGCCCCAGTGCTGTTCGAGATTTCCAAAAGATATCCGGATCTGACGATGGAAATCTCCTTCAACGACCGGCGCGTCGACTTGATCGAGGAAGGCATCGACCTGACGGTGCGTATGGGCGACCTCGACGACAGCTTGTCGCTCGCCGCGCGCCGCATCTATGCCCAGCGTTCGGGCGTCTGCGCCGCCCCCGCCTATCTCGACGCCCATGGCAGGCCGCAATCGATCGAGGACCTGGCCAGGCACAGCCTCATCGGCTACGGCCGCGACGGCACGGTCCATCCCTGGACCGTCAGGCATGCCGACGGCCGTCTCGAAAAATTCGCGCCCAAGGCGCGGCTGGTGCTCGGTCACGGCGAACCGATGCTCGATGCGGTACTGGCCGGCTGCGGCATCGTCTATCTGCCGACATGGCTGACGGCCGACAGCATCAGGCGCGGCGAGCTCGAAATGGTTCTGTCGGACTGTCTTGTCGAAAACACCGTGGTGCATGCCATCTGGCCGGTAACACGCAATCTCGCGCCAAAGGTGCGCGTCGTCGTCGACGCCCTGATCGAGCATTTTGCCGCGCCGTCCTGGGATGCGGCAGGAGTGCCGCCTGGTTGCCCGGCTCGCTAAATTTAAAAAGCGCGACCGTCCTATTTTCGAAAACAGCGCGGCAATGCTATGGACCCGGCATGCTTTATGCTGAAATTGCCATCGTGGTCGTCCTCATCTGCATTAACGGCCTTCTGTCGATGTCCGAGCTCGCCATCGTCTCGTCGCGGCCGGCGCGCCTCAAGACGATGATCGACCGCAACGTCAAGGGCGCCGGCCGGGCCCTGGCGCTCGGCGCCAATCCGGGAAAATTCCTGTCCTCGGTGCAGATCGGCATCACTTTGGTCGGCGTCTTGTCCGGCGCCTTTTCCGGCGCCACGCTCGGCGAGCGGCTGGCCACCTCCCTGGCGTCGGCCGGCATCCGCGAAAGCCTCGCCGATCCGCTCGGCGTCGGCATCGTCGTCGCCCTCATCACCTATGGCTCGCTGATCATCGGCGAACTGGTGCCCAAGCAGATCGCATTGCGCGACCCCGAACGGGTAGCCGTCAGGGTCGCCCCGGCAATGACCATCCTCGCCAGCGTCTCGGCGCCGCTGGTCTTCCTGCTCGATTTTTCCGGCCGCGCCCTCCTGTGGCTGCTTGGCCAGCGCGGTCAGAGCGAGGATAAGGTCACCGACGAGGAGATCAAGATGCTGGTCGCCGAAGCCGAGCACCACGGCACCATTGAATCCGACGAACGGCGGATGATCGCCGGCGTCATGCGGCTCGGCGACCGTGCCGTGCGCGCGGTGATGACGCCGCGCACCGAAGTCGACTGGATCAATGTGCAATCCGACGAGGCGGCCATCAGGAAGCTGCTGATGGACACCCAGCATTCGCGCCTGCCGGCCGGCGACGGCGGCGTCGACGCCATGATCGGCGTCGTCCAGACCCGCGACGTGCTGGCCGCGATGCTGGGCGGACGCACCCTCGACCCGCGCCGGCACGTGCGCACCGCGCCGATCGTGCATGACCAGGCCGACGCGCTGGACGTGCTTGCGACGCTGAAGGAATCCGACGTGCCGATGGCGCTGGTGCATGACGAATACGGCCATTTCGAAGGCATCGTCACCCCGGCCGACATTCTGGAAGCGATCACCGGCGTCTTCCGTTCGGATCTCGACGCCGGCGAAGAGGAAAACGCCGTCAAGCGCGAGGACGGCTCATGGCTGCTCGCCGGCTATATGCAGGCCGACGAGATGGCAGAGGTCCTCGGCATCGACCTGCCTGAGAGCCGCGATTACGAAACCGTCGCCGGCTATGTGCTGTCGCATTTGCACCATCTGCCGGCGACCGGCGAATGCGTCGACGCGCAAGGCTGGCGCTTCGAGGTCGTCGACCTCGACGGCCGCCGCATCGACAAGCTCATCGCCACCCGCCTGCCCGGCGGCCACCGCGAGGTCGTGCGGTAAGAAGCGGTGCGGGGTGCTGACTGTTCGGATGCAGCCCTTGACCCCATTGCGGACCTTCTCACAACAGCGCAAGTTGCAGGCGAAATAGCGACGAGTTGGCGCCAGCGTGGGTCGACAAGCGGAAATCACATCGGCGGAAATCACATAGGAAGTGGACTGGAGCTGTATATGGCGGGGTGCGGCGTTGGATTTGTAGGAATTCGCACAGAGCGCCTCGACGACATGGTAGAGCTTTTCCGCGATGTGATCGGGGCGCCTGTTGTCCGGCAGCGTGATGACCTGGTTGGCTTTGCGCTGGCAGATGGCACGGTGTTTGAGCTCTATGGACCGGGCGATAAGTTTCATGCCTTTTTCACGACCGGGCCGGTCGTCGGACTCCGCGTCGATGATTTCGAAGCAACACGCGCGGCGATGATTGCCGCCGGAGTCGATTTTATTGGCGAGATCCAACATGCTGCGGGAGTGAAGTGGCAGCATTTCTATTGCCCAGATGGTACAATCGCAGAGATAATCGGCCCTTCTTGAGATCTGAGAGGTTATCCCCCAGGTGGGCGTCGTGCTCGAACTGGGAATACCGATTCTGCGGATTGTGGAGACCGATCGCGGTACCCTGCACGATGGCTTGCGGCCGCGGCGACTTGTGTTCGGGACAGCGTTCCTGACCCGTTATTTCGCCCGGAGCATGCTACCAGTCGGCTGCCGGTGCGGGTATTATCGGCGCCTGTACGTCACTATGGTGGAAAAATGGATCTGCAAGCCTTCAGGGATTCGATTGCAAAACCACAGCCGCCAGCCGGCTTGAGCCCTGCCCTGCAGGCGCTGTGGTGGGATGCAAAGGGCGATTGGGCTAAGGCGCACGAGTGCGCGCAGCATCGCGACGATACGGCGGGCATGCACGTGCATGCCTATCTCCACCGCAAGGAAGGCGACCAGTCGAATGCGGAATATTGGTATCGCCGCAGCGACGCGGCGCCGTCGACCTTAACGCTTGACGAGGAATGGCAAGAGTTGGCACGTACACTTTTGCAGCAAAGCTGACGCTTGCTCAGTCATCGTAAAATAGCCGGTCCTGCATCCACTCTCCGGGGTTTCAGCTGGCGCCCTGTGGCTTGTCCCTGCCGTTCCATTCCGCATTGCGCGCCTGCGCCTCTTCGGCGATCAGCTTGAACTCCCGCATCTTCGCAGCTTCGATGGCGAATGCGCGGCTTGGCAGGACGCCAGGGTCCTCCTGACTGTTCTGAAACTGAAAACGGGCCTCCAGTTCGGCCCATATTCGCTCGGGTGCCGTATCCTTGCTGGCAAGCAGCGCAACGACCAGCGCCAGAGTCTCGCGCTGGGCGTTCAGCCGCCCTTCGATCTCTTCGTTCGGCAATTCGGACATGCGGGTCGCTTCCAGTTTCTGGCTCAACGGCAAAATCGCACCCTTGTTCCGGAACTCGGGGCTGGCGCGTGAGCAATTCCGAAAACGCGAGCAACAGTTTTCCCGTTAACCGACAGGGTCCGACCGGGGCTGTGGTTCCGCACCGTCGACCCCTCCAGGTTGACAGCGCAGGCCCATCGATTTAAGTTCGCGTTAGTGGCCACTAACGCGAAACATTGGACAGCGCTCGGAGACTCGACGAGGCGCACGATATTCGAATTGTTGGTCGAACAGCCTTGTTCGGTCAGCGGACTTGCTCGTGTGCTGCCTGTAACCAGGCCGGCGGTCTCTCAGCACTTGAAAGTACTCAAGGATGCCGGGCTTGTGGCCGACACGCGCTCAGGCAAGGAACGAATATACCGTATCGATCCGGACGGCCTAGCAAGTCTGCGCGCGGAAATCGATCAGTTCTGGAGCAAGACCCTGGCGAGCTACAAACTGGCCGTCGAGCACCCAAAGAAGGACCAGCCATGAGCAAGCTTCCTGCAACCGCGCCCGTAAGGCATTTCGTCGTTGTCGAGGCACCTATCGCGCGTGCCTTCAAGGTCTTCACCGAGGATTTCGGGAAATTCAAACCTCGCGAGCACAATCTTCTTGCCGTACCGATCGCAGAGACCATCTTCGAACCCTGGGTCGGGGGCCACCTTTACGATCGCGGCGTGGACGGCAGCGAGTGCCACTGGGCTCGTGTGTTGGCTTACGATCCCCCCAGCCGGCTCGTTCTGAGCTGGGACATCAGTCCTCGGTGGCAGATTGAGAGCGACCTGAACAAAACCAGCGAATGGGAAGTCAGGTTCACGCCTGAGACGGAGAACCGGACCCGGGTCGAGATCGAGCACCGGAATCTCGAGCGCCATGGCGAAGGCTGGGAGGGCGTGCGCGTGGGGGTTGATAGCGATCAAGGCTGGCCGCTGTACCTGCGGCGGTTCCAGGGCCTTTTCCCCGGTGCGGCGGCCTGACCCGTCCGCGCCCTTGCGAGCATGACTCGCAAGCACCGTCTGGTCCACTGCGATTCCAGGGAGCGGAGACAACATGGAAAACTATTGGTTAAGTCTTCTCGGCGTGCTCGCGCTCTGCTTGCTATCGGTAGTGTTGGCAGTCTACTCGGGTTCGTCCAGAGGTTTGCAGGAGCGCTGGCAGGACCGGTAGTCCCGGCAGACGACGACAACCGGCGCTATAGGATCGACCGGGTTCACATGAATTCGGTCGAGGCACTGGCGCCCTTGATCGTGCCCGCAGTGCCAGCGATGATGATTGGTGTTGGAGCGCCCACTTTGGCGACATTGGTCTGGGCTCACCTGGCGATACGCCTCCTCCATCTGGGAATCTATCGGCATGGCGGAAACGCCGCCAAGGGAGATAGTCTCGGGACGATTCTGTACGTCTCTGGAGCGTTGGTCACGTTGGCCCTCATCCTTTTGACTGGATGGGCAGCGCTCAATTGACGTTGGCGCCACTTCTTGAGGCTACAGTTCGCGAGACTCGGCGGCTGACGCTATGAAACCTTCTGATTTTTAACCCGTTATCGCCGGATGCCCGAGGCTAAATTTAAGCTGAAATCGGTTGACGGCGCCCAATCGCGCGATGCCGAGAAGTCGCGCCGCGAGAAACAATCGACTGTCGAAGTCGCGTCAGAGGTCGTCGGCCAGCCCGCGCCGCCGCCGGACGTCACCGAACCCGATCCTGAGCTGACACCTGAAGAGGCCGAGCGGGCGCGCAAGAGATACCTGCTTAAGCGCTTCTGGATCAGCGCGCGCGGTTACTGGGGCGGCAGCGGCGACAGGGTCGCCTGGCCGTTGACGATCGGGCTGTTGGTCCTGATCGTCGCCAATGTCGGCTTCCAGTATGGGATCAATGTCTGGAATCGCGCAATTTTCGACGCCATTGAGCAACGCAATGCCCACACCGTATATTGGCTGAGCGCCGTATTCCTGCCACTCGTGATCGGAAGCGCCAGCCTTGTGGTGGCACAGGTCTTCTTTCGCATGAGGATACAGCGCCGCTGGCGGTCCTGGCTCACCACCGCGGTCATCGCGCGCTGGCTCGCAAGCGGCCGCTACTATCAGCTGAACCTCGTCGGCGGCGATCACAGCAACCCCGAAGCCCGCATCGCCGAGGATTTGCGGATTGCCACCGAATCGCCCGTCGATTTCATCGCCGGTGTCATCGTCGCATTTCTGTCGGCCTCGACCTTCATCGTGGTGCTCTGGACGATCGGCGGCGCCCTGACCCTGACGATTGCAGGTTCGACCGTCACCATTCCCGGCTTCCTAGTCATCACCGCAGTGCTCTATTCCGCGATCACGTCCACTTCGATGGCGGTCATTGGCCGCCATTTCGTCCACCTCTCCGAGGAAAAAAATCAGGCGGAAGCCGAGTTCCGCTACACGCTGACGCGCGTGCGGGAAAACGGCGAGAGCATCGCATTGCTCGGCGGCGAGGAGGAGGAGCGCAGCGGCATGGACAAGACATTTGCCCATGTGCTCAGGCAATGGGCGCTCCTTGCAGGCCAGCACATGCGCACGGCACTGGTGTCTCAGGGGTCGAGCCTGTTTGCGCCTGTCGTGCCGGTCTTGCTTTGCGCTCCAAAGTTCCTCGAAGGCAGCATGACACTTGGACAGGTCATGCAGGCTGCCTCGGCCTTTGCCATCGTGCAGGGCGCGTTCGGATGGCTGGTCGACAACTATCCCCGTCTCGCCGATTGGAACGCCTGTGCTCGGCGCATCGCTTCGCTGATGATGTCGCTCGACGGGCTCGAGCGGGCGGAACAGAGCAACACGCTGGGACGCATAAAGCGCGGCGAGACCGGCGGCAATGCGATGCTCAGCCTGAACAATCTCTCCGTGTCGCTCGACGACGGCACCGCCGTGGTCAAGGAAACCGAGGTCGTGATCGAACCAGGCGAGCGGGTGCTCGTCGCCGGCGAATCCGGCTCGGGCAAGAGTACGCTGGTGCGGGCCGTCGCGGGTCTGTGGCCATGGGGTAGCGGCAGCGTCAACATCCGCGCCGACAGACGGTTGTTCATGTTGCCGCAACGGCCCTACATCCCGACCGGGACGCTTCGCCGCGCTGTCGCCTATCCAGGCGCCGCCGACAACTGGACGCTGGATAAGATCAAGGCTGCCCTCGACAAGGTGGGACTCGACTACCTCAACGACCGGATCGAGGAGGACGCGCCATGGGACCAGACCTTGTCGGGTGGCGAAAAGCAGCGCCTCGCCTTTGCGCGTCTTCTACTGCACCGCCCCGATATCATCGTGCTGGACGAGGCAACGTCGGCACTCGATGAGAAGAGCCAGGACAAGATGATGGAGATGATTATTCGCGAATTGCCGAAGGTCACCATCATAAGCGTAGCGCACCGCGCCGAGCTGGAGGCCTTCCACAGCCGCAAGATCACATTGGAGCGGCACAAGGGCGGCGCAAAACTTGTCAGCGATATCGAACTCGTCCCGCGCAAGGACAGACGGAACTTGCTCATGCGCCTTCTGAGACAACGGCGCGCCAACGGAAAGCCAGCGCGACCTTGAGCAAAGCGGCGCTGCCCTTCGCAAAGAGTGAGGCCGCCGGTCGGACCAGGCGGACCATCGCCGGTTCGAGTCACTGCCCGTATCTGGTCCTGAAAGCACCAGCCGTGGTACCTTGATTCCGGGCAGCTGCTGCTGTCGGAACGTCGATGGCACGAGCGCATTTCCATGTCCGGTGCAACGCCGATGCAACCCGGGTTGATTTCAAAAGCCCAGATTGATTTCGAAAGCAAAGGGACCAGCAATGACAATCGCCAAGAACACGATCTGCCTTTGGTACGACAAGGACGCCGAGGCTGCGGCCCGCTTCTATTCCGAGATTTTTCCCGACAGTTCGGTGAAATCCGTCCACCGCGCTCCCAGCGACTACCCGTCCGGCAAGGCAGGCGACGTGCTGACGGTCGAGTTCACGGTCGTCGGCATCCCCTGTCTCGGCCTCAATGGCGGGCCCGCGTTTAAACACAACGAAGCCTTCTCCTTCCAGATCGCCACCGACGATCAGCAGGAGACCGACCGCTATTGGAACGCCATCGTCGGCAATGGCGGCCAGGAAAGTGCCTGCGGCTGGTGCAAGGACAAATGGGGCATCTCCTGGCAAATCACGCCGCGCGTGCTGACCGAAGCGATGGCCGCCGGCGGCGATGAAGCAAAGCGCGCATTCGAGGCGATGATGGAGATGAAGAAAATCGACGTTGCAGCGATCGAGGCGGCGCGGCGCGGCTGACAGTTTCGGGGGTGGCCCGACGCGAAAAGGTCAGGGCAGAGCGGCCGGAAATGCTGCCGGCCCATCATCTCCAGGCAGGCGTGCGATGGTGCTGAACTGCGCTGCGTTTTATGACGCCGAACTGCGACGGCACAACGAGGTCTTCAGGGCTGCGGTCAAGGTGGGAACGCGCGATCGCGTGCTCGATATCGGATGCGGTTCGGGACAATCCTCTCGTGATGCTGCCCGTGTCGCGGTGGAAGGCAGCGTGCTCGGCGTGGACGTATCGGCGCAGATGCTCGAGATCGCCCGGAAGTGTAGCGCGAAAGAGGGATTGCGAAACGTCGCCTTTGAGCGTGGCGATGCGCAATTGCTGGTATTTCCGCCTGCCGGTTTCGATCTGTGCATTAGTCGGTTTGGAGTGATGTTCTTTGCCGACCCGGCGGCGGCGTTCGCCAACATCGGCCGGGCGTTGCGACCAGGGGCACGTCTTGTATGGATGGTATGGCAGTGCGAGGGCCGCAACGAGTGGGCGACTGCCATTCAGCGGGCGATTGCGCCGGGGACCGCCATATCGAGGGGCGCCGCCACCCCGTTTTCGCTTGGCGACCCCGCCATCACCGCGGAGATCTTGCGTGCATCCGGTTTCGTTTCGGTCGACTTTGCCGAAGTGCATGAGCCGGTCTTCTACGGCCAGGACATCGATGCGGCCTATGACGCTTTGCTTGGCCTGCAACTGGTCAAGGATCCGCTCGCCCGCGCGGATGTGGATGTCGACGCGGCGCTGCGGCGGTTGCGCGATCTGCTCGACGCGCATTTGACCGCAGACGGTGTGCTTTTCGACTCGCGTGCCTGGATCGTCACCGCGTTTCGGGCGAGCCGATAGTAACCACTCGATGTAGACGATCCTGTTCTCTCGGCCTTCCCGTCAGTCCATTTGCGGCGTGACTTCTGAAAGCAGCCAATCCCTGAAAGCCTTGACTTTGCGCTGACGGATCGCCTCCGGCGGGTAGACGAAATAGAAGCTGGAGGGGGATTTCAGGGCGTGGCCGAAGGGGCGGACAAGTCGCCCGGCGGCAAGGTCGGCCGCAACGAGCATGGTCCGGCCGAGCACCACGCCCTCGCCTTGTGCGGCCGACTCCATGGCAAAGGTGGCAGAGTCAAAGGTAATCCCGCTCTGCGGGTCCACGCCCTCGACCCCGGCGCTTGCCAGCCAGGTCGCCCAGTCGATCGGAAAGCTGTCACGGATCAGCGTGTGGTGTTTGAGGTCCTGAGGCGTGCGGAGCGGATGTGCACCCTCAAGAAGCTTTGGGCTGCACACTGGAAACACCTCCTCGCCGGTGAGGAACTCTGACGTGAGCCCCGGATAGTTTCCATTGCCATAACGGACGGCGACATCGATGCCGTCGCCGAGGAAGTTGGTCAGCTTCCCGCTCGTCGAAACCCGCACATCGATGTCGCCATGCGCACGGTGAAAGCGGTAGAGGCGTGGCACCAGCCATCTTCCCGCGAAGCCATCGGAGGTGCTGACGTTCAATGTCGAGCTCGAATAGCGGGCTGTTGCTGCAGCGGTGGCGGTGGCCAACTGGGCGAGCGCCTCGCGCACCGCCCGCGCATAGGGCTCGCCGACGGCTGTCAGACTCACCGAACGCGTACCGCGCTCGAACAGCTGCACACCGAGCTGATCCTCAAGATTCTTGATCGCCCGGCTGATCGCACCGTGGGTGACATGAAGTTCCTCTGCCGCCTTGGAGAAACTCAACAGGCGCGCCGCCGCTTCGAAGCTCGGCAAGGTGGTGAGGGGAGGCAGCTTCCGGGGAATGGACCGAGACCTATGTGTGAGCAATGCTCACACATTGTCGCCGATAAGTCGTTTGTCGTCCAGGCCGGAACACTGCATGTTTGCTCGCGTAGTCAGTCATTCACCGCCGCTTCAAAAGGCGATTTGATGTGACTGATACTCTCGCTGACAAAAGTCGCGGGGCAACTGCTGAAACCAAAACTGCCGCCACTCTGGGAGAGCACCATGAACGCCAAACGAGTTGAAGCCATCGTCGACGTCCTGACCGGCATGGCCGGCCGCGTCCTCGCCTCGAGCAGCCGGCGCCGGACCGGGCGGCAGATTGCACGCTTCTCTACCCGCCGGCTCGAAGACCTCGGATTTGCCCGCGACTGGGACGGCTCGGTCTATCGGCCGTCGGACCACCGCTAGCCTGAACGAAAGCAACAGCGGACAGGCTCTTCGCAAAAGATCGCTGTCGCAAGGAATTAATGGAGAACGGACATGGCCACCATCCACCCATTCCTCTGGTTCAACACCGACGCGGAGCAAGCCCGCGATTTCTATCTCTCGGTCTTCAAGAACAGCAAAGCGCTCCAGACCATCGAATACACCGACTGGGTGTCCGGAACCAACAAGACGGTCCCGCATGCCACCTTCGATTTCGAGCTCGAAGGACTGCACCTTACAGCGCTCAACGCCGGGCCGCAGCCGCCTTTCAACGAGCGGCTCTCGCTCTACATCGAGACCAGGGACCAAGCCGAGACCGACTACTACTATGAGGCGCTCACCGCCGGCGGCGGCAGGGCACAACCCTGCGGCTGGCTCACCGACAGATACGGCGTCTACTGGCAGGTCATCCCGGAAATCCTGCCGCGGCTCGGTGCCGATCCGGACCGCGAAAAGGCCAACCGCGTCCGGCAGGCGATGTACGGGATGCGCAAGATCATCATCGCCGACCTCGAAGCCGCCTATGCCGGCAAGGCCTGACCCTCACCGCAATCGCAACGAACGGAGAACCCTCATGACATCGCTCGTGGACAGGAAAGTCATCGTCGTCGGCGGTAGTTCCGGCATCGGTCTCGGCGTCGCGGAAGCTGCTCTCAACGGCGGAGCGAAGGTCGTGATCGTCGGACGCTCGCCCGAGAAACTGCTGGCTGCCGAACGGACGCTCAATGCGGGCCGCGTGACCAGCGTGGTCGCCGACATGACCGACGAAGCGGACGTCGCTCGCCTGTTCAACGAGGTCGGTCCCTTCGATCACCTCGTATCGACCGCCGGAACACTGCCGCCCGGCGATCCCATCGGCAGTACCGACATGGAGGCTGTGCGAGGCTTCGTCGATAACAAGCTGATTGGCGCCGTCATGCTCTCCAAGCATGCTGTGCGCACCCTGAAAGCCGGCGGCTCGATGACCTTCACCTCGGGAATAAATAAGGATCGGCCGCCGGTGCCGGGAGGCTCGGTCGTCTCCGCGATTGCCGGTTCATTCAGCTACTTCGCCCGCGCCCTGGCGCTCGAACTGGCCCCGACGCGCGTCAATGTCGTGTCGCCCGGATGGGTCGACACACCGATGTGGGACATTGTTGGAGAAGCCAAATCCAGCTTCTTTGCCGACATGGCTGCCCGGTTGCCATCGAGAAAAATTCCGACCGCTGCGGATGTCGCCGCCGCCTACCTCTACCTCATGGAAAGCGACTTCACGACCGGCGAGACGATCCGCATCGATGGCGGCCATAACCTGATCTAGCCGCCATTTGCACGTCGCCTGAATGGGTTGAGCCGGCATGACCGCTAGTCCGGTGCACTGCTGCCGAAGGCGACGAACGCCGGCGGGTCATGCCGGCGTCGCTCAATCGGGGTTTACATCGGCAGCCAGGTCCCTAGTTTTAGCGTTTCGCGCCGCGCACCTAAGTGCGTGGATGATCGAGGACGGGACCGTGAGCTTTGGCCGGCCCCTCGAAACTTTCAAAGGATGGCTATCATGACACAGGCCAAGAATGGCGACACCGTGCGCATCAATTACAATGGCCGCCTGGCTGACGGCACTCAGTTCGATTCTTCCGGCAACGAACCGCTGCAATTCACGTTGGGTGAAGGACAAGTGATCGCCGGGCTCGAAACCCATGTCGAGGGTATGGAGGTGGGCGCGAAAAGCACCGTCACCATTCCCGCCGACGCCGCCTATGGCCCCCACCGCCCCGAAGCGGTCATGACCGTCGATCGCGCCCGCGTACCAGACAATATCAATGTCGATATCGGCGCTCGACTGCAGGTCAGAACCCCGGAAGGGCGCCCGATGCCGGTAACAGTCGTCGGCGTGGACGACACCAGCGTCAAGCTCGACGGCAATCATCCGTTGGCCGGACGCGATCTCGTGTTCGACGTTGAACTGGTCGAGATCGTTCAGGCGGCGTAGGGCACGGCAAAGCGCGTAACGGCCATGATTTTCGGGTGACGCATTTCGACCGGCGGTTCCGGCGGTGCGTCACCTGTTTGGAGGCAAAGACCGCGACGGCAGAAATCGTGTAGCGTGCAGCAACCCATAGAGACATTCGGCATCTGGAATGTCCAATTCAGCGTCGCAGGTTCGCGGACCTGTGGAAGGTAGTGTCTCAGTTTGAAATTAAGACGACGGTCCATCGTAGTCAGGCGGTGGCGGCGTGCCTGGCCACCGAAGCTCGACTTCCTCGCAGGAGTCTTGCATGCGCATGACGCGGACGGCGTTGCCGATCACATCGGCGGGGCGCTTCTGGCCTCTAGGTCCGGTGGGCAATTGCTGCCTCCTGAATTGGCCAGCGCTTATACGCGACGACCCAGAGAATGATTATCATTCCCAACGGGACCACAGAGAGAAGCACCCACGCCCGAGACATTCTTAGTCGCCCAAACAGCACCCACGCGGGGATTGCTGTGAGGACTGTCAACAAGGCGAATGGTAGCAACTGAATCGGATCTGACATTGGGTGCCTTCCATGCTTTCCGCTGAGCACATAGGCGGTTTCGCCTAGGCGAGCAAACCGGGATAGGCGCTTTCGCATATTTCAAATTTCAAACTGAGACACTACCGTGGAAGACCTCGCTTGACAGCCGACTTCTCGTGACCGCAAAGTCCCGTGATGCGGGCGATTGGCTGGAATAGAATTGCGCGTGCCGGGGCAATCGTGCTGATGATTGGCACAAATGTTCCTGCGCCGGCACGTTCCGACTCGCTCCTTCTCACAAGCCCGTCCCAGCCGGCCAATGTCGGCGATGCGATGCTGGCGGCTGCCAATTATCATGATTCCGGCGACTATGATCGCGACCTTGCCGCTGTGGCGAAGCAGGCAGGCGACTGGGTCGTCAAGCGCGCAATGGAGGTGCCTCGCCCCGCACTGGTGCTCGATATCGACGAGACGGCTTTGGCCAACTGGGAAGTGATCACACGTGACAATTTCGGCCGCCCGATCGGCGGCGCCTGCGACATTGCAATCGACGGTCCCTGTGGCTGGGCCGCCTGGGATCAGCTTGCGAAGGATTCGGCGATCGACCCGGTGCTGGAGGTTTTCCGGCAGGCACGAACGGCGAAAGTCGCGGTGTTCTTCATCACCGGACGTCCGGAGGACCAGCGTCAGGCAACCGAACAAAACCTGCAGTCGGCCGGCTATGCCGGCTACGAGCACCTTTACATGGTCCAGCCTGGGGCCAAATACGGCTCCGCAGCAGATTTCAAGGCACCCATAAGGGCCGAAATCGAAAAGGCCGGCTACACAATAATTGCCAATGTCGGTGACCAGCCATCCGACCTGTTCGGTGGGCATGCCGAGAAGCTGTTCCTGCTGCCTAATCCGTTCTACCGGGTTCGCTGACGGCCGGAACGGCACAAGCCCGGATCCTCGGCTCCTTGCCGAGCACCTACTAAGGTATCAAGACAACTTTGCCGGTCGCGCCGCGCTCCTCCAGCAGGCGATGTGCGTGGCTGGCCTGGTCGAGCGGGAAGCGGCCACCTTTGGTCACCACAAGCTGACCACCAGCGGCCAGATCGAAAAGCTCCAAAAGGCCGTCACGGAGCCCGTCCGTAGACAGCAACGGCAGCAGGGCAAAACCCCTCAGCGACTGGTTGCGGCCGATCATCGCCTCCATCTCCGGGGCGCCGAGCGCGTATCTGCCGAGTGCTGCAAACACCAACTCTCCGCGAGGTGCCAGAGCCTCCAGCGCAACCGCCGTCAGCGGGCCGCCGACAATGTCGTAGATGATGTCGACGCCGGCGCCGTCTGTGGCTGCCCGGACGTGCACCGGCCAATCCGTGTTGCTGTAGTCGACGGCAGCATCGGCTCCCAGCGACAAAGCAAGGTCGAGCTTGGCCTTGCTGCCCGCTGCCGCGATGACACGGCCTGCGCCGGCGCGCTTGGCAAGCTGGACGAGCAACGAACCGACGCCGCCCGCGGCAGCGGCGACCAGCACCGATCTGCGGGCGGGCGGGCTTTGCCGCGATAGATACAATGCCGTCAGTCCTTGCACCATCAATGCCGTCGCGTTTTCGAACGAGAGCGAATCCGGCAAGGGCACGGCCAGGCTTGCGTCGATCGTCACATACTCGGCATAGCCGCCAAACGGGCGGCTCGAGGCGAACAACGGCGCGGCGACGCGCGTGCCGAGCAAGGAAGCGTCCACCCCCTGCCCAAGCGCCTCCACGATCCCGGCGGCCTCGACGCCAGGGATCATCGGCAGTTGCGGCGTCACCGCATAGCGATCCGCGCGCATCAGCACTTCGAAGAAATTCACCCCGGCAGCCTGAACGCGGACCAGGACCTCGCCGGCTTGCGGCTCCGGCTTCGGCACCGTGACTATGTCGAGAACGTCGGGCCCGCCGAAGCGGCTCAGTTGAATGGCTCTCATCGCATGCACCGATCGCTGTTGGCATCGGCCGCTGTTTGCCACTATCTGCCTGGCTTCGACTACACACCAATTTGTCCGCTGCTGACCGGGAGGTGACCATGGCCAAGCCGATCAAGAGACTGCCGATGCTGCCGGCGGAGCGCGCGCTGAAAGTGATTTCGGGGCGCTGGAAGGCGGTCATCCTGTACCATCTCTTCGACGCGCCCCGGCGGCTGTCGGCGCTGCAGGCGCTGATGCCCGATATCACCCAGAAAGTGCTGATCCAGCAGCTTCGCGAAATGGAAGAGCACGGCCTCGTCCGCCGCGAAATCTTTGCCGAGATGCCTTCGCGCGTCGAATATTCGGCGACGCGGCTCGGCCTCAGCCTCGAGCCGATCCCTGCTGGCACTTTGCCAGTGGGGCCAGCATCACGCCGACGAGCTGAATGAGATGGACCGCCTTGCCGATTGCATCATCAGACCACGGCAAGCGCAGGACGCCCATGCCGTGTAAACAAAAGGGGCGGCGCATGCGCCGCCCCAATGCTTGGGACAATTGATCCTTGGGAGGACTGTTCGAACCTGTGCTCAGGCCGCCTTGACTTCCTCGGCGACGGCATCGGCCTGACGCGCCGTCTTCAGCACCCTGGCCCACCATGCAATGTCGTTGACCAGCGCGGCTGCCGCCTGGTTGAGGTGCTCGAACTCGTCGAGCTTCTTGTCGCCTTGCTTGACCGCAAGGAAATCGGCCCAGGAGATGTGTACGGCGGACTTCACCGGCGCCATCTGCAACTCGACCGCATGCAGCCTCAGCTGCTCGACCGCGCGCGCGCCACCGACGCTGCCATAGCCGACGAAGCCGGCCGGCTTCTTGTTCCACTCGTTGGCGGCGTAGTCGATGGCGTTCTTCAGCACGGCCGTCGGGCCATGATTGTATTCGGCGGCGGTGAAGATGAAGCCGTCGAATCCGGCGACCTTCTTTTGCCAGCGCTGCGCCACTTCGTTCTGCGACGGCGCCCAGGCGGAGGATGCGACCTCATCGAAGAACGGCAGCGGGAAATCGCGCAGGTCGACGACTTCAACGTCGATGTCGGCGTGCGACTTGGCTATCTTGGCAATCCATTGGGTCGGGACGTCGGCAAAGCGGGCCACGCGGGTTGAACCAATGATGATGGCGATTTTGGGTTTTGACATAGAGGGGGCTCTCCTTACGGGAATACTGGTATCGTTTAGATACCTGAGCTATATGAGTAACTGGCCGCTCAATGTGCAAGGAGGCACTTTTTTGTTACCAAGGCACCCGCACCGCACCGAGGACTGCCGCGCCATCTCGGAAATCCTGCAGCGCGTCGGCGACAAATGGACGGTGCTCGTGGTCGGCAAGCTTGGCAACGGGCCGCTGCGTTTCAACGAGTTGCGCAGCGCGGTCGGCGGGATTTCGCAAAAGATGCTGACCACGACCTTGCGCGGGCTCGAGCGCGACGGCTTCGTTACACGCACCGTGTTCCCGACCATCCCGCCGCGGGTCGACTACGAATTGACCGATCTTGGCTACGAACTGCTGGTGCCGGTCGATGCGCTCGGCGAATGGGCACGCAAGAACACCGAGCGCGTCAAGGCGGCGCGGGAGAAGTTCGACGCCATGCACAGCTGAACCCTTGTGCTGCAAAGGTTTGAACCTGCCCGGGAGCCTCCGGATGAGCGCTACTGCTGTAACTGCATCTTGGTCTTCGGCAGCTTCTCGATCCGGTTCCATTTCGGGTTGGGACTGACCACCCTGCCGCCAATCGTGCAGGTCGTGGTCGTCTCCTTGCGGCAATTGCTCACCGTCGTGCCGCTGGTGTCGCATTTCGTCGCCGAGCAGATCTCGCACTTGGCCGCCTGCCCGTTGATGGTGCGGTTTTCCGACGTGCAGGTGGCGCCTGGATCGCCTTTTTTGACCTCGGCAAAAGCGCTTGCGGACGACAGGCAGAGCAAGGCTGCAAAGGCACCCGCCAGGGCAGCGTTCAGCATGTGTTGACGCATTGTCTTTCCTCCCAATATCCCGTCGGTCGCGCTAGAGGCGCGCATGCGGGAACCCGTTAGCCAAAGACCACGCGGGATCGCTGTCCGCATCCCCCGCGCGGGAGAGACGGCTGTTTAAATCCGTCTTCTGGAATCAGGCCGGGTCAGCCTTCGGCCGGAACCGCCTTCGGCTTGCCTTCGCCGTCCAGCGCCACCATGACGAAGTCGGCATGGGTGACCTTCTCCATCAGGTCGGAGAGATAGCGCTGCGCCCAGGCCTCGACCTTGAGCGTCATCGAGGTGCGGCCGACGCGTTCGACATGCGTATAGATGCACAGCGTGTCGCCGATCTTCATCGGCTTGGCGAAGGACATTTCCTTAACCGCCGCCGTCACCACGCGGCCCTTGGCGCGCTCGGCGGCGCGGATGCCGCAGGCGAGATCCATCTGCGCCATCACCCAGCCGCCAAAAATGTCGCCTGCCGCATTGGCGTCGGAAGGCATGGCCAGCGTCCTGAGCGTCAGATCGCCGATCGGCCGCCCGTCCGCGTAATGCACCATTTGGCCAATCCTCTCGAAGCCGATTGGCCCGATCCCGTATCGTCATGGCACGGACAGGTCAACGCGCCACTGGACAGGTCGCGGCCTGAAGTTCGGCTATCGGTCGACAGTGTTGAAAAGATGCTGTGCGGAGCGGGACGTAGGCATAGGCGTTGCCCTCGCGGATAACATGACCATGCCTGGAAAGCGCAGGTGCATGCCTGCTACGAGCAGGCCATCCGCCGACACCATGTCGAGCACCTTCTTGCGTGTGGCGATTGCGGCCTCCTGGTCCACGTCGAAGGCGATTGCCCATTCCGGATGCGCAAATTGCAGCGCGGAGGCGTGAATTACGTCAGTGAAGAGCAGCAGGTGGTTGGCCCTCCGAACGGCCTCGCTGAGCCCCGGCTGGCCGCCTACTGGACAGGTTGCCGGGGTTCGAGCGCTCGGCGCAACGTCGGCGCCTCTTGCTCGATATGATCCCACAGACGGTTCGAGATCGGCCCGTGCGGCCGGTCGCGGCGGCGCGCCACCACCAACTCCTCGGTGCGGCCTGGCAGATGACGGCCGGCGACGGATTGCAGGCGTCCGTCGCGCAGTTCCTCCTCAATCAGGAAGCGGGGCATGTGGCCCCATCCGAGGCCTTGCAGGATGATTTCCTTCTTCATGCCCTGATCGGCCACCATGCATTGAGGCGCACCCTCGATCATGAAGTAGTCTTGTTGCGGTGAATGGCGGGCCGTGTCGCGCATGACACATTGGGTGAACGCGTGCATCTGATCCGGCGTGATGGGGTGCTTGATCCGCTCCGGCAGAAAGCCCGAAGCCACCACGGGAACGAATGGCACCTTGCACAGATCGATCCATTCCACCCGCGGATCGCTCTTGTCGATCCAGTGCAGGATCAAATCGGCTTCGTCATCGAAGAGGCGCTCCCACGGGCCGCCCACCGCCTCGAAATGCAGGTGCAGACGTGTGCCCGGACACTGGGCGAAGAACCGTCCGAGCATGCCCAGTGCCTGCGGGCGCGGGCACAGGTCGCCGATCACCACATGGATCTCGCTTTCTTCGCCCATTGACAGCTGAGCAGCATGAAGCCGCAAGCCCCCGAGCTCGCGCAGCAGCGATTGTGCCCTGCGATGGAACGACAGCCCTGCCTCGGTGGGGCGCACGCGATAGCCGCTGCGATCCAAGAGAACGAGGTCGAGTTGCCGCTCCAGCTTTGCAACGGCTGCGAACACCGCCGGGTGCGAGCGATGCAGCATGGCCGCCGCAGGCTGAAAGCCGCCGCAGCGGACCACGGCATCGAAGCATTGCAGGTCGTGCAGGGTGAATTCGGCCATGTCAGCTTCTATTACAGAGATAGTCCGATCTTTGTAATATCATCAAAAGGCGCGCCGCAGCTAGGCTTTGCCACATTCAACGCTCCAAGAAGGAAGGTGTATTCACCATGAATGAGCTGGATTTCGTGACCGTCGGCGATGGTACCCGCATCGCCTACCGCATCGACGGCGACGCCGGGAAGCCCGTGCTGATGCTGTCGAATTCCATCGCCACCACACTGCGGATGTGGGACATGCAGGTCGACGAGCTGTCGAAGCATTTCCGTGTTCTGCGCTATGACTTTCGTGGCCACGGAGGGTCGAGCGTTCCGGCCGGCGCTTATTCGCTCGACCGGCTTGGCCGCGACGTGATCGAGCTGCTCGATGCCCTGGCCATTGAACGCGTACACTTCCTTGGTTTGTCGTTGGGCGGCTTCGTCGGGCAGTGGCTCGGCATCCACGCGCCCGAGCGGATCGAGCGCTTGATCCTGAGCAACACCTCATCCTACCTCGGACCGGCAAAGCAGTTTGACGAGCGGATCGCCGCCGTGCTGCAGGCGCCGGATATGTCCGAAACCGCCGAGATGTTCCTGGGCAACTGGTTTCCTGCGCGTATGCTGGCGGCCAACGAGCCCGTCATTGAAGAATTTCGCGCCATGCTGCTGGCTATCGACCGGCAAGGCTTGGCTGGCTTGTTCGCGGCGGTTCGCGATGCGGACCTTCGCCGAACCATAGCGCTGATTTCCAGGCCAACGCTGGTGATCGCCGGCCGGCACGACACTGTGACAGCCGCCAGCCATAGCGAGCTGATCGCGGCGACGGTGCCCGGCGCGAAACTGGTTGTCCTGCCCGCGGTCCACTTGTCGAATGTCGAGTATCCTGCCGAGTTCATGCAGGCCGTGCTCGGTTTTCTGCGCTGAGCCGGAGCACGACGGGTGAGAGCGCCGTCTGCAGTCGCTGTTGGTGTATGTACGGGCGGATCGGCCGTTCTTATCGAAAGCGGCCCGGCGAGGAAAACAACGCAGTGTTCCGGCAAGCCGTCCAGCATGGTCCGCCTCCGGGTTTGCTCGCTTTCGACGGCGATACGGCTGTCGGCTGGTGCCGGGTGACGCTGCGAGATGCCCTGCCCTGGCTCGATCGGCTATGGCAGCTCAAGCGCGTGGACGACAGGCCGGTCTGGTCCCTGTCCTGCCTCTACGTGCGAAAACGATACCGCAGGCGGGGCGTAACATTCCAGCTGATTGCGGAAGCACTGGAAGTCGCAAGGCGTGCAAATGCTCCGGCACTCGAAGCCTATCCTTTCGAGGCCGACGTATCGCCGAGTGCTTCCGGCAGCGGATATGCCTCCACCTTCGCGCGCGCCGGGTTCAGGGTCGTCGCTCGCAGAACGCCGGCCCGCCCGATCATGCGCTATGATTTCAAGATTGCCGATCTTCGTCTGTGATCGCAGCTTGAAGTTTCGGCTATGGGTCGATAGTGTTGAAAAAGTCCGGGTTGCAGCAGTCCTGAAGCACTGATTCAATCTTCGTCGTAAGAGGAGATTGAGTC
>NZ_JAMYMZ010000050.1:0-37053 GCF_040318825.1 Mesorhizobium sp. M1006
CGGCAAAAAACCCCCCCCCCGCCCAACCCCCCCTCCTCGGGGCACCCAAATTTACCCCAAAACCGCCCGGCCCCCCCCCGGGCCGGCCCGCGATTTCCTGCCTATTGCGGAGTCATCGATGTCCAGCCCGGAAAATCCGATCCTGTCGGTCAGTCGCGTGGAGGCCGTCTACAACGGCGCCATCGCCGCCCTGCACGGTGTCGACCTGTCGGTCGGCAAAGGCGAGATCGTCGCACTGCTCGGCTCCAACGGCGCCGGCAAGACGACCCTGCTACGCGCCGTATCCAATCTCCTCCCGGCCGAGCGCGGTACTGTTACCGCTGGCCGGATCACTTTCGACGGCGAGGATGTCTCCAGGGCAACCCCCTCTCACCTCGTCCGCAAGGGTCTGGTCCAGGTCCTCGAGGGCCGACACTGCTTCCGCTCGCTGACGGTCGAGGAGAACCTTCTGACCGGCGCGCTCGGGCATTCGTCTTCCCGCACCGGCGTCAAGGCCGACCTCGACCGCGTCTATGCGCTTTTCCCCAGGCTCACCGAGAAGCGCCGAACCCGGTCCGGCCTCACCTCCGGCGGCGAGCAGCAGATGACGGCGATCGGCCGCGGTCTGATGTCGCGGCCGAAACTCTTCGTGCTGGACGAGCCTTCGATGGGGCTGGCGCCGCTGATCGTCGACGAGATTTTCAGCGCTTTGAAGCGGCTCAATCGGGACGAAGATCTTTCGATCCTTGTCGCCGAGCAGAATTCGGCAGTGGCGCTGAAATATGCCGACCGCGCCACCGTGCTCGAAAACGGAAAGAGCGTGCTGGAAGGGTCGGCCGCCGACCTGCGCCAGCGCGACGACATCAAGACCTACTATCTCGGCGGCACGCCGCTTCCATCGCAACATTTTCCCCAGGAGACCGCAGCATGACCATCCAATCGAAGCAGCCGTCCGATATCCGCAGCGCCGTCCCCCCGGTTGAGCGTCCGTCGGCCAGAGCGCATGTCATCAAGACCGACGCCGAGGCGATCGCTGTGGCGGAAAAACTGGCCGCAGACTTCGCCAAGGACGCCTCCAGGCGGGACCGCGAGCGCATCTGGCCGAAGGAAGAGCTCGATGCGTTTTCGCAGAGCGGCCTGTGGTCGATCAACGTGCCGAAGGCCTATGGCGGACCGGAACTCTCCTATGTGACGCTGTCGAAGGTGATCACCATCATCTCGGCGGCCGATCCGTCGCTCGGCCAGATTCCGCAGAACCATCTCGGCGTCGTCGCCGCCATCCGCACCGTCTCTGACGAGGCCCAGAAGCAGTTGCTCTTCGCCGAAGTTCTGTCCGGCACGCGGTTCGGCAACGCGTTCTCGGAATTCGGCTCCAAGCGGGCGGCCGACTTCGAGACCAAATTCGTCGACGCTGGCGACCACGTCGTGGTCAATGGCCAGAAATTCTATTCCAGCGGCGCGCTGCTCGCCCATCTGGTGCCGATCGTGGCGCTCGATGACGAGGGCCGGGCCTGGTATGCCATCGCCGATCGCGGCGCGCCCGGACTGACGGTCATCGACGACTGGTCGAGCTTCGGCCAGAAGACGACGCTGTCCGGCACAGTCCTGCTCGACAATGTGAAAGTGCCGAAGACGCATCTCGTCCCCGGCTACAAGGGCTATGACCGGCCGACGGCCGACGGCGCCATCTTCCAGATCATCCAGGCTGCTGTCGATCTCGGCATCGCCAACGCGGCGATCGACGAAACCGTCAGATTCGTGCGCACGAAGTCGCGCGCGTGGATCGACAGCGGCGTCGATCATGCCTGGCAGGATCCCTACACGATCCAGGCCGTCGGTGACCTTCGCCTGCGGGCCAATGCGGCGCAGGCCGTTCTGGACAAGGCAGGGCTGGCGGTCGACCGCGCCGTGGCCGATCCGAACGATAAGACCGTCGCGGAAGCGCAGATCGCGGTTGCCGAATCCAAGATCCTCACCACCGAGATCGCCATCAACGCCACCAACAAACTGTTCGAACTCGCCGGCACGCGATCCACACTGGCCGAGCACAATCTCGACCGGCACTGGCGCAACGCCCGAACCCACACGCTGCACGATCCGGTGCGCTGGAAATACGCGATCCTCGGCAACTATTACCTGAACGACGTCAATCCGCCGCTACACGCCTGGAGCTGAGCGAGAACGCCGTAAAGTCATAGAGGACTGTTCATGAGCACTGCCATCCCCGACAGGATCAAGGTCCTGTGGTTTCTTCCGACCCATGGCGACAGCCGCTATCTCGGCACCTGCGAGGGGGGCAGGGCGGTCGACCTGCCCTATCTGACCCAGGTCGCCAAGGCCGCCGACGCCATCGGCTATTACGGCGCGCTGCTGCCGACCGGCCGAAGTTGCGAGGACAGCTGGGTCGTGGCGTCGGCGCTGGCGCCGTTGACGCAGCGGCTCCGCTTCCTCGTTGCCGTCCGTCCCGGGCTGCAGTCGCCGACGCTCGCGGCGCGGATGACCTCGACGCTCGACCGCATTTCGGGCGGGCGCCTGCTCATCAACGTCGTCACCGGCGGCGACCCGGTCGAGAACAAGGGCGACGGCATCTTCCTCAGCCATGACGAGCGCTATGAGGTGACGCGGGAATTCCTCGATATCTACAAGGCCGTGCTGCGCGGCGAGACCGTTGCCTACGAAGGCAGACATTTCCGCATCGAGGACGGAAGGCTGCTGTTCCCGCCTGTGCAGACGCCGCATCCGCCGCTATATTTCGGCGGCTCGTCGGAGGCGGCCAATGCGGTCGCCGCCGCGCAGATCGATAAATATCTGACCTGGGGCGAACCGCCGGCTGACGTCGCCGCAAAGGTCGACCATGTGCGCGGCCTTGCCGAGAAGGCCGGACGCCAGGTGAGTTTCGGCATCAGGCTGCATGTCATCGTTCGCGAAACCAATGACGAAGCCTGGGCCGATGCCGACCGCCTGATCAGCCGCCTGGACGACAAGACGATCGCCGAGGCGCAGAAGGTTTTCGCGCGCATGGATTCCGTCGGCCAGTCGCGCATGAGCCGGCTGCATGGCGGCCGTCGCGACAAACTCGAAATCAGTCCGAATCTGTGGGCCGGTGTCGGCCTGGTGCGTGGCGGCGCCGGCACCGCTCTGGTCGGCGATGCGGCTACGGTGGCGGCACGGATCGATGAATACCGGCGCATAGGCATCGATACATTCATCCTGTCCGGTTACCCGCATCTGGAGGAAGCCTATCGCTTCGGCGAACTTGTGTTGCCGCAGCTGCCACTCGATCACGAGATCTCAACGCGGCAGACGGCCGTCAACATGGGCCCCTTCGGCGAAACCGTGGCCGGCGACCATCGCCCGTCGGCGCTGCGCGCGAGCCAGTCTTGAGCGCCAGCGCACCGATCATAGCGATTGTCGGCGGCGGCTTTTCAGGTGCGGCGACTGCGTTTCATCTGGCGCGACTGCTCCCGGCCGGTGCATCCGATATCGTGGTCGTCGAGCCCCGCGAGGGGCTCGGCTATGGTCTGGCTTACTCCACGGCCGATCCGGCGCATCGTATCAATGTGCCGGCGTCGAGAATGACGCTGATCTCCGGCCAGGACAGCCACTTTGCCGACTGGCTGGAGCAGACCAGAGCCATTGTAGACGATGCCGAGGCTATTGCCGCCTACGGAGCACTCTACCCGCAGCGTCGCGTTTTCGGGCGCTATGTGGAATCTCATCTCCGGCCCTTCCTTCTCAGCAAAACGATCCGCCATGTCAGGTCCGCCGTCGCATCGGTCGAGCGCACCGGCGAGGGCTACCGTCTGATCCTCGCTGATGGCGGGACGCTCGCTGCCGACGCCGTGGTGATTGCGACGACGCATCCGCCGCCGGCCTTGCCGATGCCCCTGAAGTCCGTGGCTGGCACAGCCGGGCTGGTGGCCAATCCCTATGATCTCGAGAGGCTGGAAGCGATCGGCCGCGACGACCGTGTCCTGGTCGTGGGCACCGGACTGACGTCGGCGGACGTGATTGCAACGCTCGACCGCAAGGGGCATCGTGGCCACATCGTCGCGCTGTCACGCCACGGCTATCGCTCGCGCAGCCATGCCGCGATGCTGGCCGATCCAATTGGCGATTTCACGACCCTTCCTTCACGCAGCGCAACGGCACTATTCAGGCGCATCCGGGTAACGATCCTTGATGCCAAGCGTCGGGGCGAAGACTGGCATCCGGTGCTCGATGCCGTCCGACTTCAGGGACAAACCATCTGGCAGGCCTTGCCGCTGGCCGAGCAGCGACGTGTGGCACGCCATCTTCGTGCGCTCTGGGACGTGCATCGCTTCCGCCTCGCGCCGCAAGTTGCGGACGTGCTCGATCGATGCGTCGCCGAGGGCAAGCTTGCCTATCGCGCCGCAACGATTGTCGGCGCCGAACAGGTCGACGGACGCATTTGCGTCAGGCAGCGGCTGCGTGGCCAACGCAGCCTCGTTGTCGAGGCTTTCGACAGTGTGGTCGTGACGACCGGACCGGCGCACGCCGATATCTTGCGGACCAACACGGCGATTGCGGCGCTCGAGCGGATGGGACTGGTCCGGCTCGACCCGATTGGTCTTGGTTTGGAGACCGACAGCCAAGGCCGTGCGGTCGGCACATCCGGGCGCCCGACCGACAGCATTTTCGTCAGCGGGCCATTGGCGCGAGGCAGCGTCGGCGAACTGATGGGAATTCCCGAAGTCACCGCACATGCCGAGCGCATCGCCGCCGAAATTCACCAATGGTTGGGATACCAAACGGCGTTGCGTCGCAAGGCGTCGTGAAGCTGCAAACACGATGAGGCTATCCAGATGACACTGACCGAACGCGTTCCCCTAGTGGAAACCTTAGTGGAAAGCCGGGTTCCCCTGAAATTTGCGATGCGACACCTGGCCGGAGCTGTCTCCGTGGTCACCGCAGGTGTTGGCGACGAACGGACGGGCGCAACCGTTATCACCGCCCATTCCCTATCGGTCGAACCAGAGGTGATGGTTGTCAGCATCAATCTGAACTCGTCTACCTGGGCAGCCATCAGCCGGCATCGGCATTTCTGCGTGAATGTGCTGCGTGCTGACCAGATCGCGATTGCCGACCGCTTTGCCGGGCGCGGTGGCCTGAAGGGGTCGGCGCGCTACGAGGGCGCTCGCTGGTCCAGCCTTGCAAGCGGCGCACTGGCACTCGACGAGGCGCTTGCCGCGGTCGACTGCACGGTTGAGGATACTATTATTCGCCACAGCCACGCGCTGATCCTCGGCAGCGTCCGGCATGTGGTGAGCGGAGAGCCCGGCCCGGCGCTGATCTATCATCACGGCGCATACGGATCGTCGTAAACGTATTTCGGTTCCTGGTGCTTGGCGGCGCGGCGAAGGTCCAGGCATTCAAATGAAGGTCTAATCTAGAATGCCTTGGAGAGAAAACAGTAAAGGCGAGGCAGGTCTTTTGGCGTCCAGCCAGAACCGCAGGCTAGAAGTGATTCCCAGCCATTTTGTCGCCCGTCACAATGTTACAAAACTCATCGTAAGTAGTTGATTTTATTAGGGATACTTAGAGTTCAATCCTCTCTCGCAGCACCGGATTGTTTCGCTGGCGCATCTTCCAAGGCCTCCTTGACCTGCTCGACGATGATTGTGCGCGGTTGGCGAGGTTGCCGAAAAATGTGGCACCCCGCGACCTGCCGAGTGACACGCGCACAGGCTCGTCAAAAGCTGTGGTCTTGCACACTCACCTCACGGCGCTCGCACGCGCCATGATGCGCGCGGGGAAGGCGTTCCAGTCTGCCCTGCTGCAGGCGGCTTAACAAAGCTTGCAGCCGGGAACAACCACTCAACGACTCGCGTTTCTTGCCAAGGCCCGCTTCTTTTGCAACGGGGCGGCGGGCGTCGAAGGCTCGCAAATGTCGCGCCGGCGTT
Source organism: Mesorhizobium sp. M1006 (assembly GCF_040318825.1). Taxonomy (NCBI): domain Bacteria; kingdom Pseudomonadati; phylum Pseudomonadota; class Alphaproteobacteria; order Hyphomicrobiales; family Phyllobacteriaceae; genus Mesorhizobium; species Mesorhizobium sp. M1006. The sequence goes on from NZ_JAMYMZ010000050.1 coordinate 5,904, forward strand.
TCAATCGCACTCGCCTCAGCCCTCACGATTTGGCTATTTGTGAACGCGTGTTTGATCAGGTTTGCGCAGATGAGCACATTGACCCTCTAAGCCTGGATGCCGAAGCCTTGGCGGTGATGATTGTCGCAATCTTCCGAAACGTGACTACCAATGAGCGCGAACTGCTGGAGGAAGTTAGGTCTCTTCGTCGCTCAAAAGGCGCAGAGAAGGCGCACTAGCTAGGCGGCGTTCCGAGGCGACTTGGCCTAGTCCCGCTTTGGCACAGCCGTTTGGCATCTGAATTGCTCATTGAGAATCGCCAGAGTGTAGCCACCGAGCTTGCGAAGGGGACGGAAATGGGCTTAGCCGAAGACTTATCGGATGTCGCGCTCACATTCGAATGTCCGGATTGCTTGCATCCGGCGGTAAGAAGGGGCTCTGCACTAAGAACAATCGCGCACTTCAGATGCGACGGGTGCAACGCCAAGGTGCGGATGACCTATCCGCAGAAGCTCGCGATCTTCGAAAAGCACAGGCTATTGGCCGCAGGCGACCGCCGCCAGCGAGGTCAGGAACACTACGGTGCCCGCAACATCGATCGGGTCGCCGATGCGGCCGAAGTGGCTTCGCGACCTCTGCCGCGTGCGGCGACGCGTGCTTAAGCCTTCCTCATCCGCGCGACCTTTACGCATGTTGACCATGACAATGCGGTCAATCGGAATAATTCGGGCGAAGGGCTCGTTAGTTCTTTAGGCGGTGCTAAAATACGGCAAGTGTCCGAATGCCATTTCATGAAGCCCGCCAGACAGGCTGCGGCTCGCTCTGGCCTAACCTCGAAGGGAACCAGGGATGAAAATTTCGACTTCTCTGACAAGACGAAGTGTTGTCGCCGCGCTGGCGCTGACCGCCGCATCGACGTCGGTATTGCCTGCCGACAAGGCGCTCGCGCAGACGAAGAAAACCACATCCGAGAAAAGTCTGTATGAGCGGCTGGGCGGCGTGTTTGCCATCGCAGCGGTGATCGATCACTTCAGCGACGCCGTCGTGAGGAACCCGATCGTAGGCCAAAAGTCCAAGAATCCGCAGCTGCGCAAATGGCACACCAAGAACCTTGAAAGGTTGCCCGGCCTCAAGTTCATGCGCACGCTGTGGGTCTGCGACGTTTCTGGCGGGCCCTTCAAGTTCGTCGCCACCAAGCCCGGCACGACGCCGCTCGGCCTCGAGGAGGCGCATCGCGACCTGCGGATTTCCCCCGCGGAATTCGATGAGGTCGCAGCCGAACTCGGGCGGACCTTGGATCATTTCAAGATTCCGAAGCCTGAGAAAACCGAAGTCCTGGAAGCTTTCGCCGCCCACAAGGACGAGGTCACCGCCGGCTACGTCAAGCGGGGCTGAAGCGCTTATATCGCGCGGGCATTCGTTCTGAGCATGGCGCGCGTCGCCGTGAGGCGCGGCCGCAGCTCAGCGCGCAATTTTCCGATGGTTCCTACTCCGAACCTGCCCGAGCTGTCTCCACTCTGAGCGACCCTACCGGCAACGGCCGCAGGAGTTCAGCCTCGGACCTCGTGAGATGGATCCAGGCCGCCCAGTCCGATGGCCGCAGCACAACCACTTGCCGGTTGTGATATGGCGCCACGTCCGGCCCTGGCTCGCTCGTCAGCATCGTGAACGTCGGCGGCTTGTTGCCGACACCCTCGCGCCACAGCCCGGCAATCGCCATGAACGAATGGCCATTCAGCGTGAACCTGTGCTTGGTTTTTGGATATTTCGTTCCCGTGAATTCGAAGAATGCCGACGCCGGAACGAGACAGCGCTTGCTGTTGCTGAACTGCCGGCCCTCCGAGCGAAAGTTGAATACAGGTCCGCCTTTTGGCCCGGCCGGGGGAAAGCCGAATGTCATCGACGCCAGTTCGATTGCGTCGCCGGCGGCGCGCATTACAGGTGCGGGGTCGTTGATGTGGATGTCATCCGCCTGCGGCAGATCCAGTTCGGTTTGATGGCTGGGGATTTTGAGCGCCAGCGATTCCATCATCCGGCAGTATTCGGCCCAGGCGATGTGCTGCTCGTAGTCATTGCACATGGAATGGCTCCGCACGCTCGATCGAGATCAGTTCAATATAGCGTTTATCGGTGGGCGCCGATTGCTGGGGGATTTGATATAAGCCTATTTGGGCCGGCGTGCGGCAGCGATGGCCTGCAACAGATTGATGCTGTTCACGTCGGGTTCGCTGGATGCGGCAACGGCAAGTGCGGCGGCTTCGGCTATTTTCGCGACGTCGTCGCTGCTGATCGTTCCACGCTTTTCCAGCAGATTTACGAGTTCGACAACGAGAAGAAAGGCGTTCACACCATATCGTTCGGCTCTGAGCTCGAACTCGCCTCGAGCCAATTTCTCCGCGTCTCCTTCAGCCCGTTTGTCCACGTTGGCGTCCTCTCCTATGGCTACACGCTATTAACGCTTAGCACGAATGGTTTAATCCTTCGAACTGGCCACAACCTTCGCCAGTTGCCCGGCATAGTGTCGCCGGGGGCAGGGGCATGGGTTCAGCCAAGGATGAGACCAACCAACAGAACGGTAATAATAAAGGACAACACGACGGCAAGTAGCCCGCATGCTTCCAAAGTGTTGGTTTGCCAAGCTTTCGTCGGGCGCCTCCGGTTTGAATTGCCGTTTCGCGAAACAAACTTCATCGGGCACCAGATCGGACGCGGAGCCGGCTTGAACTTGGCAAAGCGCTCCTCTTCATCGGCCCGGAAGGCATCTCCGCGAAACTCCGGAGCACCGTATGCGCGGCGCCGGCCTGCCTTTCATCGACGCGGGCCATCACCAGTACGACACCTTCTGCGATCTTCGGCTTGCGCGGCTTCTGGGCAGAATTGGCGAAAGTTCCGAGAAGCACGCCGGCAAAGCCGCCCCACGCCGCACCGACCAGGGCCATGCCGGTCATCCCCGCGGGATCAACGTCTTGAACTCCAAAAGCGCTGAAGCCGGCCAACAGACCAGCCGTGGCGCCAAGTGCGGCACCAGCAATCGCACCCCGCCAGAGAGCGCTCATCTCATCGTCGTAATATCCAGCAACGCTGATCGGTTCATCATTGTCGTTGTAAGATCCGACCACGCTGATCTGGCGGCGGCGAATCCCGGCAGCCTGAAGTCTGGCCACGGCACGTGCTGCCTGGGCATGGGAATTGAACAGTCTGCTGATTGTTTGCATTACGCCCAGGCCCGACGCCTGTTCGGAGCGTCGGGCCTCTCCTCCCTGGCTTGAACTCTTCCGCCCGGACGCATCTTCGTCGCGCCAAAGCTCACCACAACGTGAACCAGCCGGCTACGTTCCTCAGCGGGGGCTTCGGTCCAATCCTGGAGTATCCTGCTTGGGACCTAAGTCTGACCAGCTTGGGCGCGCTGAGGCCATGCCGAGCGGGGACGGTCGCCGGCTCGAAGAGAGGGTTCAGATGCTATCGCAGACCCAAAAAGCTCAAAATGGCGATTACGATCACGATCGCGCCGACCAGCCAGATAATGTTGTTCATCATTGCACTCCTTCGCCTCCGGGCGGGGCGCACGCCGGGGCGAAGCCCGCCACGCAAGTAGAATATTAGATACGGCTAAAGGTTCCTCGCGGGGCCTCACTGTCGAAAGAGCCCACCGCACCAGTCGGCACGGCGGGCGACGCAAAGTTTCACCCCGGTGGGGGCAGAAGACGGAGTTGCGTCCAGGCTCAGCTGATGCTCCTGGACCAGTTATCAACCTGGCGCTCTGCCTCTTCCTTGGCGATGCCATATCGCTCCTGGATACGCCCCAAGAGCTGGTCCCGGTTGCCCTCGATCCGATCAAGATCATCGTCGGTGAGGTCTCCCCACTGCTCTTTCGCCTTGCCTTTGAACTGCGTCCATTTTCCCTTGATTTGATCCCAGTTCATATGTTCCTCCTTGCTTCCTGGGCCCGCACTGAAGCGGAGCGCGGACCGATCAGCATTCGATCTCGGTAATGCATGAAGATTAGCAGCCGCTAAAGGTTCCGGTGCCGGCGCAAAAAGCCCGCCGTGCCCGTGCCTGACTGCGAGCTGATGTTGATGATGTCCGGAGCTTGATGCTCTTTCGCGGCACTATCTTATGCCGTTGAAGGCGCTGACCTTCTTGCCGGTTGGCCTTGGCTGGCAAGCCTCGAAAGGCTACCCGGCAGCATTGTTCTGTCCTTGCCGATCATCAGCACGCCGCTGTCGGGCGCCAACAGTGCCGAGAACGGCAGCATCGCCGCGCCGATCGGCGAGGCCTCGGGGCCGAATTGTCCCGAGACGATTTCCGGCGCCACGATGCCGATGGCGCTGATCCTGTTGAACTGGGTCTGCACCTTTGCCAGCAGCTCGAGATGGATCGGCCGCGGCAGGATGCTGTCGAGGACGATCGCCTCGATGTCGATGACGGAGGTGATGGCGATGATCGCCTCGACCAGCGCATTGGCGCAATCGTCGATCCATTCGGACAGCGGTTCGCGCGCCCCTGGCGGCAAGGGGTCGAGTTCGCGCACGCGGTTGATCTCGATGCCGCGCGATTTGAGATGATTGACCAGCACATAGATCGAAGCGCGATGCAGCAGGCTCTGGTAGCGCGCCGGCTTGGCCGCCACCGAATCGAGGCTTGAAGGCGAGACCGGCAAAGGACCGAGCGCGGCGCTGTTGCCGTGCGGCCCGGTGTGGACCTTGCCGCCTTGCACCAGTCCGCCGCCGACAAAGGTGTCGATCGAGATATGCATGAAGTCGCGGAACCGCGCGCCGGTCCCCTGGATGAGCTCGGCGAGTGCGGCCGATGACGCGTCGTTTTCCACGAAGACCGGGGTCTTCGGCTTTGTGGCGAAAAATGTCGTCAGATCGATTGCTTCCCAGCGGCTGCCGAGGTCGTCGGGAAAGCCGAGTTCCTCGCTCCAGCCGCCGAGGAAATATGGCGAGGCGATGCCGACGCCGACGATGCTGGCATCGCCAAGCCCCTCGACCAGCTTGTCGAAATTGGCCAGCGACATGTTGCCGGCCTTGAGCACCATGTCGGGATCCGGGAAGCGATATTCGTGCGACTCGCGCGAGCGGACCTCGCCGGCAAAGTCGACGAGCACGGCTTCCAGCGCGCGCCGGCCGATCTTGATGCCGACGCTGTAGATACGCTCAGGTGCAAGTCGGTAGAGAGTGGACGGCGATCCGCGTTGCCCGAACCTTTTTCCCACTTGCTTTACGAATCCGGAAGATTCCAGCCCGTCGACAATGGTGGCGACCGCGGCCGGCGTCAGATTTGCGGCGCGCGCCAGATCGGACTTGGATGCCTCCTTCAGGCGGCGAATGGCATCAAGCACGAAGCGCTCGTTATAATGCCGAACCTTGACCGAATTGCTGCCTTTTCCGGACAAAACCGGCGCCTCCCCATTCATTCCCGCAGAGCCACTCCATCCGCTTGCAGCTTTGAGGCTGCCGCGAGGTCGAGCACTCCAATCGCACCCGTGCGCGACGCGACAGTGCCCTTCGCGGCCATGGAAGTCAATTTTCCAGTTGCGGCATTCGGCCATTTAATATAGCAAATTGAAAAAACAGGCCAGGGAGGAAAGGTGCTGCACTTGGGCGCATTAGGCGAAGCCGACGCCATGGTGAAGAGCGACGCGGCTGTCCCCGTTGCCCTGGTTCAGGCGACAAAAGCCTTCGGCGGCACGATCGCCCTCAAGGACGCGTCCTTCGAATTGCGCTCAGGCGAGGTGCTGGCTCTGCTTGGCGAAAACGGCGCCGGCAAGAGCACTTGCGTAAAGCTGCTGGCCGGCGTGTATCTCCCGACCGGCGGCCATGTCGAAGTCGATGGCAAGCCTGTGGTCTTCCATTCGCCGCACGACGCCCGGGCTGCCGGCATCTCGGTCATGCACCAGCACCCCGGTCTTTTCCCTGATCTTTCGGTGGCGGAGAACATCTATCTCGGCCATATGCCACGCGACCGCTTCGGCGGCATCGACAACGCCGCCATGCTTGCCGGCGCGCGCAGGGTGCTGGCGACAGTCGGCCTCGACGTGCCGGCCGAAACCCGGCTCGGAACGTTGCGCACCTCCGAACAGCAACTGGTCGAGATCGCCCGCGCCCTGTCGCTCGACGCGCGGGTGCTGATCATGGACGAGCCGACGGCCGCCCTGTCGCAGCGCGAGGTCGAGCGGCTGTTCACCGTCGTCGCCGACCTGCGGCTGCATGGCGTCGCGATGATGTTCGTCGGCCACCGCATGGACGAGATCTTCCGCATCGCCGACCGCATCGCGGTGCTGCGCGACGGGCGCCTCATTGGCGTCAAGCCGAAGGCCGAGCTTGGCCGCGCCGCTGCCATCGGCATGATGGTCGGCCGCGAGGTCACCGACCTCTATCCGCAACGAAGCCACGCCACCGGCGCACTGGTGCTGGAGGCGAGGGGGCTTTCGCACGCCGGCGGCTTTTCCAATATCGACCTCAAGCTCCATGCCGGCGAGGTGCTCGGGCTCGGCGGCCTGGTCGGCAGCGGGCGGACCGAGATCGCGCGCGTGCTGTTCGGCATCGACCAGCCCGATGCCGGCGAAATCCTGATCGACGGCGAGGCAGTGCGCTTCGCCTCGGCGCGCGACGCCATGGATGCGCGCATCGCCTATGTCTCGGAAGACCGCATGGGCCAGAGCCTGGTGATGGATTTTTCCATCCTCGACAACGCTGTGCTGCCCGTCCTCGACAAGGCAGCCCGCTCCGGCTTCTACGGCACGAACCGCGCGATCAATCTGGTCTCGGACTGGCTGAAGCGCATGAAGCTTCGCTTTTCCGGCTACGCGCAGCCGGTAAAGGAACTGTCCGGCGGCAACCAGCAGAAGGTGGTGTTGGCCAAATGGCTGCGCACCGAACCGCGCGTCCTCATCCTCGACGAGCCGACGCAAGGCATCGACGTCGGCACCAAGGCGGAAGTGCATGCGATGATCGCCGACCTTGCCGCCCAGGGCATGGCAATCATCCTGATCTCCTCCGAAATGCCCGAGCTCATCGGCATGTGCGACCGCATCATCGTCCTGCGCGAAGGCCATCGGACGGCCGAATTTGCCAGGGGCGAAGCGACTCAGGAAAAGGTGCTGGAAGCAGCGACCAAGGCCGGCGAAAGCGCCGATGCGGCGGCACAGGCCGCCGGCGAGGCGAAGAGAAAAGGACCGCTCGACGTACTGAAGCGGCGGGAGTTCGGTCTGCTCGCCGCGATGCTGGCGGTCGCCATCCCCGTCACCATCATCAACCCGCGCATGGTGAGCGCTGCAAATCTGACCGCCGTGTCGATGGATGCCGCCCTGCTCGTCGTTGCAGCACTCGCGCAGATGCTGGTGCTGATCACCCGCAACATCGACCTTTCGATCGCTGCGGTGATCGGCCTGTCGGCTTACATGGCGGCCAGCATGGTCCAGGCCTATCCAGGGCTCGACATCGGCATTGGCCTGATAACCGCATGCGCCGTCGGTGGCGTCGCCGGCCTGATCAACGGCCTCGTCGTCACCAGGGGAAAGATCCCGGCGATCGTCGTCACGCTGGCCTCGATGTCGATCTTCCGCGGCTTCAACTCGATCTGGGCAGCCGGTGACCAGATCAGCGCCGACGAAGTAACGCAAGCCTGGCTCGACATGACCGGCCTGAAGATCGCCGGCGTGCCGCTGATCGTCATCATCGCGATCGTTATCCTGTGCCTGGGCTACGTGCTGCTCTATCGTACGGCGATCGGGCGCGAACTGTTCGCCGCCGGCTCCAATCCCGACGGCGCGCGTCTTATCGGCATCCCCGTCGACCGCCGCATTCTGTTGGCCTTTGGCATGGCCGGCCTGCTCGGCGGCCTGTGCGGCGCGCTGTGGGCATCGCGCTACGCGACCATTGATGCACGCGTCGCGCTCGGCTTCGAACTCACCGTGATCGCGTCGGCGGTGGTCGGCGGCGTCGCCATCCGCGGTGGTTCGGGCACACTGCTCGGTATCATCCTCGGCGCGCTCACGCTGCTCGTCATCAAGAACGGGCTGACGCTGGTGCGCGTCGACCCGCTGTGGCTGCAGGGCGTCTACGGCCTCGTGATCCTGGTCGCCATCGGCATCGACACCTTCATCGTGCGGCGGGCCGAGCAGGCAAGACAGGCGAGGGCGCGGTGAAAAAGTTCCTCCGTTCGATCGACTTCTGGGATCTGCTGCTGGCGACCTCTTGCTTGGCCATTTTCCTCTATGCCGCGATCTTCGTGCCGAATTTCGTTTCCGGCTTCAATCTCTCGCAACTGGCCGCCAGCGCCTCGGAAAAGGCATTGCTGATCCTGCCGATGACGCTGCTCATCATCACCCGCGAGATCGACCTGTCGATCGCCTCGGTGCTGGCGCTGACGTCCGTCGTCTTTGGCTTGCTGGTCCAGGCCGGTGTGCCGACACTTGCCGCAATCCCGTTGACGCTCGTCATCGGCGGCCTGCTCGGCGCCTTCAACGGCTATCTGGTCTTGGGCCTCGGACTGCAGTCGTTGGTTGTGACGCTCGGCACCATGGCGCTCTATCGAGGCATTGGCTACATCCTGCTCGGCACCGGCTCGGTCAACATCCTGCCGCCCGCGGTCGTCGATTTCGGCATCAACAACCTGCCTGGCACCGAGATACCGTGGACCATCGTGCCCTTCCTGGTGCTGGCGCCGGTGTTTGCGGTCGTGCTGCAGAAGACGCCGACCGGCAAGCGCATCTACGCGCTCGGCGGCAGCCCCGAGGTGGCGCGCTATTCCGGCATAAACACGCGCCGGATGGTGCTGAACCTGTTCGTCGTCTCGGGCGTCGTCGCGGCGATGGCCGGCATCGTCTATACCGCGCGCCTTTCCAACGCCCGCGCCAACAATGCGCTCGGCATGGAGCTCGACGTCATCACCATCGTGCTGCTCGGCGGCATCAGCGTCTTTGGCGGCAAGGGCCGCCTGACCGGCGTCATGCTGGCACTAGTCCTGATCGCCATCATCCGCAACGTGCTGGCGCTGAACCAGATCGGTGGCGACGCGCAGGGCATGATCATCGGCCTGCTTCTGATCGGCTCGCTGCTGATCGGCAATTACTGGCGCTCCACACAGGAGATGCTCAGCAGATCCCGCGCAATGCGCGAGACAAAGGGGTGATCTCGGGCCCCTTCCTTCAAGCCCGAATTTTGACGGAGGAGTCACAATGAAAGCGTTTAGATTAGCCCTGCTCGCATCCGCGGTTCTGCTTGCGCCAAGCTCGCTGGCCTTCAGCCAGGAGTGCGCCAAGGAACCCGTAACGGTCGGTTTCCTGCCCAAGCTCGACACGGATCCCTACTTCAAAGTGGCCTTTGGAGGCGCACAAGAGGCAGCCAAGGAAATTGGCGGCACCGCTACCCAGGTCGCCCCATCGCAGGCGACCGCCGAGGCGCAGATCGAATTCATCAACAGCCTTGTCTCGCAGAAGGTCGGAGTCATCGCAATTGCCGGCAACGACGCCAACGCCGTCGCGCCTGCGCTGAAGCGCGCCGTTCAGCAGGGCGTCAGGGTGATTTCGTATGACTCCGATGTGGCCGCCGATGCGCGTGCGGTGTTCGTCAATCAGGTGAAGGGCGACAGCCTCGCCGAGATGATGCTCGAAAGTGCATTCGCCCTCAGCGGCGGTGAAGGCGAATTCGCGATCCTGTCGTCGACGCCGACGGCGACCAACCAGAATGCCTGGATCGACTTCATGAAGGCGAAGATGGCGGCCGAGCCGAAGTTCTCCAAAATGAAGTTGGTGCAGGTGGCCTATGGCGAAGAAAGCGAACAGATCAACCAGCAGCAGGCATTGGCGCTGGTCCAGGCGTTTCCCGATCTCAAGGTGATCATCGTCCCGGCAGGCATCGGCCTTCCGGCGGCCGCGCGTGCACTCGAGGAAGCGGGCATGATCGGCAAGGTCAAGCTGACCGGCCTCGCGCCGGCCACTCTGATCTCGAAATACATCAAGGACGAAGCGGCTCAGGATATCTGGTGGAACGTCACCGATCTTGGCTATCTTACCTATCAGACGGCCCAGGCGTTTGCGCAATGCAAGATCACCGGCAAGGAGGGTGAGAAGTTCACGGCAGGCAGGCTCGGCGAATACACGATTGGCGCCGGCGGCGAACTGATCCTTGGTCCGGCCAAGATCGTAACTCCCGAAAATCTGGCCGAATTCAAATTCTGATCCTGTAGGGCTTGAGTTCTAGGGGGCGCCGGTCCATCCGGCGCCCTTCCTAAAAACCTCTCGAATGAAACAGTGCGGGGCGGCAATGAAGATATTGCTTGCAGGCGAAACCTTTGCAGCGACGACCTCGGTTGCCATCGGCAGCGACGTGCTTACAAGTGCGACCTCGACAAATGGCGCGACGGCCTTCAATGCCGCGCTGACCACTGAAGGCATCGCGGTCACGCAGATCGGCGGCGAGCGTTGCAGCGCGGAGTTTCCCTATGACCTCGATGGGCTCGCCCGATATCAGGCGGTGGTGATCTCCGATGTCGGCGCCCTGACATTGCTGGTGACGCCGGATGCCCGCACCGGGCGTGTCGGCGTCAACCGCCTCGATGTGCTCAAGGCCTATGTCGAAGGTGGCGGCGGGCTGATGCTGGCCGGCGGTTACATGGGCTTTCAGGGCATGTTCGGGACGGCGCGTTTCCACGACACCCCGGTCGAGGACGTTCTGCCGGTCCGTTGCCTACCCTACTGCGACGGCATGGAGGTGCCGCAAGGCCTGCAGGCCTCGATCCTGCAGTCGTCACATCCGATTTTTTCCGGGGTGGAGGGGCCTTTGCCGCCGATTCTCGGCATGAACAAGCTGGAATTCAGGCGCGACGGTTCGTCCCGGCTTCTGGCGACCTGCCACCATCGCGGCACCGACTGGCCGCTCCTTGCCGTCGGTAGCCATGGCCGCGGCCGCACGATTGCCTGGGCAACCGATATCGGCCCGCATTGGCTCTCGCAGAATTTCCTCGCGTGGGCGTTCTACGGAAGACTGATGGCGAATATCGTCCGTTGGCTTGCCGGCAATGAATGAGGAAGCCGGACACTAGGTTTGACCCAGTGCGGTTGTCCTGGCGCGGCCGATGCCGCGCGAGGCGCCGGTGACCAGCACCACCTTGTCGGCCAGGTCGAATTTCGGCGTGAACTCATTTGCCATGCAATTCCACCTTGTTCTTCAAATCGGACCGGCTGCCATGTCGAACCGAATAGGCTCGCGTGAATTCGGCGCCCAGCAGAAATATCTCCGCTGAATAATAGACCCATAACAGCACGACGAGCAGGGCGCCGGCTGCGCCGTATGATGATGAGATGGCGCTGGTTCCGATATACCAGCCAATCAGCGACTTGCCGATGGTGAACAGAAACCCGGTGACCGCGGCGCCGATGCCGACATCGCGCCATTGCAGGCTGCGGTCCGGCAGCACCTTGTAGATTGCGGCAAACAGCAGTGTGATCAGGGCAAACGAGACGATCCCGTTGATGGCGCTCAGGATGATGGTGCCGAACGGCAGGTAGGCGTTGATGACCTCTCCGAGCGCCGAAATTGCAGCGCTTACGACCAGCGACACCAGCAGCAGGAAACCAAGCGCGGCGACCAGGCCCAGGCTTGCAATGCGTGCCCGCACCATTCGTGAAATCGTGGCCCCGCTCGGTTTGACTTTCCAGATTTCGTTCAGCGCCAGCTGCATTTCGCCGAACACGCCGGATGCGGCGACGAACAGCGTGACCAGCCCCAGAATGCTGGCAAGGGTTCCCGCTTCCTTCTGCGAGGCGTTCTCGATCGTCGCCTGCAGCAGCTCGGCACTTTGCGGCCCCATCAGGCCAGCAATCTGTGCCGAAAGGGCGAGTTGCGCCGCCTCGTGCCCGAAGGCCATACCGGCAATAGCGACAACGATGAGCAGGATCGGCGCAAGCGAGGTCGTGGCATAAAACGCTATCGCCGCCCCATGGCTCAGCGCATTGTCGTCGATGAAGCCAAGGATGCTCTGCCTGAGGAGTGTCCAGGCCTCTTTCGCCACATCCCACATGTCCGCCTCGCATGCTCTCCATAAGCAAGTAGAGGAGGCGGAGCGATGGGCGAGAGGCCGAGAGGCCAGCGGGACAGGAGGGGGCGCGGAGCAGCATGACATTCCTGGCTCCCGTCCCCACCACAACAACACACCCTGCCCGAACACTTGCCACGCGCCGGCCATCATGATGCCATGTCAGTAGGGAAGATTGCGCCGTGGGTTCAGGGCTGGGCGATGCTTTTTCCAGGTGCAACAGGGCGCATAGGCGTGGCGTTTGCCGCGCTGCTTTTGTGCGCGCTGGTTCCGGCCTCGGCGGAAGAACCGAAGGCGCTTAAGGGCGTCGCGCTCGTCATCGGGCAGTCCGATTATGAGCATGTCGGCAAGCTGCCCAATCCGGAAAACGACGCCCGCGCCATCGAGGAGATGTTCGACAGGCTCGGCTTCGAAACCGATGTCGCGATCAATCGCGACGCGCGCAAATTGCGGCGCGACCTCGAAGGCTTCGTCGACGATGCCGAGGGTGCCGACGTCGCCATTATCTACTATTCCGGCCACGGCATCGAAGCCGGCGGCGTGAATTTCCTGGTGCCGGTCGATGCCGACATTACAGCGCTCGACGATGCCGGCGAGAAGCTGGTGCCGCTGTCATCGGTCGTGGCCGAGCTGAAGGCCAAGGTGCCGGTCACCATCGTGCTGCTCGATGCCTGCCGCAACGATCCGTTTCCACCGGGCACGCTGCTCAAACTGACGCCGGGCGAAGCGGGCAAGCCGATCGGCGCCGGCGGCCTTGGCTCAACCCGCAGTGTCGTGGCGCTGAACGGCAGAGCGCCGGCCAAGGGTTCGGCGGATGACAGCCTGGGCCAGGTCATCGGCTTTGCCGCCGAGCCCGGCAAGGTGGCGCTCGACGGTCCCGCAGACGGCAACAGCCCCTATGCGGCAGCCATATTACGTCACATCGACATGATGGGCGGCGAGGAATTCGGCACCGTGCTGCGCATGATCGGCGAGGAGGTCTATCTCAAGACCGGCGGCCGGCAGCGGCCGTGGGTCAATGAGAGCCTGCGCCGGCTGCTCTATTTCGGTACGCCCGCCGAGGTGCCGAAAGGCGAAGAGGGCGAGATACTCAGCGAGCGTCGCCGGCTGCTGGTGACGATCTCGACGCTGCCCGACCCGCAACGCCGCCAGATCGAGACGATCGCCCGCGACGGCGGCGTACCGATGGACACGCTCTACGCCATGCTGAAGACGCTGGGCACCGAGAAACCCAGGGACGCGGCCGAGCTCGACAAATTGCTGCGCGGCCAGACCGAGCGGCTGAAACAGGTGCTGGCCGAGCAGGCGACGCTGAAGAGCCAGGATCCGGAAATCGTGCGGCTTTCAAGACTGGCCGAGCAGGCGGTGCAAGAAGGCGCACTCGAAGCAGCGCAGAAAATCCATGACAGGCCAAGGCCCGCGTTGGCGAACTGTCGAAGACCGTCGACCAGGCCGAAGCCGACCTCAAGGCGCGTCGTTTCGAGTTTGCCGAGGTTTTCGGCGACAGCGCCAAAACCTACGAAATTTCCTTCAGCTATCAGGCGGCAGCGCAGGACTATGCCAAGGCCTATGAGCAGGTCGAGAAATGGGACGACCATCAAGCCTGGTTCTACAAGGCAGCCGAGGCCCAGGCGCTCTCCGCGCACGGTTCTTTCTCTGGCGACAATGCCTTTCTGGTGCAGGCGGTCGCTGCCTATGAAATAGCGCTGACCTATGTGTCGCGCGAAAACAGCCCGCGGCAATGGGCTGCCACGCAAAACAATCTCGCCACCACGCTGTCGACGCTGGGCGAACGCGAGGCCGGTCGCGAAAACCTCGACAAGGCGGCTGCCGCCTTCGACCAGGCGCTGACCGTCTACACACGCGACGCCGATCCGGACGATTGGGCCTCGACGCTTGGCAATCTCGGCACCGTCTACTGGCGGCTCGGCCAGCGCGAGAATGGTATCGCACTGCTCGACAAGGCCGTCGCCTCCTTCCGCGCGGCGCTCGCGGTGCAAGCGGCGAAAAAAATGCCGCTCGAGTGGGCGGCGACCGAGAATAATCTCGGCATCGTGCTGTCCGAGATCGGTGAGCGCCAGGCCACGACCGACAGTTTCCGCGCTTCGATCGAAGCGCATCGCGCCGCGCTGACCGAATACCGCAGGAAGCGCGTCCCGCTCGACTGGGCGTTGAGCCAGGTCAATCTCGGCGCGGCCTTGTTTCGCCTTGGCGAGCGTGAAAAAGACGTGCCGACGCTTGAGCAGGCAGTGGCCGCCTATCAGGCTGCCACCGAGGAGATGACGCGCGAGCGCACCCCGGCGCAATGGGCGACGATCCAGAATAATTTGAGCTCGGCGCTGGAATCGATCGGCCAGATCAATGGCGACATCGCCACGCTTCAGCATGCTCGGGAGGCCGCAGAGGCCGCACTTACGGTCTGGACGCGCGAGCATGCGCCGGCGAGCTGGGCGAACGGCCAGTTGACGCTTGGCAATGCCTTGCAGCGCCTTGGAGCCAGGCAGGAAGGCAACGACGCGCTGCTCGAGGCGATCGCTGCCTATGAGGCCGCACTTTCTGAATATCCGCGCGAAAAGCTGCCGCTCGACTGGGCTTCGTTGAAGCAGAATCTAGGCTCGGTCTATGCGACGCTTGGCGATCGGGACACCGGCATCGACTATCTCCGGGAGTCGGCGTCCGCCTATCGCGAGGCCTCGCAGATCTATACCGCCGCCGCTGCTCCAATCGAGTTTGCTTCAATCGAGCACAGTCTCGGCAACGCTTTGTCGACCTGGGGCGACCGCGCCAACGACAAAGCGGTGCTGGAACAAGCGGTCGCCGCCTATGGTGCAGCGCTCACCGTGCGAAGCAAGGACAGCGCCCCGAAGGACTGGGCGAAGACGCAGTTCCGGCTGGGTGCAGCACTTTCCATGCTCGGCAAGGCCAATGGCGGTCCGGACGAGGCGCTCCAGCGCTCGGCGGCGGTCTATCGTGCGGCGCTCGAGGTGCAGAGCCGTGACAGCGATCCTGACGCCTGGGCGGCAACGCAATGGGGCCTGGGCCACGTGCTCCTGGTGTTGGGCGACCGCACGCAGGACGGCGAAGCGTTCCGCCAGTCGGCGACGGCGCTAGAAGCGGCGCTGCCCTTCTACGACCTCGCCACGGTGCCGGAAGATCACGCCCAGCTGCAGAACGAACTAGGCACTGCCTATTACTACCTTGCCGGCAGCGCCAATGACCCATCGCTCTACCAGAAGGCGGCCGCGCATGAAAAGGCACTGGCCGTCTATGTTACGTTGCCCGACCGCTCGCTCTGGGCCTCGGTCGAAGGCGACCTCGGCAATGCCCGCATGATGCAGGCAAACGCCAGCTCCGATCCGGACGCCATGGCCAAGTCTGTTCAGGCCTATGAGGCGGCACTGACGGTGATGAGCCGCGACAGGGATGCCGACGAATGGCTGCGCAACCAGGCAAACCTGGCCAGCGCGCTGTCGACGCTGGGCTACTGGCGCGGTGACGTCGCGCTGCTGAAGCGCTCGGCCGGCATCTATCGCTCGATCCAGAGCGTGCGCACGCGCGACCGCGCCCCCGAACCCTGGGCCAGCACGCAGGCAAGCCTGGCCAATGTGCTTGGCATGATCGGCGCGAAAGAGCCTTCGCCGGCTTTGTTCGCCGAAGCGGTCGCCGTCAATCGGGCGCTCGCAGACGAGGTCGGCCGCGACCGCGACCCCGACCGCTGGGCGAGCCTGCAAAACGAGATCGGCTATCAGCTGACGCTCGCCGGCCGCGCCGAAAACAACGTCGCCAAATTCGAGGAGGCAGTGCCGATCCTGCGCGAGGCGATCGCTGTGCAGAAGAAGATCGGTTCGGTGCCGGGCGTCGCCTTCACCGAGGACAGCCTGTGCGATGTGCTTACCGATCTGGGTGCTGCCCGCAAGCAGAAGGCAATGGTCGAGGAAGCGATAGGCGCCTGCGAGCATGCGCTCGTCATCTTCAGTGAGCGCAAGATGGACGACCTTGCCGCCGGCTCCGCCAAGAACCTTGCCGAGGCAAAAGCCTTGCTGGCCGAATTGCAATAGCGCACAGGAAAAGGTGGCCGCGGCCGGTTTCGATTGGCAATGGGTTGCCGTTCCCTGCTATTCCCGCTTCATAATGCATGTCGCCCAAAAGTGTGCCGCGGTTTTGGGACAACGACATGCATAAAAACAAAGACTTAAAGCAGTGGACGTTCCAGTATGACCAATGTCGCCTTGACCGGGCTTGCCCGCGATCTTGCCAAGCGCGCCGCGGAAGGCCGCCCGGTGCGCATCGGCGTTATCGGTTCCGGCGAGATGGGCACCGACCTGGTGACGCAAGGCATGCTGATGCCGGGCATTTCGGTTTGCGCGATCTCGACGCGCCGCCCGCATACGGCGCGTGACGCCATCCGCATTGCTTATGGCGATCAGGCGATGGCAGCCGAAGCGGACAGCGCTTCGAAGGTCAGCCAGGCGATCGAAAGCGGCAAGATCGCCGTCACCTCGAACGAAATGCTGGTCACCAATCCGCTTATCGATGTCGTCATCGATGCCACCGGCAAGCCCGGCGTCGCCGCCGATTTTGACCTGATGGCGATGCAGCACGGCAAGCACCTGGTGATGATGAATGTCGAGGCCGACGTTACCATCGGCTGCTATCTAAAGCAGCAGGCCGACCGGCTCGGCGTCGTCTATTCGGTCGGCGCAGGCGACGAGCCGTCGAGCTGCATGGAGCTTATCGAGTTCGCCTCGGCGCTCGGCTACACCATCGTCTCCGCCGGCAAGGGCAAAAACAACCCTCTCAACCACGACGCCGTTCCCGCCGACTACCGCGAGGAGGCGCTGCGCCGCAACATGAATCCGCGCATGCTGGTCGAGTTCGTCGACGGCTCGAAAACCATGGTCGAGATGTGCGCCATTGCCAACGCCACCGGGCTGGTGCCCGACGTTCCCGGCATGCACGGCCCCAAGGCCGATCGCGACGAGCTGGTCAAGGTGCTGATCCCGCGCGAGCAGGGCGGCATTCTGTCGAAGAAGGGAGTCGTCGACTACACCGTCGGCAAGGGCGTGGCGCCCGGTGTCTTCGTCATCGTCGAGGCGACGCATCCGCGCATCATCGAGCGCATGGACGATCTGCATATCGGCCACGGTCCCTATTACAGCTTCTTCAGGCCCTACCATCTGACCTCGCTGGAAGTGCCGCTGACGGCCGCTCGCATCGCGCTTTACGGCAAGCCCGACATGGTGCCGCTGCCGCGGCCGGTGGCCGAGGTCTGCGCGGTGGCCAAGCGGGATCTTGCGGCAGGCGAGGTTTTCGATGCGATCGGCGAGACCTGCTACCGCTCCTGGACCATGACCGTCGAACAGGCCCGCGCCCATCGCGCCGTGCCGGTCGGTCTGCTCGAAGGCGGCAAGGTGCTGAAACCGGTGAGGAAAGGCGAATTGCTCACCGCCGACAGTGCCGCGCCCGACCCGACGACCAGGCTGTTCGCCTTGCGCCGGCTGCAGGACGAGATGCTGTATGGGAATCTTGGCGATGGCTGAGGTTCGTGAATCCGAGTTGAAGCGGGAAAATGGACGCCTTTCTCTGGCAGAGCGGCTCGCGGCCATTGCCGATGATCTCAAAGCCAAAGCCGGCAAAGACGGGCGGCCCCTGAACAAGGACGAGATCGACGACTTGTGGGGACATCGCTGATATCTGTCGACATTCTAGGCTATCGCGATTTTGATGTCGGCAGGACAGTGGAGGGCGCGAAGGAACGCCGCGTAACGGCTTTCTACCGGTAGCTAATGCCGAAAGGAACGGTCGACCGTCACCGCCGACCGGCTCCCCCAGAAGCCCTACCTCCCCAGCTCGATAGACCGCAGCCGCGCCGCTTCCACCGCCTCGGTGAGCAGGCGCGTCAGCCGGTCCTCGCCCATCAGTACTGCAAGGGCCGCAGCCGTGGTGCCGTTGGGGCTGGTCACCTGCTGCCTGAGCACGCCCGGCTCCTCGCCGCTTTCGGCGGCCAGCGATGCGGCGCCGTAGACCGTCTGCATGGCCAAGAGCTTGGCAGTCCCGGTCGGCAGGCCGGCTTTCTCGGCGGCCACGGTCAGCCCTTCGATGAAATGGAAGATATAGGCCGGCCCCGACCCGGAGACTGCCGTCACCGCATCCATCAGGGCCTCGTCGTCGATATCGGCCACTTGCCCGCTTGCCGAAAGCAGGTCGGCGACGAAGCGTTTGGTTTCGTCGGAAACCAGCCTGTTGGAAAACACCACCATCATGCCCTTGCCGATCGCCGCCGGCGTGTTGGGCATGCAGCGCACGATCGGCGCGCGGTCGCCGAGAATACCTTCAAACGTGGCGACCGGTGTCCCGGCCGCGATGCTGAGGAAGGTGGTCCGGCCATCGTTGAAGCGGATGTAACCAGCCGTCACGTCGCGGATCACCTGCGGCTTCACCGCAATGACGACGAGAGCCGGCACGGCGTCAGCCGGGATGGCGCCGGCATCGGCGCCAACACCGCAGCCCAGTGCTTCGGCACGCTTGCGCAAGTCGGCATTGGGCTCGACCACGAACACCGCAGTCGCAGCGAGCTTGCCGGCTTTCAGCCAGCCCGAGAGCATGGCGTAGCCCATATTGCCGCAACCGGCGAGAACAAGCCTGATCGTCATCGAAAGCCTCCCATAGAGATGGCTTCCCCATAGACGTTCGCGGCAGGGCGGGGAAGCCCTATTGGGACCGTGATCGGGCGGAAACCCCGACCTTGCGGTTGGGATGCGCATGTAGTCGCGCAGTCGCGCGGCGACCAAATTAACCTTTTATTTCCTATGCCTGTTTAGCATCGCTTAAGCAGTGGCGGTCGCTACGTCCCAGCCCGAGGGGAAGGCTCCAGAAACCATGGCTTATAGGAAAAATCGTGAACACTGGAGGAACGAGCAGTCCTTGCTGTCACTCGTCGAGGCGGTGCGCGGCGAGGACGAAGCATCGCTGGTTTCGCTAGAGGACCGCGCAGGCCCGTCATGGCGCGAGGATGCCGCCACACGCCATCGTCTTGCCCGCTCGCGCCGCGAAGCGCGTGCCAGTCCGATCCTGTTGGCAGCCGCCGGCATAAGCCAGCCCGATCCTGATGAGCCAAAGGCTGGCACCATACTGATGGAAGAGGCTGCAGCTGCCGATGGGTTTTTCGACCCCGCTGGCTCCCTTGGCGGCCCCGATGCCGGTTCCGCCGATCACGCAGCATACCGGGCAGCGCCGCCTCCCGCTCAGCCGGTCGAGGTCGCGCGTACCAAACGTTCTGGTCCGATCGGTGCCGTGTTGTCGGCGCTGAGCCGGCTCATGCCTGGCAGAGCGCCGGAGGAGATGGCGTCCGGTGAGACTTCCGCCGCGACAAATTCCACCGCAGCGATGCCACCTGCGTTCCACCCGCAGCCGCTCTATGCCGATCGGGCACCTTATCCGCAGCAACCCACGCCGCCGCATTCGGCCCATACTCAGGCCTGGTCGAGGAAGGCAAATCAGGCCTCGGAAGCCGCCGATCAGCAAAGCCAGATCGAGGAAATCCGCGTCAGCCTGCGCGAATTCCGCGAGGCGGTTCGCGAGCTCACCGAAAACCGCGCGCGCCGCCGCTATTTCTGAGCGTCGAATAAAACATGCCGGTTTCGAGTTAACGGCATGGGACGGCGCATTGACGGGATTGCCCGGCTCGATTTTCGTGAAAATGCCGCGCTGCAGTCCGCCCGCAGCGCATGGTTCTGGGCAACGGCCTGCATAAAAGATATCTGGAGCGCGCCGCATGGATGTTTTAACGCGGCAGGCTTACGCGATAGGCGTCGAGGGTGGTTCATGGCTGAGTTGATTGACGGAAAAAGCGTCGCCGAAGACGTGGTGCGGCGGGTCAAGGCCCTGACCGCCGAGCTGGCGGAAAAGGGCGGACGGCAGCCCGGTCTCGCCGTGGTCATCGTCGGCGAGGATCCGGCGAGCCAGGTCTATGTCGCCTCCAAATCCCGCACCGCCAAGGAATGCGGCTTCCATTCGGTTCAGCACACGCTGCCGGCCGAAACCTCCGAGCCGGACCTGTTGAAGATCATCGGCCAGCTCAACGCCGATCCGGCCATCAACGGCATCCTCGTGCAGCTTCCGCTTCCCGGCCATATCGATTCCGGCAAGATCATCCAGACCATCGCGCCGGAGAAGGATGTCGACGGCTTCCACTTCATCAATGTCGGCAAGCTCGGCACCGGCGAACTCGAGACCGCCTTCGTGCCTTGCACGCCGGCCGGCTCGATGCTGCTGATCGAACGCGTGCGCGGCAAGGACCTGTCCGGTCTCAATGCGGTCGTCGTCGGGCGTTCGAACATCGTCGGCAAACCGATGGCCAATCTTCTGCTTGCCGCCAACTGCACCGTCACCATCGCACACAGCCGGACCAGGGACCTGCCGGCGCTTGCCCGCACCGCCGATATTCTGGTTGCAGCCGTCGGCCGGCCTGAAATGGTCCGCGGCGACTGGGTCAAGCCTGGCGCCACCGTCATCGATGTCGGCATCAACCGCGTCGCCGCACCTGAAAAGGGCCAAGGCAAGACGCGCCTCGTCGGCGACGTCGCCTTTGCCGAAGCAGCGAAGGCGGCCGGCGCCATCACGCCGGTGCCTGGCGGCGTCGGGCCGATGACCATTGCCATGCTGATGGCCAACACGCTAGCTTCCGCCTATCTCGCAGCCGGATTGAAACGGCCTTCCTTCTGACCAGAAAGCAGCGTCCTTGCCGAACCTCACTGTTCCCTTAGAACGGCCGGTCACCAATGATCCCGTTCAGGGCGGGCGGCAGTTCGGGTTTCTGTTGGTCGACAAGTTCTCCATGTTCTCGCTGGCCGCGGCAATCGACACGTTCCGGTCGGCGAACCGGCTGCTCGGCCGCGATTTCTATGGCTGGACTACGGTGTCGGCCGACGGCGACGCCGTCATGGCGTCCAACGGCCTGCCGCTCAAGATCGACTACGCGGTTGCCGATCTGCCGCCGGTCGATATCCTGTTCGTCTCGGTCGGGCTGACGACGGAATTTCCCGGCAAGAGCAAGGTGCTGGCGGCGCTGCGCAGCTGGGGCCGGCGCGGCAATGCGCTCGGCGCGCTTTCGGTTGGCTCTTACCTGCTTGCCGAAGCAGGCCAGCTCGATGGCTATCGCTGCACCATTCATTGGGAAAACCGCGCCGGTTTCCTCGAACGCTTTCCGGACATCAACTGCACCGGCAACGTCTTCGAGATCGACCGCAAGCGCTACACCTGCGCCGGCGGCACCACATCGATCGACCTGATGCTGGAGATCGTGCGCGGTGATTTCGGCTCGAGCCTCGCCAATGGCGTCGCCAACCAGTTCCAGCATGAGCGCATCCGCTCGGCCGGGGACCGCCAGCGCGTCGGCCCGGAACGCGACCTGACCGGCAAGTCGGAGAAGCTGCGCCGCATCGTCGAGCTGATGGCCGACCATCTCGACGAGCCGCTGTCGGCGGTGCAGCTCGCCAAGTCGGCGGGCCTGTCGGTGCGCCAGGTCGAGCGCCTGTTCCTGCGCCATCTCAGCGTGACGCCCGGGCGCTACTATATGCGGCTTAGACTCGAGCGGGCGCGCGAACTGCTGCGCCAGACCAACATGCCGATCCTCGACGTGGCGATCGCCACCGGCTTCACCTCGCATTCCTATTTTGCCCAGAGCTATCGGCTCCAATTCGGCCGGCCGCCTTCCGAGGAACGCCGCACGACCTATTGAGGGTTGCACAGAGGTGGCGCAGCTTCGTACTCCACCCGGGCTTGTGTCGCGACGCAGCGTCAAATAGCTTTCCGGCGCCGAGCGGCGGCGACTGACGGGGGGATTTTTGATGACGGGATTTGTGCAGAGCGTCGCTGCGGCGGCCCTGTTGCTGTGGACGACAGGGTTCGGCTTCGCCGCCGATCGCGTCATCGTCATTCTCGATGCCTCCGGCTCGATGTGGGCGCAGATCGACGGCAAGCCCAAGCTCGAAATCGCCCGTCAATCGCTGCGGAACGTGCTGCAATCGGTCCCGGCCGAGGAGGAAATAGGCTTCATGGCCTATGGCCATCGCGAGAAGGCCAGTTGCGACGACATCGAACTCATCGTGCCACCGCAGGCAGGCTCGGCAAGTGCGATCTCAGCCGCGGCCGACAGCTTGAAATTTCAGGGCAAGACGCCGTTGACCGCCGCGGTCAAGCAAGCGGCGGAAGCATTGAAATACACCGAGGACAAGGCGACGGTCGTGCTCATCACCGATGGCATCGAGACATGCAACGGCGATCCCTGTGCGCTCGGCAAGGAACTGGAGGCTGCTGGCGTCGACTTCACCGTCAATGTCGTCGGCTTCGGCCTGACGGCGGCCGAAGGCAAGCAGATCGGTTGCCTCGCCGACAATACCGGCGGCAAATATATCGAAGCGTCGGATGAAAAGGCATTGCAGGACGCCCTCGTCGAGACCGTCGCGCCTCCACCACCCGCCCCTGAACCGACTCCCGCCCCGCAGCCTGCTCCCCAGCCGGCGCCCGCTCAGCCGGCGGAGTACAATTTCGTGCCCACCGTCGTGCTTGCCGAGGGTGGCGATCCCGTCACCGACGGCAATGCCTGGGAGATCTACAAGGCGAATTCCGACGGCACGCGCGGCGATCCCGTCACCACCGAATATGGCACCTACAAGGGCAATCTGGAGCCGGGCGACTATATCGTCGTCGCGCGTGCCGGCGAGGCCAGGGCCGAACAGAAGATCACAATAGAGCCTGGCCAGGTCGCCAAACCGCACTTCAACCTGAATGCCGGCACGCTGGTCATCCACCCCAGGCCGAGCGAAGGAGCGGACGTTGATGACGGCGCGGCTGTCGTAATCGGCTATCCCGGCGTCGACACCCCGCCGACCTATTACGGTGATACGAAAGTCGTGCTGCCGGCCGGTGACCTGAAGGTGACGGTCACGATCGGCCAGGGCATGGTTATCGAGACGATCCCGCTTGCCGCCGGCAGGGTCATCGACAAGGACATCATCGTCGGCGTCGGGCGTGTCGTCGCCAACGCCTATTATGCTGCCGGCGGCGACAAGGCCGAGGGTTCGGGCATCGGCTTCAAAGTGCTCCAGGCGAAAAAGAACGTCGACGGAACCAGGCAGGAGGTGACTTATGCCTACGGTCCGGACAGCAAGTTCGATCTGCCGCCCGACGATTATGTAATGGTCGCGACGGTCGACCTTGCGGTGGCCGAGCAGCCGTTCAGCGTCAAGGTTGGCGACCATCAGGATCTGAAGATCGCGATGAACGCCGGCATGCTGACGATAACCGCGCCAGGAGCCTCGAAGATCGAGATATTCGAGGCCAGGAAGGCCATCGACGGAACCCGCAAGTCGGTCGGCTACGCCTATGATCAGAAGTATCAAGCCACCCTGTCGGCCGGTGACTACGCGGTGGTTTCGGAGAAATCGGACAACAGCTCGAAGGAAGGCACGGTAACGGTCAGGGCCGGCGCGCGAGCCGAACTGACGGTTCAATAAATCCAGTGGAGAGCAGCCATTAGCCGCTCTTACTTATTGCCGAAAAAATCACGCCGTACCGAAGGCGCTGGCGCCATGGTCGGCGCGTCCCACCAACTGCCGGAACCCGGCGAAAAGCTCGCGGCCGAAGCCGAATTCATTGCCTATGAGGTCGCTGTCCGCGGGCCGGCGCAGTGCGAAATCGCCGGCTGGCACCAGTACCTCCAGCGTCCCGGCCTCGGCGTCGAGCCTGATGATATCGCCGTCATGGATCCTGGCGATAGGCCCGTCCTCCGCCGCTTCCGGCGTCACGTGGATCGCCGCCGGCACCTTGCCTGAAGCGCCCGACATGCGGCCGTCGGTGACCAGCGCCACATGCTGGCCGCGGTCCTGCAGGATGCCGAGCACGGTGGTCAGCCTGTGCAATTCCGGCATGCCGTTGGCCTTCGGACCCTGGAACCGAATGACGGCGATGAAGTCGCCGGTCAGCGACCCCGCCGTGAACGCCTCGTTCAGGCCTTGCTGGCTGTCGAACACCTTGGCCGGCGCCTCGATGATGCGCCGCTCCGGCTTGACCGCCGATGTCTTGATGACGGCGTGGCCGAGATTGCCCGAAAGCACTTTCAGACCGCCGCTCGGCTGGAACGCCTTCTTGAACGGCGCCAGCACCTTCTCGTCCCCGCTCTCGCGCGGCGAAGCCTCGCGCACGACGCCGCCGTCGGCGCCGAGCCTGGCCTCGACCGCGTAGGGGCGCAGCCCTTCGCCCCACACCGTCTGCACATCCTCATGCAGGATGCCCGCGTCGAGCAGTTCGCGGATCAGGAAGCCGAGCCCGCCGGCGGCATGGAAGTGGTTCACATCGGCAAGGCCGTTCGGATAGACTCGCGCCAGCAGAGGCACGGCTTCCGAGATGTCGGAAATATCCTGCCAGGTAATGGCGATGCCGGCCGCCGCTGCCATGGCGATCAGGTGGATGGTGTGGTTGGTCGAACCGCCGGTGGCGTGCAGGCCGACGATACCGTTGACGATCGAGCGCTCGTCGATCATCCGCCCGACCGGCGTGTAGGCGTTGCCGAGCGCGGTGATCGCCAGCGCCCGCTTCGTCGCCTCCCTGGTCAGTGCGTCGCGCAACGGCGTGCCGGGATTGACGAAGGAAGCGCCAGGCGTGTGCAGGCCCATGATCTCCATCAGCATCTGGTTGGAATTGGCGGTACCGTAGAAAGTGCAGGTTCCCGGCCCGTGATAGGATTTTGATTCCGCTTCGAGCAGTTCGGCCCGTCCCGCCTTGCCCTCGGCATAGAGCTGGCGGATCTTGGCTTTTTCGTTGTTCGGAATGCCGGTCGTCATCGGCCCGGCCGGGATGAAGACCGCCGGCAGATGGCCGAAGGTCAGCGCCGCGATCACCAGTCCAGGCACGATCTTGTCGCAGACGCCGAGATAGACGGCGGCATCGAACATGTTGTGCGACAGGCCGATTGCCGCGGCCATGGCGATCACGTCGCGCGAGAACAGCGACAGCTCCATTCCGGGCTGGCCCTGGGTGACGCCGTCGCACATCGCCGGCACGCCGCCGGCCACCTGGGCGATGCCGCCGGCCTCGCGCGCCGCATCCTTGATCAGCCTCGGAAACGTCTCGAAAGGCTGATGCGCCGACAGCATGTCGTTATAGGAGGTGATAATGCCGAGATTCGGCACCCGGTCGCCGCCAAGCGCCACCTTTTCGGAAGGGCTGCAGACGGCAAAGCCATGGGCCAGGTTGCCGCAGGACAGCACGGCCCGGTTGGCGGTGCGGTTCGAGGCTTCGGCGATGCGGCCGAGATAGGCCTCGCGACCGGGCTTGGAGCGCTCACGGATGCGCTGGGTGATGGCTTCGATATCGCGTCTTGCGGTCATGGCGGTCGGTCCTTTCAGGCGAGGTCCCGCAAACACCTTCCGGCTGTTGCCGGGACCTGCAGCCAAGTTGAGATCAGGGTGCCCAGAAAACCTCTACGGGCTTTTGAGTGGCATCGAGCACGGCGCGAATGGGCTTTCGTGTTCCAGTTCCAAGCGCGGCCTCGAATGCGCTGCGTTTTTCCGCGCCCTCGATATGCAGCGCGATGAAGGCGGCTTTGATGATCCGCGCCAGTGACAGCGTCAGCCGTGGCTCGCCGGCGCTTGCCGCATGAACCGGAAGCACGACCCTTTGCGACGACGGATCGAGCAATCTTGCCAGGTTCTCGGCATCCGGAAAGAACGAGGCGGTGTGGCCATCAGTTCCCATGCCGAGCACAACGACGTCGAGTGGCCAGGGCAGCACTTGCAGTGCCTCGCTGTCGGAGACCGCTGCACCCTCGATACTTGCCGCGGCGTGGTAGAGCGGCACGAAATTCGCGGCGGCGGCCGCGTTCTGCAGCAGGTTGGCGGCAACCAGGCCGGCATTGGAGCGCGGCGATGAGGGCGGCACGAAGCGCTCGTCGACCAATGTTATCGTCACCTTTTCCCAGGCGATCGGAACGGTCGAAAGCGCCGCGAAGAATTTCGCCGGCGTCGTGCCGCCCGAGACCGCAAGCAGCGCCGTGCCGCGCTCGGCGATCGCCTTTGACAGACGGCCGGCGACGTGGCCGGCAAGCGCTGTCGCCAACTCCTGGCGTCCGGCAAATTCGTGCCAGTTGTAGGCGCCGCCTAATTGCTCTCGTGCCATGTCCGCCCGTCGCGTTCGATCAGCGCAATCGAGGCCGAGGGGCCCCATGTGCCGGCGGTGTAGCCTTGCGCCTCTTGCCTGCCGCTCTCCCAGGCGTCCTGGATCGGGTCGATCCATTTCCACGCCGCCTCGACCTCGTCGCGGCGCATGAACAGCGTCTGGTTGCCACGGATGACGTCCATGATCAGCCGCTCATAGGCATCGGGGGCGCGGCCGTCGAAGGATTGCGCAAAACTCATGTCGAGCGGAATCTGGCGCAGTCGCATGCCGCCCGGCCCCGGGTCCTTGATCATGATGAACTGCTTGACGCCCTCGTCGGGCTGCAGCCTGATGACCAGCTGGTTGGCGGAGATCGGCCCGGCGCTCTCGCCGAAGATCGAATGCGGGATCGGCTTGAATTCGATGACGATCTCCGAAACGCGCGTCGCCAGCCGCTTGCCGGTTCGGAGGTAGAACGGCACGCCCGCCCAGCGCCAGTTGCCGATCTCGGCCTTGAGCGCAACGAAAGTCTCGGTGTTGCTGTTCTTGCCGAGTTCCTCGACATAGCCTTTCACCGGCCCGCCGGCCGAGGCGCCGGCACGATACTGCCCGCGCACCGTGTGCTTCGGTGCTTCGTTGCCGTTGATGCGCTTCAGCGCCCGCAGCACCTTCAGCTTTTCGTCACGGACGGCATCGGCGTCCATCGACGACGGCGCCTCCATCGCGACCAGGCAGAGCAGCTGCAGCATGTGGTTCTGCACCATGTCGCGCAATGCGCCGGCCTTGTCGTAATAGGTGACGCGGTCTTCCAGGCCGACAGTCTCGGCCACGGTGATCTGCACATGATCGACATTGGCGGAATTCCAAAGCGGCTCGTAGAGCGCGTTGGCAAAACGCAGCGCCATCAAATTCTGGACCGTCTCCTTGCCGAGATAGTGGTCGATGCGGAAAATCTGGCTTTCATGGAAGTCGTCGCCGACCAGGTCGTTGAGCGCGCGCGCCGAAGCGAGATCGCGGCCGATCGGCTTTTCCAGCACGATGCGCGAATTCGGCGTGATCAGCCCGTGCTCCTTCAGCTTGTGCGAGATGTCGCCGAACAGCGCCGGCGCCACAGCCAGATAGAAAGCGCGGATGTGTTCGCTGTCGCCGATCGCCTTCTTCAGCCTGTCGAAGCCGGCACCTGTGGTTGCATCTGCCGGGATATAGGAGAGCCGCGCGAGGAACGTCTTCAGTTCCGTGGCGTCGATATCCTCCGGTTTCACATGATCGGCAATCGCCTGCCTGGCGAACGACTGGAATTCCTCGTCGGTCATCTTCGAACGCGATGTGCCGATGATGCGCGTCGGCTCGGAAAACTGGTGGTCGCGCTGCCGGTGGTACAGCGACGGCAGAAGCTTACGTTCCGAGAGGTCGCCGGTGCCGCCGAAAATGATGAAGTCGAAAGGGTCGACGGGAATGATCTGGCTGGTCATGGTCTGTCCGCTGTGACGCCGGTCGCGATAACGCGGCTGATATAATCTAATCGATTTAAACTTGCCAGTGCCATTGCGTCACATCCGCGTGTGCTC
Organism: Mesorhizobium sp. M1006; assembly: GCF_040318825.1. Lineage (NCBI taxonomy): Bacteria > Pseudomonadati > Pseudomonadota > Alphaproteobacteria > Hyphomicrobiales > Phyllobacteriaceae > Mesorhizobium > Mesorhizobium sp. M1006. Next base: position 33,647 of record NZ_JAMYMZ010000050.1, read on the forward strand.
TTGACACCGGCGCTGGCCGGAGGCTTGTCGGCAAGCGATGCTTCCGGAGCCTTCGCAGTTGCAGCATAGAGCCGGATGGCAGCGAAAGCCAAAGGAGAAATCGTCGATGGACGCACATCTTTCGATGGCCTGGCCAAACGCGTCATCGATCGCTTTCAACGATGAGTGAGAAAAGCATGCGCCTCAAAAATAAGGTCGCAATCATCACTGGCGCTGCCTCGGGCTTTGGCGAGGGCATGGCCAGGCGCTTTGCCGAGGAGGGCGCGCGGGTAGTCGTCGCCGATCTGAACGCCAAGGGCGCAGAGCGCGTTGCCGGCGAGATCGGCGAAAAGGCGATCTGGACCCAGACCGACGTCTCGCTGCGGTCCGAATTCGACGACATGGTCCATGCCGCAATGAGCGCCTTCGGCCGCATCGACATCATGGTCAACAACGCGGGTTACACCCATCGCAACGGTGACATGCTGGAAGTCGACGAAGCGACCTTCGACCTGATCACATCAGTCAACATGAAGGCGATCTACCACGCAGCGCTTGCAGTGGTGCCGGTCATGGAACGGCAAGGCGGTGGCGTCATCCTGACGACGGCCTCCACCGCCGGTATCAGACCGCGGCCCGGCCTCACCTGGTACAATGCATCGAAGGGCTGGGCGATCACCGCGACCAAATCGATGGCGGTGGAACTCGCGCCGAAGAACATCCGCGTCAACTGCCTCTGCCCAGTTGCCGGCGAGACCGGCATGCTCGCGAAATTCATGGGCGCCGACACACCCGAGATCCGCGAGAAGTTCCGCGCGTCGATCCCGCTCGGCCGGCTTTCGACGCCGCTCGACATAGCCAATGCCGCGCTTTGGCTTGCTTCGGACGAAGCGGCTTTCATCACTGGCGTGGCGCTGGAAGTCGACGGCGGACGTTGTATTTGAACGGCCGGGGCCTCCGGCGGAGGACTGGCTGACGGCGAGCGACCCGCAATCGCTCTGCCGGCCCTACGCCCCGGTTTTGACGTAGCTCTTGTAAATCCAGCCGCGCTTGCCGTTGTAGACGATCTGGCACCATTGCTTGCAGCTCATCACCTGCACCGAGGTCTTGGCCGGCACGGTGAGAATGGCGGCCGCATTCTTTTTTGGGCCGGTGCGCATGGTGACGGATCTCAGGATGCGTCCGGTACCGGCAGTATTGGCTCTTCCGGAATTTGCCTTGGTGCTGTTGTCGTCTTCGCTCGAAGTCTGCGTCGGCAGTTGCGGCTTGGGCGTGGGGATGGCGGCGGTCTGCGCGCCATCGGGCCCGCTGTTTTTCGTTGAGCTGCCGGGAGCCGCGACTTTGGCAAACAATGCCGCAGCATCGGGTTTTGCTGCCGGGTCGGCGAATGCCACCGAAGCAGACGATTTATCGGTCGCCTGCTCGGTCTGGCTTGCCAGCTGGTCGGATGCTGCCGTGGCGGCGGCCGATGCCGTCTTTGGCCCTGTCCAGCGCGGATCGTTGGGAGCCAGCGCTGGTATCTCGGCTTCCGCTGCGGCCACCGCTGGGGAAACCGCATCTGCCTTGCCCGTCGTCCGCGGCGCCGCAGCAACCTTGGCAGGCATGATCTTCGTCGTCTTGACCGGGATGGTCGGAACGATCTGCTCAGGACTTGCGGCCGCTTGTCGCTCATTTGCCGGCAATGCCAGCCACAGTGCCACCGCGGCAACGCCGAGCAGTGCGACCGTGCCAAGCGCGGCTATCACCAGATGCGCGTTCGACCGGACCCCGTGCCAGAACGTCGGCCGCATATCGTAGCCGAATTGCATCGCAAGGCGCCGTCGTTCCGGCGCGCCGAAACTGAAGGGCTCTCTCACACTTGCCACCTCCATTTGCGGGCCAATGTTCTTACGACCCATGCCGGAGAGCCGGCATTTCGATCGGCATCGGTCCCAAACCAAAAGCGGGCAGGCCCGCAAAAATTCCCCGTTCAGCTGCCCACGAGCATCATCTTTCGCCCGCGATTGTGGCATCACTGCGCCCTTGGCGGGAATTCTGCGCCCTGGTTAAGGATTCTGCAACGTCTGGTTAGATCCTGTCCCGCAACGCGTACCAGTTGAGCGCAAGGAAGAGCAGTGGCGCGCGCAAACGCCGGCCGCCGGGGAAGGGTGGAATTTTCAGGTCCTCGATCAGCTTCAGACGGTCGCGGTTGCCGGCGACCGTCTCGGCATAAAGCTTGCCGAAAAAGTTCGACAGCATGACGCCGTGGCCGGAATAACCGCCGATCGAAATCACATTGGGCATCACTTCGCGCACGAACGGCTTTCTCGGCACGGTGATGCCGACATAGCCGCCCCAGCCATGGGTGATCTCGACGTCGTTCAGTGCCGGATAAATCTCGGCAATCTGCCGGCGGATGTGGATGTGGATGTCCTTGGGATCGTTGACCGCATAGATCTCGCGCCCGCCAAACAGCAGCCGCCCATCCTTCGATTTGCGGAAATAGCGCACGACAAAGCGCGAATCGTCGACCGCCTCGCCACCCGGCAACACTTTGGAATCGGCTCCCAGCGGTATAGTCGCGCCGATGAACGAGCCGATCGGCATGATATGCGCGGCACTCACCGGTTCGAGCGTGCCGCCATAGGCATTGACCCCGATCAGGCATTTAGCGGCGGTGATCGTGCCCTTCGGCGTCGCAACCCTGACCTTGCCGCCGCCGGAGGTGATGCCGGTCGACGGCGTCTGCTCGAAAAGCTTTGCGCCGGCCTCTGCCGCCACCTTTGCGGTGCCGATGACCAGTTTCAGCGGATGGATGTGGCCGGTGCCGGTGTCGCGGGTGCCGCCGAAATAATGCGTCGAGCCCAGCCGCTCGGCTGTCTCCGCGGCATCCATGAATGAGATGTGCGGATAGCCGAAACGGCTCGCCATGATCTCGGCATGCGCCTTGTAGTCGTCGACATAGCGCTTCTTGTGCGCCACCGACATCTGGCCGGGCATATAGTCGATCTCGATCTGGTGCATCGCGGCAAAGTCGAGCAGATGCGCCTTGGCCTTTTCGGCCAGGTCGAACAGTGCCTTGGCGCGGGAAAAGCCGTATTCCGCTTCCAGTTCCTCTGCCCAGGCCCGTTGTCCGGTGCCGAGCTGGCCACCATTGCGGCCCGATGCGCCGTCACCGAAACGATGCGTTTCGATAAGCACGACATCCGCGCCTGTCGTGGCGAGATGAGCCGCCGCCGACAGGCCGGTAAAGCCGCCGCCGACAATCACCACATCGCATGTCCGGTCGCCGTCGAGCGCCGGATATTCGGGCCTTGGCCCGGCCGTGTCTTCGTACCAGGAGCGGCCGGGGGAGATTGGGGATTGGTAAGTCATGATGCTCGGCTAGGGCAGTAGGGCAGTAGGGCAGTAGGGCAGTAGGGCAGTAGGGCAGTAGGGCAGTAGGGCAG
>NZ_JAMYMZ010000051.1:0-33820 GCF_040318825.1 Mesorhizobium sp. M1006
TCCCATCAGCCATCGCATCAAGAAATGCGCCTGGAACGACGACTATCTCATCAATGCCATCACTCATATGCGATAGCCCTGCCCTTGTGGGGAGGGTTAGGGTGGGGGTCCATCTTCGTAAGAATCCAAATGCGATTGCCCCGCCACAAGGGGGGAGATCTGCAACTTCGCCGTCCGCGCTTACTTCCCCGCTGGTCAAAATCCTCGCGGCTTGGCACAGTCGGGCAAAGAGGAGCCTGTTGATGCCGAAGACCGCCAATGCGACGAAACCAAAACCCTGGGCCGAGATGGCGACGCATCTGGTCGATGTCGCCATGGGCCGCAAGCCCGCCGATCTCGTCATCCGCAACGGGCGCTGGGTCAACGTCCATTCGGGCGAGATCATCGCCGGCACCGACATCGCCATTGCCGGCGGCCGCTTTGCCTATTGCGGGCCGAACGCCGGCCATGCCATCGGCCAGGGCACCAAGGTGGTCGATGCCGGCGGCCGCTATCTGGTGCCGGGGCTTTGCGACGCGCATATGCATGTCGAGAGCGGCATGGTGACGGTGACGGAATTCTGCCGCGCGGTGATCCCGCATGGCACCACCTCGATGTTCATCGATCCGCATGAGATCGCCAACGTGCTCGGCCTGCCGGGCGTGCGGCTGATGCATGACGAGGCCGTCGCCATGCCGGTCAACGTACTCGTGCAGATGCCGTCCTGCGTGCCTTCGGCACCGGGGCTGGAGCATGCCGGCGCCGAACTGACCGTCGCCGACGTTGCCGAAGCGATGAGCTGGGAAAACATCATCGGGCTCGGCGAGGTAATGAATTTTCCCGGCGTCGCCGCCAACGATCCGGTGATGTCGGGCGAGATCGCCGCGACGGTGAGGGCCGGCAAGACGGTCGGCGGGCATTATGCCTCGCGCGATCTCGGCCTGCCGTTCCACGGCTATGTCGCCGGCGGCCCCGAGGACGATCACGAAGGCACGCGCGCCGAGGACGCCATCGCCCGCGTCCGCCAGGGCATGAAGGCGATGCTGCGGCTGGGCTCGGCCTGGTACGACGTGGCCTCGCAGATCAAGGCGGTGACGGAGAGCGGGCTCGACCCGCGCAACTTCATCCTGTGCACCGACGACAGCCATTCCGGCACGCTGGTGCACGAAGGCCATATGGACCGGGTCGTGCGCCACGCCATCAGCCAGGGCTTGAAGCCGGTGACGGCGATCCAGATGGCGACGCTCAACACCGCCCAGCATTTCCGGCTGGAGCGCGAGATCGGCTCGATCGCGCCGGGACGGCTCGCCGATCTGCTGATCGTCTCCGACCTCGCCGAAATGACCATCGACGAGGTCTATGGCCGCGGCGTCAGGCTGGCCAAGGGCGGCAAGCTCGAAATCGACATTCCGGCCTACGACTATCCGAAGACGGCGAAGAACACCGTCAAGCTCGGCAGGAAGCTCAAGCCCGGCGATTTCGATATCGCCGCACCCCTGGGCGCCAACGAGGTGCGGGTGCGCGTCATCGGCGTCATCGAAAACCAGGCGCCGACGCGGGCGCTGGAGGCCGATCTTGCCGTCGAGGACGGGCTGGTCGCCATGGACCGCCGCAACGATGTCTGCCAGATCGCGCTGGTCGAACGCCACAAGGGCACCGGCGGCGTCACCAACGCCTTCGTCTCCGGCTTCGGCTATATCGGCGACTGCGCCATGGCGTCGAGCGTGGCCCACGATGCCCACCACATCATCGTCGTCGGCACCAACAAGCAGGATATGGCTCTGGCCGTGAACCGGCTGGGCGAGGTCGGCGGCGGCGTCGTGCTGTTTTCCAACGGCAAGGAGCTGGCGCTGGTCGAAATGCGGATCGCCGGGCTGATGTCGGACGAGCGCGCCGAAATCGTCGCCGCCAAGGCCGACAAACTCAGCGACGCCATGCGGCAGATGGGCTGCTCGCTCAACAACGCCTACATGCAGCACTCGCTGCTGGCGCTGGTCGTCATCCCCGAGCTCAGAATTTCCGACGTCGGCCTGATCGACGTGACAACTTTTCAGAAGGTTGATTTGTTCGTTTGAAGAATCACTGAACCCTGGAGGGACAGCGCCCGGACAGCGCCCCCTCTGTCCGGCAGGACAGAGGGGGGCGCGAAGGATCGCTGCAGAGCGTTTTTGTTGACAGCTGCCAATCACCGGCGCGTTTGGCAGCAGAGGTCGGCTCACCCGCCGGTGGCGATGGTCAGCACTTTGAACGGCGTGGTGATGACGATTTCGGCGACCGAGCCGACGGCCTTGCCGAGGCCCTGGCCGAGATTGTCGAGCTGGGCCGGCGCGGTCTCTTCGGAGGCGAGGCCGGCCGGGGCGCGCAGGCGGTCGCCGAGCAGCTGCACCAGGAACGGGTTGTCGGCGAATTTGGCGTGGTTCAGCCGGTCGCCGCCCTTGGTTTTGGTCAGGTCGACCACCGAGACGCCATAGCTGGCGAGGTCGGCCGCGTCGCCATAGTCGCCGACGCGTGGCTTGTCGCCGGAGATCAGGGTCGACAGCCTGAGCGCCCGGTCGTCGCCCGAAAGCAGCACGGCGAACGGCTTGTCGGGCTTGCCGTAGCGGATCATCTGCTTCTTGAACACGTCGACGTCGATATCGGGTGAGGCCAGGATGACGTAGCCGAGCTTGCCGCCGAGGTCGCGGTCGCCGGTGATGGCAAGCTGGCGCAACGCTTCCATGGTCACCCAGGTCCCCATCGAATGGGCAATGATGTCGATGCTCTTGGCGCGGCTCTTGGCGAGCATGCGCAGCGTCGCTTCGAGATCGTCGCGCGCCGCACTGGCGCTTTCCTTGTCGTAGATGTAGCCGGTCGTCGTGCCGCTCGACGCCCACGAAAACAGCACCGGCGTGCCTGGGTATTTCGTATCGTGCGCGATCTGCGTCAGCCGGTAGATACCGTCATCGAAGCCGTTGTTGAAGCCGTGCACGAAAACCAGCGCGCGGTCGCCGCGCATGGCGATGTCGGCGCCGACCGCCTTGGCGAATTGCGGCGCGCCTTCGTAGAAGGTGACGCCGGTCGCCGTGAAATCCTTCGCCGGATTGCTGTTGGCCGAGCCCTTGACCCGCTCGATGGCGCCGAGCTGGTGGATTTTGGGCACCGTCACCTCGACGCTGGCAAAGCTGGTGGTCGGCGAACGGTCGCCGTCGAACACCTGCCGCGGCTCTTTCATTGCCTTTTGCCGGGTTGTGGCGACGAAGATCTTGTGCGTCGCCGCAATGTCCGAAGCAGGCACGATGATCGTCGTCTTGTTGAGCAGATCGTGCGTGTTCTGGCCGGCGCAGCCGGTAACCGCGAGCGTGAACGCAACGACGAGAAAGATCTTCGAAGGCACGATCACGCGGGCTCCCGCAAAGGCGACGTCGAGCCGGAGACGTCTTGGCCTATTCGATAGAGGCAGAGGCCGGCACGGTCCAGTTCAAACTGTTCCGATGGTGCGGCAATGGTCAACGGTCGCTGCCGCGCAATGCAGCTATTGTCCGACCGAGGCGATGCGGTCTGTCACCTCGCGGTCGCTGGCAAACCCGTCATCCTCGCGCAGCTTCTGGCCGATCAACTGCACCAATTCCGGATTATCGGCGAATTTGGTGTGGTTGAAGCGGTCGGTTCCCTTGACGCTGGAGAGATCAACCACCGACACGCCATAGCTGGCGAGGTCGGCGGCGTTCTTGTAGTCGCCGACGCGCGGCCGCGCACCGGCGATCAGGCCGGAGAGCCGCAGCGCCCGGTCGTCGTCGGAGAGCAGCAGGATGAACGGCTTGTCCGGCTTGCCGTAGCGGCGCATCTGGCTCTTGAACACGTCGACGTCGATATCGGGCGAGGCCAGCACGACGTCGCCTAGCTTGCCGCCCAGATCACGGTCGCCGGTGATGGCGAGCTGGCGCAACGCCTCCATGGTAACCCAGGTCCCCAGCGAATGGGCGACGATGTCGATGCGCCGTGCGCCGGTCTGCGCCAGCATTCTCAGCGTCACTTCCAGCTGGTCGCGGGCAACGCTGGCGCTTTCTTTGTCGTAGACGTAGTCGGTGGTCTTGGCGCCCGACGCCCAGGAAAACAGCACCGGCGTGCCCGGATAGCCGGAATCATGGGTGATCTGCGTGACGCGGTAGACGGCGTCGTCGAAGCCGGTGTTGTAGCCGTGGACGAAGACCATGACACGGCCGCCGCGCGCCGCGATGTCGGCGCTGAGGGCGCTGGAGAATTTCGGCTGGGTGTCGTAGCCGACGACCTCGGAAGCCATGAAGTATTTGGCCGGATCGTCCGACTTGCCGCGTGAGCGCCGCTCGATCTGGCCTGTCTTGTGGATGCCGGGGACGGTGACGTTGACGCGGGCATAGTTCAGCGTCGCCGAACGCTCGCCGTCGAAGACCTTGTTGGGATCGTCGGAGCGCTTGCGCGTCGTGGCGATGAAGATCGAGTGATTGCCGGCGATTTCCGTCACCGGCACCGCCATCATGGCGCTGCCGAGCAGTTCCTCGGTTTGGCGGCCGCCGCAGCCGGCGAGCAACGCGGCAAGGACAATGATGCAAATCGTCTTCAAGGGCACTTAAGCAATTCCACTCCGGCCTGACCAAAGGCCCATCCACCTCCGCCGCACCTCCCGGACAGGCGAAGTGCGGCAGAAGTAAGTCGCAGGCGCCCGAAATGCGCTCAGCGCCCCGCGACTGCCATCGCACTGTTGCGCGAAAGCCAGAACGGCGGCAGGAACGCCGGAATGTTGGAAAACGGCAGCACTTCCGGCTTCAGCCTTATGCCAAGCACGTCGCGCATGAAGGCGCGGCGCGCCTCGATGCGGCGCCAGGCTTCGGGATAGCGCGCCGCGATCTCTTCGCGCAGCGCCTCGTCGGCCAGCGCGATGCCGTCCTCGATGTTTGTGGTGAAATAATCGGTGCCGGTCGCCGGGATGATGTCGACCTGCAAGGCCATGCCCGACTTCAATCTGATGTCGGAGCCGGAAAATACCGGCGAATGCATCCATTCGTCGATATGGATGAGATGGCCGGGGTTGAGCGCTACGCCGAAGAACCGATCGCCGATGCGCTCGTGCACAGCTTGCCACAACGCGCCGCCGGGAACGCCGATGCCGACCGTCTCGTACCAGTCGACGACGGCGCAGAAATAGGGCGCGACTAGCTTCTCGACATAGTCCTGGATGCCCCTCGGAAGCTCGGCCGCGTCCTCGACCAGAAAACCGGCGCGGGCATTGAGCGAGCCCTGGATGCCATAGGCCATGGTGATCGGGTCGCCGCGCTTGATGACGTCAAGACGCGGGCTTGGCAGGCCATAGGCCGCCCGCCCGCCGGCCGACAGCATCGGGTGGCAGCATTGCGGCAGGCCGTTGATGCCCATCAGCCGCGCCGCCTGCAATTCGGTCATGCCGGGTTCGATGCCTTGCAGGACATTGCGCAGGCCTTGCGAGGAATAGGTCGCGGCGAATTCGAACGCGGCCAGTTGGTCGGCCTCGTTGATGGCGCGCAGGCCGTCGGCAGGGTTCATCAACAGGTTCGCCGCGTTGACGATCACGCCCCTATCGCCGGCAAGGCTGCGCAACGTGTCGGCGATGAAGGACGGCAGGTCGAGCGTCGTTTCGCCAAAACCCGCATCGCCGGGGCCGAACGGCTTCCAGCCGATGGCGCCGATGCGCTGGCCGGCTTTCAGGCCGCAACCGACGAGGATGTCGGCCAGCGCTTGCGAGCGGTCGCGCGGCTGCGCCGGCAGCGAGAACGTCTGGTAGAGCACGCGCTCGTAAGGCCCGTCGCAGATCTCGGCATAGCCCCAGCCCTCATTGCCGACCAGCAGTTTCGGCGGCTTACCGGGAACGATGACCAGCAGCGTCTCCTCGAAGCGAGGATCGTAGCCGCAGAGGTAGGCGACATTGGCCGCATGTTCGCGGTCGCCATAGACGACGAAGGCATCGAACCCGCCGCGCGCGACCAGTGCCGCTATACGGGCCTCGTAGGTGGCGCGCGTAACCAGCGGCATCACCGTCGGCTCGCCGAACTCCGGCAGCGACACGGTTTTCCGGGCCACCGATGCGACAGGCATGAACACACGCTCCTACGGCCAACGAGGTTTTGGGAACACCCTTTCGGGTGGCCGGACAATGGCTTCGCGAGGCCGGATATGCAATAGCGGGACCGAATTCGCCTAGCCTGTGGGGTGCTCCAGCCATGACCAGTTTCTCCTCTCGCGTCGCTGCCGCCGCTGCCGCGATCCGCGAGATCTTTCCGGAAACGCCGCTGCAGGAAAACGACTATCTGTCGAAGAAGACCGGCGCGCGGGTGCTGCTGAAGCGCGAGGACCTGACGCCGGTGCGCTCCTACAAGATCCGCGGCGCCTTCAACTTCTTCCGCAAGACGCTCGCCGCCGGCAACGCTGCCGAGCTGTTCGTCTGCGCCTCGGCCGGCAATCATGCGCAGGGCTTTGCCTTCGTCTGCCGCCATTTCGGCAAGAAGGGCGTCGTCTTCATGCCGGTGACCACGCCGCAGCAGAAGATCGACAAGACGCGGCTGTTCGGCGGCGAATTCGTCGAGATCAGGCTGGTCGGCGATTTCTTCGACGACTGCTACCGCGCCGCACTTGAATTCACCGAAACTGCCGGCGCCCACATGGTGCCGCCGTTCGACCACAAGGACATCATCGAAGGGCAGGCGACCGTCGCCTATGAGATATCAGGCCAGATGCCCGGCGCGCGCATGGCTGATATCGTCATGCTGCCGGTCGGCGGCGGCGGCCTGGCCGCCGGCGTCACCCATTATTTCGCCGACCAGCACCGCGAAACGCGCTTCGTCTTTTGCGAGCCGGCCGGCGCCCCGAGTTTGAGCGAGAGCCTTGCCGCCGGAAAGCGGATCAAGCTCGCCAAGGTCGACAATTTCGTCGACGGCGCAGCAGTGGCCGAGATCGGCCGCGAGCCGTTGCGCCACCTGAAGGAGTTTGCCGCCGACACCGTGCGGCTGATCCCGGAAAACCGGCTCTGCGCAACCATGATCGAAATGCTCAATGTCGAAGGCGTCGTGCTCGAGCCGGCCGGCGCGCTGGCGATCGATGCGCTCAAGGATTTTTCCAGGAAGGAAATCAGGGGCAAGACCATCGTCGCCGTGGTGTCGGGCGGCAATTTCGATTTCGAGCGGCTGCCGGATGTGAAGGAACGGGCGCTGCGCTTCGAGGGCTTGAAGAAATACTTCATCATCCGCTTTCCGCAACGGCCCGGCGCGCTGCGCGATTTCCTCGAATTGCTGGGTCCCGACGACGACATCGCCCGCTTCGAATATCTGAAGAAATCGGCGCGCAATTTCGGTTCGGTGCTGATCGGCATCGAAACCAAGGACCGCCGCAATTTCGACCTGCTCAAGGCGAATTTCGACGCCGAGAGCGTCCATTACCAGGACATCACAGACAACGAGACGCTCGCCGGGTTCATCATATGAGCAGCAACGATCTTCCGAACGCTCCGGCGAAGGTTTTTATCGCGCTGTTTTCCGGCATCAATGTCGGCGGCAACCGCATCGTCAAGATGGCGGAACTCAGGTCATTTTTGGAGCAGCTCGGCTTCTCCGATGTCGCCACCTATGTGCAGAGCGGCAACGCCGTGTTCCGGTCGCCAGATGGCGATGCGGCGACGCTGACCAAGCGGTTGGAAGCGGAATTCGAGAAGAAATGGGGGTTCCATTCACGCATCATGGTGCGCGATCTCGGCTGGCTCGAGCGGCTGGCGGCGGACAATCCCTATCCGGAAGTGGCCGGCGAGCCGACCAAGCTGCATGCCTATGCGCTGGAGCGCCGGCCGACCGCCGAGGAGGTCGCCCGGCTGGCGGAAAAATGCACCGGGCCAGAACGCTTCGAGATCAAGGGCGACGTGCTCTACCTGCATGCGCCTGACGGGCTCGGCAAATCGGTGTTTGCCAATCAAATTCCGCGCGTTCTGAAGGTGCCGGGCACGGCGCGCAATTGGCGCACCGTGCTGATGCTGCTGGACATGGCCAAGGCCGGCGGTTGACAGGTCGTCTACGCGGTCGGAGCGCGTTTCCAGTCGAATGCCAGCTCTTCACGGAAGGCGAAGCGCTTGATGTGCTCGGCGACGACCGTTTCCAGGCGCTCGAGCGAGCCGGCTTCATCGGTCGTCACTGCAATGTGCAGCGCAGCCGGGTCGGCATCGAGAACCGTGCGGCCGAGCGTCAGATCGATGGTGCCGTGGTTCGGGTCGAATTCGACGGGAAACTTGTGCGCCCAATGTTTGCACAGCTGCTGCAGATAGCGGCTGGCATGTTCGGTGGCGACGTCGACATGGCTGGCCGGCATGAATGAATTCTCCTTGGGAATGCGGACGCGAAAACCGAACCAGGGCCCGCCTGCGTCCGTTCAAGATGGCGTGATCGGTTACCAGCTGCCGGTGTTCGGCATCGACGCCCACGGCTCGGCCTTCGGCTTGGCCGGACCTTTCTGCAACAGCTCGATCGAGATGCCGTCCGGCGATTTGACGAACGCCATGTTGCCGTCGCGCGGCGGCCGGTTGATGGTAACGCCATTGTCCATCAGCCGCTGACAGGTGGCGTAGATGTCGTCGACCTCATAGGCGAGATGGCCGAAATTGCGGCCGCCCTTGTAGTCTTCCGGGTCCCAATTGTAGGTCAGCTCGACCAGCGGCGCTTTCTCGCTGATGCCGCTTTGCTCGTCTTCGGGGGCGGCGAGGAAGATCAGCGTGTAGCGGCCTTGCTCGTTTTCATGGCGGCGCACTTCCTTGAGGCCAAGCTTGTTGCAGTAGAAATCGAGCGAAGCATCGATGTCGGCGACACGGACCATGGTGTGCAGATAGCGCATGATTTCCTCCTTATGTTGCGTTGCGGCGCAACATAGGGGCGGCCCGGCCAAAGGGCAATTGGCCACGCTTGCCGGCGCCGGCAAACGGCAAATCCGCTATTCCTGTACGGAACCGTGAAAAAAGGCACGTCAGGTCTTGCACACACCGGAAGCCGCGGTGTTAATCTGATACCAAGAATCAGTTGCAGTGTTTCTTGAAAAAAGGGGGCGTTCTTATGGGGGAAAAGGCCTCTTTCATGGGGCGGGACGGGGCCGGTAACGATGCGTTGAAGCGGGATGAGAGCGCCGATACGGCCGATCTCGTCGAAATCGCCGGCGCCATCAAATGGTTCGACGTGGCCAAGGGCTACGGTTTCATCCTACCCGATGATGGTACTTCGGGCGACATCCTCCTCCATGTGACATGCCTTCGAAAGGACGGTTTTCAGACCGCCCTGGAAGGCGCCCGTGTCGTCTGCCTGGTCAAGCAGGGCGAGCGCGGGCTGCAGGCCTTCCGCGTGCTCTCGATGGATGTCACCACGGCGGTGCATCCGGCGGAGATGCAGGAGCAGCGCACCCATGTCGCGGTGACGCCGGAAAGCGGCCTCGAACGGGCGCTGGTCAAATGGTTCAACCGCACCAAGGGGTTCGGCTTTCTGACCCGGGGCGAGGGCACCGAGGACATTTTCGTCCACATGGAGACGCTGCGCCGCTACGGCATCACCGAACTTCGGCCGGGCCAGGTGGTGCTGGTCCGCTTCGGGCGCGGCGACAAAGGCCTTATGGCTGCCGAAATTCACCCCGATATGGGTACCTTGCCGGTCTCGCATTAGTTCCGGCCGAGGATTTCATATGGCTCACAGGAACCGGCTGACGGCGGGCGCGCTCTGCGCCGGGATTTTCCTCATCGTCGCCGCAAGTGCGTTCTTCTATTTTCAGCAACCGAGTTCCGCCGACGGCAAGGCGATGATCCTTCCCGTCGACCCGGCGCCGCTGGTCGCGGTGACGAAGGCCGGCGAGCGTTCTTTTTCCGTGGAAATCGCCGACACGCCCGCCGAGCGCGAAGCCGGCCTGATGTTCCGCCGCCACATGGCCGACAATCACGGCATGCTGTTCGTCTTCGGCGCGCCGCAGGATGTGAGTTTCTGGATGAAGAACACGCCGATGCCGCTCGACCTGATCTTCGTCGGACAGGACGGCCGGATCCGGGCGATCGAGCAAGGCGAGCCGCAGTCGGAGGCGATCATCTCGCCGGACGAACCGGTGCGCTTCGTGCTCGAGCTCAAGGCGGGCACGGCCGCCAAAAAGGGCATTAAGGACGGCGACCTGCTGCGCCATCCGGCCATCGGCACGGCGCCGGGGCCGGCCATGCCGCCGCCCGACAAGGGCGATGCGCCGAGTGTCGATTCCGACTGAGCGGGCAGGATCTTCAGCCGATGCAGTTCTTCTCACATGACGGTTTCGACCTTGCTTTCCTTGACCGCCAGCCGGCATCGGGGCAGGGCGATCCGGTGCTGATGATCCACGGCTTTGCCTCGAGCCATTACGTCAACTGGGTGTCACCCGGCTGGTTCAAGACGCTGAACGACGCCGGCTATCGTGCCATCGCCTTCGATAATCGCGGCCATGGCTCGTCGTCGAAGAGCTATGACGAAGCTGACTACACGCCGGCAAAAATGGCGTCGGACGCGGCAGCGCTTTTGAACCATCTCGGCATCGAACGCGCTCATGTCATGGGTTATTCGATGGGCGCGCGCATATCGGCCTTCCTGGCGCTGTCCGATCCGGACAAGGTGGCGACGCTGGTCTTCGGCGGTCTCGGCATCGGCATGATCGACGGCGTCGGCGACTGGGATCCGATAGCCGACGCCCTTCTGGCCGACGATCCGGCAGGCACCAGCGATCCGCGCGGCCGCTCGTTCCGCGCCTTCGCCGATCAGACCCGCAACGATCGCCGCGCGCTCGCCGCCTGCATCGCCACCTCGCGCGAATTGCTGAGCGAGGCCGACATTGCCCGCATTGCCCAGCCGACCTTGATTGCGGTGGGAACCAAGGACGACATCGGCGGCTCGCCGGATGAACTCGCCGCCCTGATGCCGAACGCCAGGGCTTTTCACATCGAAGGCCGCGACCATATGCTGGCGGTCGGCGACAAGACCTTCAAGCAGCGCGTGCTGGAGTTTTATGCCGAGCATCGGTTTTGATGGATGGCTCCCCAAAAGCGGCCATTGGGCCTGAAGCTGGGGTTCTTAGCGGTTTTGCAACGATACGGGAGTAACTAAGCGTGACGCGTGGATCGGTTCAAACCCGCAACGCGCTGAACGAGGGGCAGGGGGTACGATGGCACAATGGGGAAGAAGCGACGCCGCTTTGCTGGGCGTCGTTGCGAAAAACAGCTTCGGCGAATGGTCCGTTGTTCTAGCGCTGGCTGCATTGGTGGCAGGCGCGATGGCGATCACCGCGTTGATGGCAATGCCCAGCGACGCGTCCGTGCTTATCCAGCACAGTGTGACAGGCTTCTTCATGGCGGTATTTTTCCTGGTCGGGCCATTGGCGCATCTTACCGGCGCGGTCGTCGGGCTGATGGCGCTGGGTCGTCCAAACGACAATCGTTTGCTCGGCCTGGCTGGCATCGTGGTTAACGGCGCGTCGCTTGCCGCCGGGGTGTTTATGCTGTGGGCCATGGCATCGACCATAGGCGCGTTTACGTGATTTCGGGCAAATCTTCCGGACGCAAGTGGCCGACGCGTCGGGCTACGATCGGCGCGGGCTGTGCCCCAGCGCCGTGAGCGAGCGCGCCATGTTATGCCGGGCCTGGGTTTCGAAGCGCCGGCGGAATTCCTCGCTGTGGAAGATATGCGGACGCGCGAGGAAGCCCTCTAGCACTGCGGCACGGCCGGCCCGCCACATCGGCTCATCGACCCACTTATATTCGCGGCGGACCGCCTGTTCATAAGCGTCGAACGCCTCGGGCGCAGCACCCAGGATCGCCAGGTCCATGTCGAGGAACAGCGCCGCGTCGCGAACCGAATGCTGGTCGCCAAGGGGCGGCAATTCGTGGCCGGCGGTGGCAGTGATCATCGCCGCGATGTGGCCGAGGCGTTGTGCATCGGCGCGACCGGCGAGCTTTTCCTCGGCAAGTGCGGCACTCCTCGCCTCATTGTCCTTGGCGCGGCTGTCGTAGATCGCGTCGTGAAACCAGATCGCTGCCTCGACTGCTTCAGGATCATGCAACAACGCCTTGTAATCATTGGCCAGCGCCAGCATCGCCTCGATGTGGCCAAGGTCGTGGTAGTGGCGATCTTCGGCCTCATAGAGCGCGGAAAGCTCGCGCTTCAGGGTCTCGTCCATCAAGGTTGCGTTTTCCATGGCTGCTTGAAATTCCGCCAACCAAATCCATTTCACCAAGCACTAAGGAAAATTGAGTTCACCCGTGCTATGATCTGGCTTATAGGTGCGGCCGGAGAATAGGCAAGCCGCCAACCGAGACATTGGATGGCCGAGACATTGGATGGCCGGAGACATCAGATGAACAGCGTTACGATTTCCCGTCCCACCAGGGTGCAGCCGGTAGATCCGATCTGGCGTTCGATCCGCGACGAAGCGATGGAAGCGGTCAACCGCGATCCGCTGCTGGCGGCGTTCCTCTATTCGACCATCCTCAATCAGGAAAACCTGGAAGAAGCGGTCATTCACCGGCTGGCCGAGCGCCTCGCCCACCAGGACATCGGCTCCGACCTCATCCGCCAGACGTTCAAGGCGATGGCGGCCGACGACAAGGACTGGTCGACGACGGTGCGCGTCGATATCCAGGCCTATTACGACCGTGATCCGGCATGCGACCGCTTCATCATGCCGGTGCTCTACTTCAAGGGTTTTCACGCCATCCAGACGCACCGGCTGGCGCATTGGCTGTGGAACCAGGGCCGTCAGGACTTCGCGCTGTATTTGCAGAGCCGGTCGTCCTCGGTGTTCCAGACCGACATCAATCCGGCTGCCCGCATCGGCAAGGGCATCTTCCTCGACCACGCCACCGGCCTCGTCGTCGGCCAGACGGCGGTGATCGAGGACGACGTGTCAATCCTGCACGGCGTGACGCTGGGCGGCACCGGCAAAGCCGGCGGCGACCGCCATCCCAAGATCCGCTACGGCGTGCTGATCGGCGCCGGCGCCAAGATCCTCGGCAACATCGAGATCGGCCATTGCTCGAAGATCGCGGCCGGCTCGGTGGTGCTGTCGCCGGTACCGCACAACAAGACGGTTGCCGGCGTGCCGGCCCGCGTCGTCGGCGAGACCGGCTGCGACCAGCCTTCGCGGCAGATGGACCAGCTGTTGCCATCGCAGACGATGGACCACGTCGTCAGCTTCGACATCTGAGTGCTCGGGCAGGGGCTGAATTCCTGCCCCCCATGCCGGCTTGCCTTTACATGGCCATTGTCGACGTGCCAGAAGCGCGCTCAAACGAAGAAGCCGACGATCGGAGAAGACTGTTGAAGCCGGACGAAATCAGAAAGCTGGACGCCTATTTCAAGCGCACCTTCCAGAACCCTAAACTCGAAGTGAAGGCGCGGCCGCGCAAGGAAGATTCGGCCGAGGTCTATGTCGGCGACGAGTTCCTCGGCATCGTCTTCAAGGACGAGGACGATGGGGACTATAATTTCTCGATGGCGATCCTCGACATCGATCTGGCCTGAGCTGGGAGTTTAGCTGGCCGCTACGCCTCAAGTGCTGCGGCGGTACGGAACCTTGCAGGACGCCGGTGGGACAGCGCCCCCTCTGGCCTGCCGGCCATCTCCCCCACGAGGGGGGAGATTGGCAGCCTCGGCGCTGCGCTCTTCCTGCAACATTGCAGATTGGCGAAAGCCAAGATGACGGCCGATCTCCCCCCTCGTGGGGGAGATGTCCGGTAGGACAGAGAGGGGCGCGAAGGATCGCTACGGAACGGCTCGTTTCGTTGCTTATCGCCCGGTCTTCTGCACACGTGCCGCCTCGCCCGAAATCGCCGCGTCGAGCCCCTGCCAGTCGCCCAGGAATTCCCGGGGGAAGCGGTAGGTGAGGCTGAGATTGTCGCCGACCAGGATGTCGCGTTCGCAGGGCGCCAGCGATTCGTCCGCGCTCGGGCCGCTCAGGCAGCGTGCGACGAACGGATCCTTGCCGGGGCGATCGGCGACCGCCAGCACTTCGTTGAGATAGCCTGATTTTTCGCTGAAGGCGTAAAGCGTGGTGCCGCCAGGGCCGGGCGTACCCGGCTTGGCGATCAGCGCGCTGTAGATCGGCGCGAAGCGGCCGCTCATGTCGCGCGACATCATCTGCGGCTCGAACGACAGGAAGACGATGTCCTTGCTGGGTCCGGTGTGGTTGAAGTCGTTGCGGGCAGCCTCGCTGTAGCCGTCCATCTCGGGATAGCGCAGATAGAGGTCGAGTCGCGAGGCGATGCCGTCGCGCCGGGCCTGGGCAAAGCGGATGACATTGGCCGGCACGGCGATGACGTTGTTGCCGATGACGACCCTGTGGACCGTGGTGTCGTCGGTGTACCCGGCCATGGCGATCGAGCGGCCGAACCATTTGCCCCCGAGGCTGATCGCCACCGAAAGCAGCGCCAGCGTCGCGAATGCATAAAACACCCGCCTCATCAGCGTCGAATCGACGACGCTGAGTTGCGGGCCCTCAGTGGCGGCTGCCTGCTTCATCGCGACCCTCATTTGCCGTCCCATCGGGTGTACCTGAACGGCACATCTCGGCGCGGCACGGCTCTTGCTTCGCAGCTTTGCGGGCGACTGTGCGATTTCATGGTAAACGGAGGGTAAAGATGGGCCCGGTCGAACAAATCATATTCAGTTTTATGGCTGGGCTGACGGCTTGCGGCCTGGCCGGATCGGCGATGGAGCTGATCGCCGGCCGCAGGCTTGCCTTCGTCCAGCCCTATGTATCGTCGAAGCACATGCTGCGCTCACTCGCCGCGACGGCTTGCGCCGGGCCGCTGATGTTCGCCAACGAGGCGCTGGACGCCTGGCGCGAGCGTCGCATCTCGGTGCTGGGGCTGATCTCCTGCGGCTGTACGGCGACCATCTGGGCGCTGGCGCTGGGCATGGTGGTGATCGCCATTGCGTCCTGGGCGGCTTCGCTTCTAGGGTCTGGCAGCTTGTCGGTGTGAGACAATCTGGAGACAGCAATGCCGATCTACGCGATTGACGGAAAAGCGCCCGCCTTCGAGGACGCCGACAGCAACTGGATCGCGCCCGATGCCACCCTGATCGGCAATATCAGGATTGGCCGCAATGCCGGCTTCTGGTTCGGCGTCGTCGTCCGCGGCGACGACGAGCCGATCGTCGTCGGCGCCGACACAAACGTGCAGGAGCACACAATCATGCACACCGACGCCGGCTTTCCGCTGACCGTCGGCCAAGGCTGCACGATCGGCCACCGTGCCTTGCTGCACGGATGCACGATCGGCGACAACAGCCTGATCGGCATGGGCGCCATCGTGCTGAATGGGGCGAAGATCGGCAACAACTCGCTGGTCGGTGCCGGCGCGCTGGTCACCGAAGGCAAGCAATTTCCCGACAATTCGCTGATCGTCGGCTCGCCCGCGCGCGTCGTCAGGATGCTCGACGAGGACGCAGTCGCCAGGCTGCGCGCCTCGGCCGCGCATTATGTGGCAAACGGCAGGCGGTTCAGTGCGGGGCTGAGGAAGGTCTAGCCGACCCGGAAATGGCGGAGCCGGGCCTCAAGATATCGAAGCATAACCCCTTCCAAGTCAAACCGGCTGGGCGGTCGGCCGGAACAAGATCTCGTTGATATCGACGTCGTCGGGCTCGTTGATCGCGAAGGCGACCGTTCGGGCAAACGTATCTGGCCCCACGGCGATCTTGCTCACGAAGTCCCTGGTCCCCTGCTGGATATCCTTCTCGCTGATATGCTCGAGCAACTCTGTGCTGACAGCGCCCGGCGAGATCACCGTGGTGCGGATATTGTAGGGTTTCACCTCTTTCCGCAGACCCTCGGATAGCGCACGCACCGCGAACTTGGTGGCGCAATAGACCGCCGCACCCGGGTCGACCACATGGCCGTATACGGACGAGACATTGATAATGTGCCCCGATCGCTGCTCCTTCATGTACGGAAGCGCGGCCGCGATGCCGTAAAGGACGCCCTTGATGTTGACGTCGATCATCCGGTCCCATTCGTCGACCTTGAGCCGTTCGAGCGGGGCCAACGGCATGAGGCCCGCATTGTTGAGCATCACGTCGATGCGGCCGAATTCCCGGACCGCCGTGTTCACCAGGTTCTGGACCTGGCCGGCATCGGTGACGTCCGTAGTAACGGCCTTGGCTTTGTGCCCAGCGCCGGTCAGTTCCTGGACAAGGGCGTCGATGCGGTGTGACCGCCGTGCACCCAGGACCACGGAAGCGCCTCGTGCGGCAAGATGGCGTGCCGTCGCTTCACCGAGGCCGCTGCTGGCACCGGTGATGACGACGACCTTGTTCTCGATTCCTTCGGACATGAGATTCTCCTTGACAAGAATTGAAAGAGTTCAGGTGCGGGGGCCGGCCGAGGCGGCGAGCAAGGCCGATCCCGTGAGCAGGACGGCGGCGAGAAGGAAGGCGCTCCACCAGCCGGCCACGTCGAACAGCAGGCCTCCTGCAATAGCGCCGCCTGCGATCGCGAACTGGATCAGGGCGACCTGGAGTCCGCCCCCGGCCTCCAGGTCTTCAGGGATGAGCGTGCTCATCCAGGTGTTCCACGCCACCGGGATCGGGGTAGCGAACAGTCCCCAAAGAACCAGCAGGCCGGCCGTGGCGCGTGCAAACGGTCCAAAGGCAATCAGCAGTAGAGCGAAGACCGCGAGTGCACTCGGCAGCCCGATCAGCACGGCTGTGAGGTGCCGCCGGAGTATGAAGCCGACAATCGACAGTCCCGCCACGCCACCGAGGCCGACGCCCAATAGAGCCAGTGAGAGGGTGTTGACCTCAAGGCCCGTCACGTTTTCCAGAAACGGCCGCAGATAGATCGAGAGCGCGTTCTGCCCGATGAAAGCGAGCCCGGTCGCGCCCATGCCGATGGCGAATCTGCGATTCCGCAGCAGGCCGAACATGCTCGACACCGAGGCGATCTCTATCGGCGGCATCTTCGGGAGAACGGCCAACTGCCACACGAGCGCCGCAAGGCCGATGGGGACAGTGACGAAAAACGTTCCCCGCCATCCGATCAGCGATCCGAGGAAGCTGCCGACGGGCGCGGCGATCACCAATGCGAAGGCAGTGCCACCCTGGAGCAAGGCAATGGCCTTGGGCAGGTCGGGTCCCGCGGCCAGGCGGGCCAGAATGGCGGTCGACAGTGACCAGAAACCGCCGATCGCGATGCCCACCAGCGCCCGCCCGGCCAGGAAGACCAGGAAGTTGGGAGCAAGCGCCACCGCCAGGCTCGATGCGGCCAGCACTGCCGTATAGACCAGAACCACCGTCCGTCGATCGACGTTTCGCAACAGCGAGTTGCCGAAGAGGCTGGTAACCACGGCGAAGAATCCGGATACCGCGATTGCCTGGCCTGCCTGACCCTCGGAGACGGCCAGATCCTGAGCGATCGGGGTGAGCAGGCTCACCGGGAGGAACTCCAGTCCGACCAGAAGGAAGGTCAGCAGCGACAGGCAGACCACCGCAGACCATGGGGTCGTCCCGCTGTCAGCAGCAGTGGCCCCGTCCAGCACGAAATCGATGGTCATAAGGCAGTCTCCTGTCCGTTTCCGAACTAAGTAGTCGGGCTGGCCAAATGCGACTAGCGGGTATAATTTTGATGTGGTTGTGAATGAGGCTCATCAATGCCACGCGACGAGTTCGCCGAAATGCGCGCGTTCCTGGAGATCACCCGGACGCGGAGCTTCACCCGAGCAGCCGCCAAGCTCGGGGTCACTCCTTCGGCCCTTAGCCACACCATCAAGTCGCTGGAGTCGCGGCTTGGCGTCCGTCTTCTGTCTCGCACCACGCGCGACGTGGCCCCGACGGCGGCCGGTCAACGCCTCAAGGAAGGCATCGAACCGCATTTCGAAGGCATCGCGGCTGAGGTCAGCGCTCTCGGCGTCCTTCGCGACAGGCCGTCCGGCAACATTCGCCTGGTGTGCACCGACGATTCGGTCGACATTGTCTTCCGCGCCCGGCTGCCAAAGTTCCTGAGCGACTTCCCCGATATCAATGTCGAGTTGGTGGTCGACAACGCCTTCACCAACATCGTCGAGCGCCAGTTCGATGCCGGCGTGCGTCTGGGCGAGTCCATTGCCCGGGATATGGTAGCCGTGCGCATCGGAGCCGACGTGACCTACACTGTGGTCGGCTCACCCCATTACTTCGCCCACCGGACACCGCCGGAGACGCCGCAGGAGCTGACCGACCATAACTGCATCAACTACCGGCTGCCGACGTCAGGATCGGTCTATGCCTGGGAATTGCGGGAAGGAGCGCGCGAGTTCAATGCTCGGGTCGAGGGACAACTGACGCTTAACAACATGGGGCCGGCGATCCAGGCCGCGCTTGACGGAGTGGGCTTGGCCTATCTGCCGCGCGAACTCGTCCTTCCACACATTGAGAGTGGCCTTCTCCAGGAAGTCCTCACCAAATGGTGCCCAACGTTCCAGGGTTACCACCTGTACTATCCAAGCCGGCGCCATCCCTCTCCGGCGTTTTCCGCCTTTGTCGACGCGTTCCGTATCAGGGGCAAGTAACAGCGTTTCGACGGCAAACGGGTGGCGGTTTAGGGCGGGCTGGGGAAGGCGTAATTCCCGCTTGACCTGGAGCTGCTCCAGCTTGGTAGCCTAACGCAGAATCGGCAGACTGTAGGCAACACATGCGCATCTCGGAGGCGGCATCTACAAGCGGACTGAGTATCGACACCATCCGCTACTATGAGAAATTGGATTTGCTTCCGAAGATCGCACGAGGAAGTGATGGAAAGCGTGACTTCTCGGCGGAGACTGTCGAATGGCTTATCCTCCTGTCCTCGCTGCGCGAGACGGGCATGCCCATGGAGCGGATGCGGTACTTTGCACAGCTCTATCAGAATCAGAGGGGCAACGAAACGCTGTCCGAACGGAAAGCGATTCTTCTTGACCACGCGGCGCATCTGGAAAAGCGGCGAACTGCCTTGGATCGCTGTGCCGAAGTCCTTGCCTACAAGCTCAAACGGTATGACGAGATGACAGAGGAACTGTCATGAGAATTATTGTCGTCGGCGCCGAAGGTGATATCGGGAAAGTGGTCTGCGACGAGTTAGGTTCCCGCCATGAGATCATCAAGGCCGGACGGTCCAGCGGCTACATTCAGGTCGATATGGCCGACCGCGCATCGGTCGATGCCATGTACGCCAAATGCGGCAAGGTGGACGCCATCATCTCGACAGCAGGCAATGTCCATTTCGGACCGCTTGGCGAGTACACTGAAGAAACGTTCATGCGGGGCCTGCGCCATAAGGTCATGGGGCAGGTCAATTTGGTCCTGGCAGGGCCAGCCACTGTCAGCGACGGAGGCTCGTTCACACTAACTAGCGGAGTGCTCGACCGCGATCCCATTCGGATGGGAACAGGGGCAGCAACAGCAAACGGCGCGCTCGGCGGTTTTGTCCTTGGTGCGGCGATCGAGATGCCGCGCGGTCTCCGCATCAATGTTGTGAGCCCCGGACTTCTGGACGTGTCCGTGCCGAGATATGGCGAATGGTTTCCCGGTCACGAGCCCGTTTCGTCGAAACGGGTGGGGCTGGCCTACGCGAAGAGCGTGGAAGGGGCCATCACCGGCCAAGTGATCATCGTCGGGTAGTTTCGCAAAATTCCCGATTAGAACGACAGTTCTGCACCTGATCTTTGCATTTGCAACAGACAATTGACCGGATAGGCAGAGCAAACTGTCGCGAAACTCAGGATACTTGCGACGTTTCGCTTTCGTTGTCTTCCTGCAAACAACGTGGCTGACCCTGTTCGACCAAAAATTCTAAGATTGGCCTATCGTCCCAGACTTGGACCTCAATGAAACGATCGAAGCGCCTTAGGTAATCCGACCGCCAATGCTCGCCGGGTAGGCCGAATTCTGCAACTACTCGCCTGATCTCGCCCAAGGTGAATACCTTGCCATGATAAGGTCGTCGTTCGAGCCGATGGCTCTCCAAGGTCGCGATTGGAAGACTGGCCATGCTATCTGGAAAAGTAAATGTGAGAACGCTGGGCGAAAATACTCCAAGCGGCATCACCAGGGAGCAAGGCCGAGAGGGGTCCTTACCGTCCGCAAAATCACCGAGAAAGAAGTAAATTGGTCTGTTCCGGCGCGTGTTACCCAAGAGTCGCTGCCGCTCACCAATGAGCCACGTTTCGGTGTCCATTCTCCGGCGAAGGTAGTTTGCTTTGATCGTCCGCCTGCCCAAATCTCGATGCCTTTGTAAAATCTCCTCAGCTTCGGCGGGCGGCAAATCACACAGATTTGCAAGGAAAGGGCCTTCCGGATGAAAGTTGTGCGTGATCTCTTCTGGAAGAGCATTTATCGACACGCTGCTTTGCTCCTGATCTTTCGCGAAACGCCCGATTAAAACGACAGTTTTGCATCTGATTTTTGCAACGTCGCAGAAGAAGCGTTTTGCGGCAACGTCGCAGGTCCGTAAAGATGTGGTCTCCCGCGATCCCAATGGACACCAAGCGTCGGATTGTCACCACCAGGACCCCAGTGCCGCCAGAAATGGTGGAGCCGGCCCGGGGACGGGGCCGGCTCCTTAAACCCGGTCGTTGGGGACGGGGAGGGTGGGGACTCGACCGGGTTTCTCCTAAAGCGCGAAGTCATGCGACGCACTTAACCTCTGTTTTATGCATGTCGTTATCCCAAAACCGCTACGCGCTTTTGGGCGACATGCCTTGGCGTCCTCAGCGGACGCTGGCGACCGCGTCGGAGCGGCCGTCGTTGATCGTCACCCAGGCGCCGGAATTCCGCTCGGACTGGCGCTTCAGGTAGGTGTAGCCGGTATTGGTCCAGGACAGCACCTTGGGCTGGAGATTGTCGAGGATGAACTCGCCAAGGCTGGTGCGCACGGTCAGCACCGCATGGCCGTCGCCATTGCGCTGGCGCACCACCGTCATCAGCAGATCGCCGGCCGGCACGCCGATGCTCATCAGCTCGCGGCGCTTTTCCAGCGCATAGTCCTCGCAGTCGCCGAAGCCGCTATTGGGAAAGGACCAGACTTCCTCCTTGCCCCACATCTCCATGTCGGTGCGCGGCGCGACCCTGCTGTTGACCGAATTGTTGACCTTGACAATCGTCGTCCACAGCTTGCGGGTCAGCTCGACGGGTGCCCGGCCAGGCGTCCTCTGATTGCATTCCTGCGGAAGCTGCTGGCACAATTCGTAGTGTCCGACCGGCTGCGTGGTGCGGCCGCCGGTGTGCATGAAGGCCGGCTCCGCCGCGTTTACAGTCCCCCAACCGAAAAGCTGCATCGCTATTGCCGCCAGCAACAGCTTGCCCCTCATCCTGTTCATTATTCAGTCTCCCCGTTTGAGGAGACAATGACACGGCTGGATTTATTTGACGCAAAAGCGCGAAGTAGACATTAAGTAAAACGCCAATAGAATAAACATAAAATTTGACACAATTGAATATAGAATTGTTAGGGTGCCCTTTGGGTGCATCCGCGACAGCGGGACAGCGCCCCCCTCTGTCCTGCCGGACATCTCCCCCACAAGCGGGGAGATTGGCAGTTCCGGCGTCCCGCTCATTCTGCGACGCTTGAGATTGGTGAAAGCCGTTTTGAAAGCCGATCTCCCCCCTCGTGGGGGAGATGCCAAGTGGTGGCAAAGAGGGCAAGACAGAGGGGGCGCGAAGGATCGCCAGCCTCTCTCTTCCCTATAGTGCTGACGCTTCCGCGTCAGCCGCGCGACGAGCTGAATTCGGTATCGAGCGTTTCCGGCCGCTGGATGACGGCGAACTCGATGGCGACGCCATCTTCGAAATGCCGCACTATCTGGCCGCGCATGGTGCCCAGCGTCACCTGGACGCCGATGGCCGGCTTGACGTCGATCTCGATCGCCGCGCCAGACAGCGACAGGTCGATGATGCGGCACTGGTACTGGCGCCCGTCGGCAAGCTGCAGCACGCTCGTCGGGTTGCGCGGCGCCACGCGTTCATGGCGGCGGTCTTCCGGCAGGTCGAGCTCGTGCTTGTTGGCAAGCCAGGTCAGTTGCGCGGCGAGCTTGTCCCTCTTGCGGTCCGACGCGATGACGGTCATCGCAAAGCCATCCTGCAAAGTGCGGGTGATGACGCCTTCGATGCGGCCGATGTGATCGATATAGGCAATGACCTTTTCGCCAGCCAGGCCGGCGCGCTCGGTGCGCAGCGCGACGTTGCCGGGCGACATGTCGACCACCTGGCAGGGATGTTCGGTGCGGTCTTCGAGCATGAAACGTCCGTAAATTTTCACGCGGACGCGCTGAAAGTTACGCCTTTCAGCTTGGGACGGCGCATGGTCGACCGCCGCTGACCTCATCACTGCCATACCCCGTTCGGCATTCCGCGCATGGATGCGGGGAATTTCAGCGGAAAACTACAACAAAGCAGGTTAACAAAGGGGAAAGCCCGGCGCTGTTGCTTTAAGCTTTGGGCATCATTCCTCGCGTCCGCCGTCGAAGACGACCAGGTGACGGATGCGGCGGGCCTGGCCGAGCGCCGAAATCGTCTCGGGCGGGTCGAATTCCGATGGGGCGAGCGAGGGAACCTCGATCGCCGGACGGTTCCCCGGGAACATCGGCTCCTTGTCGGGATCGACGACGCGGATCGAATCGATCAAGGCGTCGAGAACCGGGTCGGCGCCCAGCCAGAAGGGCTTTTCGACGGCGCTTATCACGCCGAGGCAACGCGGGCTCTCGACACCGCCGTCGAGCGGCAGCGCGAGCAGCTCGAACCTGTTGGAACGGCCGCTGCGGCTGAAACCTTCATAGGTGATGAGCACCACCGATTTCAGGTCGAAGACGCCATCGGTCAGCTTCGAGATCAGCCGCTGGTCCTTCTCGCGCCACAGCGAAGGGAATGAAAACCCCTTGAGTTCGCGGCCATAGACCGCGCAGAGCCTGGTGCCGGCGAGCCGGAACACCGCTTCGCCGCGCGTGTCCTTTTCCAGGATGAACGTGTCGGCCAGCAGCGACTTGATGTCGGCGGGTTCGACTTCCGAGCGCTTCGGGGCAGGGCGTCCGTCACGCAACCGGTTCCAATAATGGAACAGCGTGATCGATCCGGTCTGGTTCATGCTAATGCTGCTCCGCGCATTCTGTCTTCTGATGTCCCATCGGTGAACAGAAGGGCGCCCTCCGAAGACCTACATGCGTTGCGGAGCAGGATGCGTGCCAGCATCGTTAATACTTGTTCACGGGTCGGGGCGGTTAAGGTTAACAACTGGTTTACGTTGCGCGCCGGCCAGGCCTGTGGCACACCAAAACCACTCCAGAAGCGGTCGTTTTGCGACGATCGGCAGCACTTCAGTCAAGAGTTCAGGGGGAGCAAGGGGGCTCGACCAGCCGTTCAAGGGAAACCTTGGACGGCTTCTTTTTTGATTCGGGGCTGCTGATTCGCCGTTTGTGATTCGGTTGGCCGTGATCTACATGCTCGCCAAGTCCAATCCAGCGACTGAGTGCAAGCCATATGAGCGACCCAGAAAGCCCACCGGAGATCGAGCAGGGCGAGAGCGGGCCTGTCGCCCGCGAACCGGAGCGCCGCGAACCGGTGTTCAACCTGCCGCCCGTGGTGCTGGCGGTGATCGGCATCTGCGTCGCGGTCCATCTGATCCGGGTCTATTGGCTGACCGACGACCAGGATTTCGAACTGCTTGTCCGGGCTGCCTTTGTCCCCATCCGCTATTCGGGCCGCTTCGATCTGGATTTCTTCGCGTTTTCGAGCCCCTTTACCTATGCCTTCCTGCATGGCGGCTTTGCCCATCTTGCCATCAACATGGTGTGGCTCGCGGCCTTCGGCTCACCGTTGGCCAACCGCTTCGGCGCGCTGCGCTTCAGCCTGTTCTTCGCCGCGACTGGACTGGCGGCGGTGGCGCTGTTCTGGGCCATGCACCCGCTTGGCGAGGCGCCGCTGGTCGGCGCCTCCGGCGCGATTTCCGGCATGATGGGCGCGGCGGCACGCTACGGCTTCCGCATCGACCGATCGTCGGGCAAGGCCGCCTTCGCCGGCCAGCCTTTGCCGATGGCGGCGGTGCTGCGCTCGCGCGGCGTCGTCACCTTTCTCGCCATGTGGATGGTGATCAACCTCGCGACCGGCCTCTTCGGCCTGGCGCCTGGCATTGACGGCCAGATCGCCTGGGAAGCCCATATTGGCGGCTTTCTTGCCGGCTTTTTCGGCCTGCGGTTTTTTGATCGGCGAGAGCAGGTGCCCCGGCAGGCGGACGAGCCGGAGACCTGAGACGGCCGCACTTGAAATGCAACCGTTCGCGGCGCACCATGTTCATCCCAGGGCAAGCCGGCCAGGGCAGGAGCCGGCAGGAAATGCAGAGGAGGACGCCATGACTGTTAAGGCAATTCTCGAGGCAAAAGGCCACGACGTGGTGACGCTCGGGCCGAACGAAAAGCTCAGCGAAGCCATCCGCATGCTTTCCGAACACAGGATCGGCGCGCTGGTCATCACCAATGGCGATCACAAGATCGTCGGCATTCTTTCCGAGCGCGATGTGGTGCGGGTTCTCGCCAAGGAGGGGGCGGCGGCGCTCGACCTTGCCGTCCGCTCGGCGATGACGCCCAAGGTGAAGATCTGCAATGAGAACCACACCGTCAACGAGGTCATGGAGATCATGACCAAGGGCCGCTTCCGCCATCTGCCGGTGGAAAAGAACGGGCTGCTCGACGGCATCGTGTCGATCGGCGACGTGGTCAAGCGGCGCATCGAGGATGTCGAGCGCGAGGCCGAGGAGATCAGGGCCTATATCGCCACGGCATAGGTGACGGCGGCCGGGTTGCCGGCAGGTCGATTTTTCAAGCTGCTATCGCAGTTCGTCGCGGCAGGTGCGGGCCTGTGCCGCGTCGGCGCCTGCGGCTTTGCGCTTGTCTCTTTTGGCGGTTTGCACTAGCGAAGTTGCACAGCAAAATATGCGTTCTCGCATATCCGCAATTTCAGTATGCAGGCCCTTATGAGCATTATCGACACCCGCACGCCCGACGCCAAGCGCCTGGTTCCCGGCGCCACCGGCGACTGGGAGATCATCATCGGCCTCGAGGTCCACGCGCAGGTGACCTCGCAGGCAAAGCTGTTTTCCGGCGCCTCGACCATTTTCGGCGCCGCGCCCAACGCCAATGTCAGCCTGGTCGACGCGGCGATGCCCGGCATGCTGCCGGTCATCAACGAGGAATGCGTCAAGCAGGCGATCCGCACCGGGCTGGGCCTGAAGGCCGAGATCAACCACAAATCGGTCTTCGACAGGAAAAACTATTTCTATCCCGACCTGCCGCAGGGCTACCAGATCTCGCAGTTCAAGCAGCCGATCGTCGGCGAGGGGAAGGTGATCGTCTCGGTCGGCCCGGACCGGCAGGGCGAATTCGAGGACATCGAGGTCGGCATCGAGCGCCTGCATCTGGAGCAGGACGCCGGCAAGTCGATGCACGACCAGCATGCGACGATGTCCTATGTCGATCTCAACCGCTCCGGCGTGGCGCTGATGGAGATCGTCTCCAAGCCGGATATGCGCTCCGCCGATGAAGCCAAGGCCTATGTCACCAAGCTGCGCACCATCGTGCGCTACCTCGGCACGTGCGACGGCAATATGGACGAAGGCTCGCTGCGCGCCGACGTCAACGTCTCGGTGCGCCGGCCCGGCGGCGAATTCGGCACGCGCTGCGAGATCAAGAACGTCAACTCCATCCGTTTCATCGGCCAGGCCATCGACTACGAGGCGCGCCGCCAGATCGCCATCCTGGAGGACGGCGGCAAGATCGACCAGGAAACGCGGCTGTTCGACCCCAACAAGGGCGAAACGCGCTCGATGCGTTCCAAGGAAGAAGCGCACGACTACCGCTATTTCCCCGATCCCGACCTTCTGCCGCTGGAATTCGACCAGGCCTATATCGACGCGTTGGCAAAGGACCTGCCGGAACTTCCCGACGCGAAAAAGGCGCGGCTGATCACCTCGCTCGGCCTGTCGACCTACGACGCCTCGATCCTGGTATCGGAAAAGGCGGTCGCCGACTATTTCGAGAAGGTGGCCGCTGGTCGCGATGGCAAGCTTGCCGCCAACTGGGTCATCAACGATTTGCTGGGTGCGTTGAACAGAGCCGGCAAGAGTATTGAAAATGCTCCGGTTTCGCCCGATCAGCTCGGCGCGGTCATCGACCTGATCAAGGAAGGCACCATCTCCGGCAAGATCGCCAAGGATCTGTTCGAGATCGTCTGGAACGAGGGCGGCGATCCGCGTCAGCTGGTCGAAAGCCGCGGCATGAA
This sequence comes from Mesorhizobium sp. M1006, assembly GCF_040318825.1. Taxonomy (NCBI): domain Bacteria; kingdom Pseudomonadati; phylum Pseudomonadota; class Alphaproteobacteria; order Hyphomicrobiales; family Phyllobacteriaceae; genus Mesorhizobium; species Mesorhizobium sp. M1006. The sequence continues at coordinate 26,259 of NZ_JAMYMZ010000051.1, forward strand.
GCAGGTCACCGATACCGGCGCCATCGAAAAGGCGGTGGACGAGGTGATCGCTGCCAACCCGGACAAGGTCGAACAGGCGCGCGCCAAGCCGACCATGGCCGGCTGGTTCGTTGGCCAGGTGATGAAGGCGACCGGCGGCAAGGCCAATCCGCAAGCGGTCAACGAGCTGGTCAAGGCCAGGCTCGGGATCGAGTAGGATGTTCGTCCGCACCGCCGGCGAGCGCGATCTTGCGGCGGTGCGCGCATTGCTGGTCGAGACATGGCATGCCACCTATGATGCCATCTACGGCGGGCCGCGGGTCACCGAAATCACCGATGAATGGCATTCTATCGCCGCGCTCAAGGCACGGCTGACGCGGCCGAACTCGGAGTTCCTGGTCGCCGACGACGGCAAAAACATCGGCGGCATGGCTTTCGCCGCCGCTACCACGGATGCCAGGATCGTCATGCTGAACCAGCTTTACGTGCATCCGGCCTGGCAGAGGCAAGGCATCGGCCAGGCGCTGCTGGACGAGATCGAGGCCAGCTTTCCGGAGGCCCGGACGCTGCGTGTCGAGGTCGAGGAAGCAAATGCTCCGGCTGTCGCCTTCTACCGCTCGAGGGGGTTCTTGCCCGCCGGCAACACGGCCGATTGCGGCGGCGCCTCGGGATTGCCGGCGCTGGTTTTAGAGAAGGCGATCGGCTAGCTCGTTTGCCTGGCGCTCAGTTGCGTTTCTCAGGCAGGTTGGAGCAGCCGGCAGCGAGAAACTCGCACGGCAGGCTGCCGCCGCCGCCCGACGTGTGCGGGGGCGTGGCGGCTTCGATTTTTTCCACCTCGTAATATTTCGAGGTGACGCCCCATTTTTTGACGCCCTGGCACGTCGAGCGCACGCCAACCTCCGTCGCCTTTGCCGCAGTCTTGTAATAGGTGGTGATCCGGCAGGATTGGCTGACCGGCAGCGCGTTCGCCGGGCTCGTGACCGGCGGCAGGAAGTTCGGGAAGGCAAGCAGCGAGATTGCCGCAATGATCCTGACGGCGGGCATGGTGAGGGGAAGGTGCTGCATCGTTTGTCTCCATCGATGGCGCCGCTCGCTCGTGGCGCAGCGGCGCGTTTGTTCCGGCAAGATCAGGCCATGATGCCGGTGCTGCCGCATCTGCCGCGCGGGGGAAGGCGGCAGCGGTCTGAACCGCCGCCGTCATCCGCGAGCGGCCGCGTCAGGGCGTTTTCGGCTTGATGAGCGTCTCTATCGGAACGGCGACTTTTGGAGGCCGGACCGTACTGGTTCCACCATCGACGGCCAGCCCGCCGCTGTTGAGATAGCGTACCGTATAGTGCAGCTCATAGCCGGGAACTCTGATCCATGTAGGCTTGGGATTGAACTGGTCCGGCGGCCTCGAATACCACTTCGGGATCTGCATGATCTTGGAACCGGCACCGAATCCCGCAGTCTTGGCCGCTACTGCGAAGGCGCTGTCTCTGGGGTCGTTCGGCGGCTGGTCGACATTGCCGATGACGACCAGCGAATCGTATTTTCGCGCGTCCAGCCGTACTGCGGGAAGGTTCAGCGCAGCCACGTCGCCTTCGCGCATCGTCAGCGCCTTCTGACGGCCATCCTCATTGGCATAGACGTTGAGGTTTATGGCCTCGGATTCCGCATAGACGACATTGTTGTGGAAGTCGCGGGCTGGCAGGCGTGTGAGGCTGTCGAAGGTCACTTCAACCGTCGGCTTGGCTATGGCGTCCGTCACCACCAGGTTGCGCCGCGGCACCGTCCAGAAGATGAGATCATCGCCGGTGGCCTGCGTGCCGGCATCGGAGCCGTCTATTGCCGAGCATTTCGAATTTGGAACCGGCGTCGTCACCGGCAGGGGTGCCGAAAACGAGCTGCGTACCTGAGCGTCGATGTAATTGCCGACGTTGAAAACGTCTTCGAGGATGTTGCCGCCCTCGAAGCTCGCTGGGCCGGGTTGCGAGCGGATGATGACCTGGCTGGAATCGGTCTGCCAGCCGCTGCAGAAGACGTTGACGTCTATGGGAATGCCGATGTGGCGGTCGGAGGTCACCGGGATCGAGACTTTGATGGTCAGGATGTAAGGAACTTTGACAAACCAGCTGTTCGGCTGGTTCAGCATCTGCGTCGCAAAGCGCGACGGCCGCCATTGCTTCAGCGATTCGATCGATGCGCGTGACGATCGTCCCTGGGCGGCCAGCTGTGCGTTGGTGGCGTCGACCTTGGCTTGCGCCAGGTTGCGGACGGTGTTGGTGATCAGGAACACGCCGAGTTCGGCTTTGCAGGGCCTGTTCGATTGTGTGGCGTTGCATGGGGCAAGTGCCGCACTGGGAACCGGCGGCCCCGAAGGCGGCGGCTGGGCGGCCGCGGCGGCCGCCATCAGGCAGAAGAACAGCATCGTGCAGGTTTTCAACATGGTATCCTCGCTCTTTCGGTTGGAAACCACCCTCCGGCTAGACAACACCATTTCTTCGACAGCGGTTCATCGCCCGCCTGGGGGACGAACCGCGAAACATCGGGCCGGCCCAGCGACGTCGAGCCGCCGTCCTTTCGGATTGGATATCTACTGCTTCACGACGCCTTTGGTTGTCGCCATCGGCGCGACGACCTTGGGCTTGGGGGTTTTCGGGCCGGGGTCGACTACCAATGCGGCCGTGCAGGAGCATTTGCCCGAACCGCAGTTCAGGTCGCCCTTGCACATTTTGGAATGCCGCATATCGGTGCAGTCGGCGGTCCCGGAGCAGGAGCAACTGCCTTGCCCAATCGTTCCGGACTGACATTTGAAGCTCCATGCCGGATCGGCGGCAAGGCCGGCCACAGCGAGCGATACGGCAAAAAGCGTCGTCGAGATGAGCTTGCGCATGAATACCTCCCGGTTCTATCGAGCGATGGAACCACGAAGCAGCAACGCCTTCATCTCCCGCGCGGGGGACGAACTCGCATACCGGTGACGATCGTCAATGCTGTCCCTTCAGCACGACGAGATAGCCGCGTTCGACGCGAAGCCGGAACGCGATTTGCCCTGCAGTGCCGGGATCCTTGGAAACCTTGTCGATGACATAGCCGCTGGGATGCGAGCCAAGCCATTCTTCCGGTTTGTCGGTGCTTTCGAACGGCTTTTGCAACCGGGCCAGGAAGCCGACTTCGCCCTGATAGTCGAAAGCCACGGCCCAGTCCGCATCCTTTCGCTCGTAGATGAAGTTGGCGAGCGGCGTCAGATCATAGCGTTTGAACGCGGTTGCCGATGCCACCGCGTGGCCAATGCCGAAAATGACAAGCATGACGATGGCCGAGCTCTTCAGCCTGGCGAGCGGGATCTCCGCCATGAAATAGCCGAACAGGATGACCACGAACGGCAACATCGGCACGACATAATGAGGCTGCTTGCCGGATATCGCGCTGAACACCAGAAACACGGCAACGAACGAGAATGACAGCAGGCGCAAGGCGCGCAGATCCGGCGACTTCGCGTCGATCAGGTTGCGTATCCGCGTGCGCAGCTTCAACCGCCACACCTCGGGTATGAAGATCCACGGTATGAACATGACGGGCAGCAGCAGCAGATAGAAATAGAACGGCCGGCCATGCGAATTGCGCAAATTGCCGGTGACGCGCCCCGCCGACTGGTTCCAGACGAGATCATAAACGAAATTGCCTTTTGTCAGGATGGTCGCCGGCACCAGCCAGATCGCCACCGGAATTAGTGCGGCGAGCAGGGCCAGGCCCACTCCAGCGAGGAAGTTCGGTGTCGTCAGTCCCGCCCGCCGGTCGCGCCAGAACGGGTAGAACAGGATGGGCGCGCCGATATGGATCAGCACCACTGGGCCTTTCGTCAGCACGCCCATGCCGATGAACAGCCCGGCCAGAACGGCCTGCCAGCGGTTGCCGCTGCGGGCAAAGGCAATCAACGACAACAGCGCGGCGAGCACAAAGACCGTCAGCAACAGGTCGAACAGGATCAGCGTCGAATAGATGACGAACACGCTGCTTCCGGCAACCAGCCAGGGGATGCGCCGCGCGATGTCGTCGCGGCCCGGAAACAGGGTCTTTGCCAACGCCGTCGTCAGCCAGATGACGAGCGAGGAGGCGGCGAAGATGACCAGCATCGCCGCCGGCCGGCTGGCGCCGAAAATGTTCCAGACAAGGTCGATCAGCCAAAACAGCAGTGGCGGCTTCTGCAGATAGGGCGCGAAATTCATCGTCGGGACGAAGATCTGTCCGCTCAGATACATTTCCCAGGTGACGCTGAGATATCGCGTTTCGTCGACGGGCAGCAGTGGCCGGAAAGCGACCGCGATTACGATCAGCCCAAGCAGAAAGAGGTAGGGGAGCAGCCGCTCGGTAGATGTCGGTGTCAAAGATCGAGATCCGCGCCAGAAACCATTTTCATTCCAGCCGAGCATAGTGCCGCGTTTCTGGACCGCGAACGACCGCACCATGATTTTGGCCGAATTGCAACGATGCCGGTTTCGTTTCCCAGATTTTGCGGACGATGGTGTCAAAGGTTTGAAAAACTTACCGGCCGAGTCTTTTGGACCGCTGCCGGTCCGGGGAACCTGAGCAAAATCAACTGGAGCGCAACGGCGGTGACAATTCGCGCATCAACAGTTCGAGCTCGCGCTGATCGCCGGTACCGGTCTTGTCGAAGATCGTCGCCAGCTGCGACTTGACGGTGCCGTCCGAGACGCCGCCGGCCGCGGCGATTTCCTTTCGCGTCAGGCCGGCGGCAACGTGACCGGCGACTCGCCTTTCTGCCGCGGTCAGTCCGAACAGCGCCGCAATGGCGTCCAGCGCCGGGGTCGGTGTCGAACCGGCCGCGGCGATGAAGATCGCTGCGGCGGCGCGTTGCGAGATGCGCGCCGAGATTTCACGCCGCGCCAGCGGCATGACATGGGCCACTGCCGGAACGACCGTCCTGGCCAGGGGAATGTTGATGCCGCAAGGTCCGAGCGCGAATTCGTCGCGCGTGCCGAGCTGGACGGCACGGCCGATCGCGGCGTTGGCGTTGGCATAGGTGAAGGAAAGCTGTCCACGCACGCAAGCGACCGAGATGTTTTCGGCGAGCAGCGCTTCGGCTGACGGGTTGGCGAAGATGATGGTCATGTCTTCGGCCACGATCAGCACCGGATGGTCGAGGCTTTCGATGATGGAACGGAAGATTTCCGCCTTGCGCCGCTCGGCTTCGAACAGGTCGCCGATGGTCACCGCGCGCCGCACATGCGGTGCCAGCAGGCTGACAAGCTCGAGATCCTCGCGGGAAATCTGGCGCCTGTCCTTGTCGGTCACCACCATCAACGTGCCGATCCGGGTCGGCCGCTTCATCAACGCCACCCAGAAGAAATCGTCCAGGCGGTTGGGTTGCACCCATTCGCGCACGATGCGGCTTTCGAGCCATCTCTGTCGCGTATCCGGGCCTTGCAAAGCGTAGATCGAATCGACGGTGAACGGCACGTCGATCTCCATCTTGGGAACCGCCGCATAGAACGGCACTTGCGAGCCGTAGTCATGCTTCAACGGCTCAAGAACTGCGGGATCGCCGCAGGACACCGAAAATCGCGCGGAGCTGCTGATCGTGTCGATGACGGCGAGCATGGCAAGCTGGCCTTCCGCCAGATTGCAGATGGCCTCGAGTGTCGCCTGCCAGCGGTCGACGTCGGCAATCGAATCGTAGATCGCCTCAACGACCTGCGGCAATGCGCGACCGGCCGTGCCCGCCAGCGATGACATGAGCCCCTCTCATTTGCCGTCCTTGAGGCAACGAAGCTTCAACTGCTAGAATAACGCTGCGTAAGGTTGCCAACAACCTATTTCATCTGCTTCGGACGGCCGCGAAAATAGCATGAACGTATCGCTTTCCCGTCAGCCATTTGCTCGCCTGTTGCGGCAAGACCCTTGCCTTCGCAATGCCGTGACGCCATAAGCAGGAACAGGCGCCGCAGCTGCCGCGAGGACTTGCTTCAAGGACTTGCCACGAGGATTTGGATGAAGACTTTCCTTCTGCAGTTTTTCACCTGGTGGAATAGCCAGACATTGGGAACGCGCTTCCACACCTGGCGGCACGGCAAGGAGGTCGGGCAGGACGAGGTCGGCAATGTCTACTATGAGGGCGGCGTCGATTCGGAAGGCCGCACCCGTCGCTGGGTCATCTACCGCGACTATTCGGAAGCCTCGGCGATTCCGCCCGGCTGGCATGGCTGGATCCATCATCGTGTCGACGTTGCGCCGCCAAGCGAAGACTACAAGCCACGCGACTGGCAAAAGCCGCATGTGCCGAACCTCACCGGCAGCCCCGCGGCCTATCGGCCGAAGGGCTCGGTGCTGACCAACCAGCATCGTCCGCAGGTGACGGGCGACTACGACGCCTGGACGCCTGGTTCGTGATCGATCGCCGCGACACGCGCGCGGTCCCTACGGGGGCGGTCCCCACGAGGGCGGTCCTTTGTCGCCACAATTGCTGTTTAGCTGTTTGCTGATCCGACAGCAGCAACTAGCCTTGGCGTTAAGAGAATCACCCGGGCGCAAACCACCGGACCTTGCATGAGCATGTTCAGCCGAATTTTGACGGGCGGATTAACCGCGGTCGTTCTCGCTTCTATGGTGGCGCTCGCTACTGCGCAGGAATTGGCGCCGCCTGCGCCGGACGCGTCGGTGGCGCCTGCAGCACCGGCAGTATCCGAGCGCATCACCAATCCAGTCGCTGAATTCGCCGGCATTGACAAGATCACCGGCCGTATCATCACCTTCGATGTTTATATCGACGAGACGGTTCAGTTCGGCGCTTTGCAGGTGACGCCGCGCATCTGCTATTCGCGGCCCGAAAACGAAGAGCCGAAGACGGATTCGTTCGTCGAGGTCGACGAGATCACGCTCGATCGGAAAATACGCCGTATCTTCACCGGCTGGATGTTTGCCGAAAGCCCCGGGATCAACGCCGTCGAGCATGCCGTTTATGATATCTGGCTGAAGGGCTGCAAGCAGAAGTCCGACGTGCCGGCACCCGCCGCCCCCAAAACCAACTAGAATCTGTCAGTGCGCGGCGCATACCGCGCCCTGCGGAACCGCCGCGTTGCCCGAGCGTTGGTGCCTCTCTACGGAGGAGGTTGCCATGATGATGGCCAACAAGAACGAACTTCTCGACATCGAAAGGGGATTCTGGAGCGGCGGTACCGACTATTTCAAGGCCAATGCCGATACCGACTGCCTGGTGGCTTTCCCGCAGATGGCGCGGGTGATGAGCAATACCGATCTGGCCGCAACTGCCACGGACCCGAACCGCTGGCGCGATCTCGACATCGACCTCAAGGGCATCATCGAGCCGGGCAGCGACATCGTCATGCTGACCTACGAGGCGCGTGCGACGCGGCAAGATGGCGAAGCCTATGCGGCGCTGGTCAGCACCGGCTATGTCCACCGCGTCAATGGCTGGAAGATGATGTTCCACGCACAGACGCCGCTGGTGACGGCAGCAAAAGGCTGACCGGCCGCAAGAGTATCCGTGTTGGTCAAGGGAGAGATGGTGTCCAGGTCCGATTGTCCCTGAGTAGTGCGTTTGCGAGGATGATGAGCTTTCG
>NZ_JAMYMZ010000052.1:0-32815 GCF_040318825.1 Mesorhizobium sp. M1006
AAATGTTTTTCGTTTCGCGCTCCAGTTCCGGGCGGGGGTTCGCCCCATTTTACCCAAACCCCGGGTGGCGCCAAAAAAAACGGGGGGGCCAACCCCCCCGGCTCTTCGTGCTCCTGGGTTTGAGGATCTATCGGCCCCAGTTGCCCCGGCCAGATTGGGGCACTACGGGTTGATCCGCGCCGAACCGGGTCGTCGCCTCGGTGTCGACGGCGTTGTGCTCGGCCGTCAGCGGCTTGCGGATGGAACCAGTAAACCCGTTGTCGATGCTGCCGACAGGCGCGTTGCCAACAGGCGCGGCCGGCTGGTTGACGCCGTCCGAACCATAGTGATCACTGCCTGCAAAGGCGCTGGCCGTGGCGACGAGGACGACGGTGGCGACGGTAAGAGCAATCTTGGTCATTTCAGGTACTCCAGTGTACTGGTCATTCGTGAGTTGTCGTTGCTTTCGACGCATTCGAGATGAGAGCGCTGTCCGCGCCGACGAATACGCACCCGGCTTTTTCCGATGTGCACGTTGCTGGACGATTTCAGCAACCGAGATTGTGGCTACAGATGAAACCTGCAAATCAAAGTATTCGATTGGCGCAGGATGCTATTCGGCGCACACGCCCGTTGATACGCGAAAGCAAGACAAGAGTAGCGGGCCAAGCCCGCCGCTCTATGTGTTGCAGGCCGTGATAATCAGCGGCCCCAGATGCCTTGGTCGGATTCAGGCGCCACCGACTCGGAGGTTATCTTGGCACCGGTATGCTCGGAAGTGACCGGCTTGCGGATCGAACCGGTGAAGGTGTTGTCGACGTTGGCAGCAGTAGCAGCCGGCTGGTTGACGTTGTCCGAGCCATAATGGTCGCTGCCGGCAAAAGCAGTGCCGGTGGCAACGAGGATGGCGGCGGCGGCAAGAGCGAGCTTGGTCATTTCGGGTACTCCGGTAGTTCTCTGGTCTGTCCGTCAAGTAGCGTGCCTCGGGAGGAATTCGCGTCGCTCGGACCACCCCGAGATGGGTCGGCAAGTCTGTCGTTTCCAATCACAAAAATTTTGTGCCGGTGCGCCAAATTGGCCGCTTGAAATCCGGCATAAGGTTCCCTTATGCCACAATCTTCTGTTTTATTTTCAATTAGTTATGCGGTCAGTGGTGATTTGCCGCGCGAACATTCTTTGAGCCGGCGTTCACCCTTTCCTGTACTCTCTGCTAACGGAACCGAGCCGTTCGGTTCGAGTTCTTTTACGCTTGGCTGATCAGCGCTTTCAGAGGCTCGATCGACATTCCTGCCGACCGATCAATGCGCGGTGAAATTCACGCTGCCAGCTCAGCGCCAGCGGCGTCGTGCTTGGGCCGCGCGCTGGCCAGAAGCACGACCGGGCAGTTGCAGGCGGCCAAAACAGCGCCGGCGGTTTCACCGAAGAACAGGTCCTCACCCGGACGTTGGGTGACGCCCATCACGACGATCGCCGCTCCTTTGGCCGCCTCCCGGGTGATCGCCTTGTCGGGTGTGACGCGGGTATGGAATGCTGTGTCGATATGCAGGCCGTAGCGGCCCGCCAGATCAGCGATGTCTTTCAGGACGGCCTCTTCGCGGCTATGCGACACCGATGTCGACCTGCGGCCCTTGGCTGCCTTTTGCGAGACGTAGAGAACCTTGATCCGCGCCCGGTTTGGACGGGCCAGCGCCAGCGCCAAGTCGGCGGCGCGACGCGCCACCTGGGTACCGTTGACGGGGACGAGAATGCTGGTGCCGGCCCTCAGCGTCGGCATCTTTTCGCCAGCATTGCCGCCGTTCAGGACCAGGCAAAGCGGGCCGTCAAATCCTGCGGCAATGTCGTTGAGGGCCGGCGCGAAGGCGCCATCGGCGGTCAGCACATTGTCCAGGCCGACCAGCAACAGGCCGTATCCCTTGCGGGCCTCTTCGGCAATCGTCTCACCCGTGGCATCCAATTCGGTGCGGGCCGTCAGATGGACTTTGTCGACAAGCGTATCTTCGATCCGTTTCACCGCCTGAGCGCTCTTTTTTGCACCCTTTTTGATTTCCTGGAGGGCGCGCTCCTGTCCCTTGCTGTCGGTCGGCCTGTCAACTCGGCCGTCTTTCGGCTGAAGCAAGGTGGTGGGCAGGCGAAGCAAGGTGGTGGGCATGCCGCTGCCTCCGCCGACCAGTCCGGCGAGATATGCGGTGAACTTGCCGATCCTGCTGTCGTCGACCAGCACCAGCAGCCTCTCCAGCCTGGAAATGAAGCCGTATTCGTCCAACGCCTCGCGCTCGACACGCTGCTGCTCGTCGTGCCCAACCGGCAGCCGGCCGAGCGCCCAGCGCAGCATCGGCGGCATGGCCAAGGTGGTGATCACGGCCATGGTGACGATCATGGTGAAGAGATTGTGCGACAGGATGTTCATCGACAGGCCGATGCTGGCGACGATCACCTCGGTCGAGCCGCGTGCGTTCATGGCACTGCCGACGGCGATTGCTTCCTTGAGCGACATGGCGGCGAGCTTGGCGCCGATGAACGCGCCGCCAAACTTGCCGATGCTGGCGATGATCACGAGAGCGCCCGTCAGCATGGCAAGGGTTGGATCGGCGAGCACTGTGAGATCGGCGGAAAGCCCCGCCATGCCGAAGAAGATCGGCATGAACAGCGCGGTGATGACGCCGCGAAGCTGACCTTCGATATGGCTGGAGAGGATGGGCGATTCCCCGACCAGGATGCCGGCGACGAACGCCCCCAGCACGGTATGGACGCCTATCAGATTAGTGATCAGCGCCATCGCTCCCATGATGATGAGGATCATGGTGATCACCGCAAACTCGCTGCGGAATTGATCGTTGGTCCAGCGGATCAAGGTGAAGACAAGACGGCGGCCAATGGTGAAGGAGAACACCATGAACAGTGCCACCGCAGCGATGGTGGTCACCAGCGGCGCGAACTGTAGCTTGCCATTGGTGGCGATGCCGAAGGTTACGGCGATGACCAGCCAGCCGATCGTGTCCTCGATGATCGCCGAGGAAATAATCACCTGTCCGAGGTTGCGGCGCATGAAGTTCATCTCGCGCACCACCATGGCGACGACCTTGACCGACGAGATCGACAGCGCCGTGCCCAGGAACAGCCCGGCGACGGTGCGCTGCGTGGGGTCAGCCAGCAATGCGTCCGGCAGGAACTGCGCCAGCGCAAAACCGAAGATGAAGGGCACCACGACGCCGGTAGCCGAAATGGAAAAACAGGCCGCGCCAACCCGGCGCACCAGCCGCAGGTCCGTCTCCATGCCGGTCAGCAAAAGCAGCATCAGGATGCCGAGCTGCGAGACGGCGTCGATCATGCCCTTTTGCGCAGGATCACTGGGAAAGATCAGGTGCTGGGCCGACGGCCACAGCCAGCCGAACAGCGAAGGACCGAGCAGGATGCCGCCGATCAGTTGGCCCATGATTGCCGGCTGGCCATAACGCTGCAGCACTTCGCCCAAGCCGCGCCCGACAAGCAGCAGAAGCACGATCTCGGCGACGAAAGCGCCTTCGCCCGAACCACCCATGCCCGAGGCCCGGGTACCGGCAACGAGCGTCTGCGCTGCCCAGGCCGCCCCCACGGGGACGAAAGCGCAAACCAGCAGCGCCAGGCTGGAACGTGTCGGAGCCTGCCAAGCCATGAAACCCCCATCGCCCAATGCACGTGTCCAACAACGCGCGACAGGGCGTTGCGTTGCTAGACAGGGCGTTGCGTTGCTAGACGTGGACGTCACCGAAGGAGAGTTCGCCGTCGTCGCTCTCTGTCAGAAATGCTGTCACCAGCAGGCCCGCATAGAGGACGGCGACCAGCACGACGATGACGGCGCCCGGAATTGGACCCAAGGCAGCACTGGCGACCGCCTCACGCATCGACCCGACGAAGCCGATGCGGACACCTTCGGTCAGAAGACTGGGGGTCGACAGTTTGAGGATCCAGGCCAGCAGCAGGATCAGCAGCATGTAGATGTAATTGCGACGCAGGCGGCGCGCCAAAGCCATGCGTTGCGAAATCAGGAATTTCGGCGCGCGCAGGCTCTCGCCGACGATCAACAGCCAATCGGACGCGAAGTCCGGCTGCGGCGAGAATATCTGCGCGAAATAGTGCCGTTCGAACTGGCGCACGCGAGCCCGATAGAAGTCGAAGAAGCGATATCGGCGGGCCTCTATCCACAGCAGCAGCAGAACAAGCAGCATGGCAAACAGCAGCACGCCATGGTGAGCGCTGGCTGTCGAAAGCGAAACCGACAGCATTGCTGCGACAACGGTTATCGCCCAGTTGCTCGTCCGGTCCAGGCGGTCACGCCACCCAGCCATGCGCGCAATCTCGGCGCGATGAAAGTGGGACATCGTGGTTACGAGTTCGCCGGACGACAGTGTCCTTCCGATGGGATCCGGCGCCGGCAACACTTCTGCCATGACAATGCCTCCACCCGCCACGCGAAAACGGCCGGATGGAGATATCGTTCCGACGCTCAATCCGCCGGGCGCAGCCAGACCTTGTTGTCGTGGAAGGCGGCGCCGCCATAGGGCGCCGGCGCATCGGCGCCGGTCAGCACGTTGATGCCCTCGCCGCGCTCATGGGCGCTGTTCGGCCAGATGCCTTCGGCGACGACTACGCCGCGCTTGATGCCGTCGAACAGCTTTGCGTGCAGCACCACCTCGCCACGCTGGTTGCCGACTTCGACACGGCCGCCGTCGGCGACGCCGAGTGCCGCCGCATCATCGGGATGCAGGAGCAGCTCCGGCCGGCGCTCTTTTGCCTGCGATACCGGCGTTTCGGCAAAGGTCGAATTGAGGAAATTGCGCGCCGGCGAGGTGGTCAGCCGGAACGGGTGCGCCTCGTCCGCCACTTCGATCAGGTCGACATGGTCGGGGAATTCCGGCAGGCTCGCCACCGGCCCGAACAGGCCCATGCTTTTCGGTGGCCGGTTGGGCGCGGCCTGGCCCGTCCAGTCGGCGCGAAAATGGAACTTCTTGTCGGCATGGCCGAAGCCGTCGAGGAAATGCGCGGCCGCGAAATCCGGCTGCAAATCGACCCATTTCTGCTCTTTCAGGCTCGAAAAGCTGCCCAGCCCGCGCTTGCCCAGAATGATGTCGATATGCTGCTGCTCGGTCATGCCGAAGCCAGGACGATCGGCGACACCGAGCCTTTTGCCGAGCTCCTCGATGACGAAATGGTTGGTGCGCGGACCTTCCGGCGGGTCGATCAGCTTCGGCCCGAGTGTGATGTGCTGGTTGCCGCCACCCTTGTAGACGTCGTCATGCTCGAGAAACATCGTCGCCGGCAGCACCACATCAGCGAGCTTGGCGGTGTCGGTCATGAACTGCTCGTGCACGCAGGAAAACAGATCGTCGCGCAGAAAACCTTGCTTCACCAGCCGCTGCTCCGGCGCGACATTCACCGGATTGGTGTTCTGGATCAGCAGCGCCGTCACCGGCGGGCCGCCATAGAGCGCATCCTCAGCCCCGGTCAGCACCGGGCCGATGCGCGAATGATCGAGATGGCGGATCGAGGGATCGCGCATCCGCGTGCCTTCCAGCAGTTCCTGGTTGAGCTTGAAGATGCCTGAGTTGGAATGGAAGGCGCCGCCGCCCTCATATTGCCAGCAGCCGGTAACCGCGGCGATCGAGGCCGCGGCATGCATGTTGACCGAACCGTTGCGCTGCCGCGAAAAACCGTAGCCGAGGCGGAAGTAGGTCTTCTTCGTCGTGCCGACGAGACGGGCGAAGGCCTCGATTTCGTCGACAGAAAGCCCGGTGATATCAGCCGCCCATTGCGGCGTCTTTGTGCTGAGATGCGCTTCCAGACCGTGAGGATCGTCGGTGTATTGTTCCAGATAGGCGCGGTCGGCCATGCCGTCACGGAACAGCACGTGCATCACCGCGCAGGCCAGCGCGCCGTCGGTGCCGGGCTTCAGCACCAGGCCGAGATCGGCCTGCTTCATCGTTGCATTTTCGTAGACGTCGATGACGACGATCTTGGCGCCGCGTTCCTTGCGCGCCTTGATGGCGTGGGTCATGACGTTGACCTGCGTGACCACGGCGTTGGTGCCCCAGATCACCACGCAGTCGGACTTTGCCATTTCGCGCGGGTCGGGGCCGCGCAGCGCGCCGGCGCCCATCATCCAGCCGGTCCAGGCCAGATTGGTGCAGATCGAGCCGAAGAAGCCGGAATATTTCTTGGCGTGCCTGAGCCGCTCGATGCCGTCGCGCTGCACCAGACCCATCGTGCCGGCATAGTAATAGGGCCAGACCGTCTCCGAGCCATATTTTGCCTCGGCGGCTATGAACCTTTCGGCGACGAGGTCGAGCGCCGCCTCCCAGCTGGATTCCTTCCAGGCGCCCTCGCCCTTGCCGCCGGCTCGGATCAGCGGCTTCAGCAGGCGGTCGGGATGATGGACGCGATCAGCGTAACGGGCGACCTTGGCGCAGATGACGCCGGCCGTATAGCTGTTGGCCTTGGCGCCATGGACGCGACCGATGCGCTTTTCATCGAGCAGCTCGACCTCGAGCGCGCAGGTCGACGGGCAATCATGCGGACAGGCCGAATGGCCGATTCTGAGCTTCGCGTGCTGATTCATGGGAGCAAACTAGTCGTTTATGGCGGCGGCGTGTAGGGCCAGTTACCCGCCATCAATGCGCTTGAGCAAGGCGTTGTAGGCGCCGCATTTCGGGCAATGTATGTGGCGCTCGACATGCGATGATCCGGCTCCGGCGTCGATGACCAGCAGATTGCCGTCTCCACACTCAGGGCATTTTGCGACAGCTTCGGAATTGACAACCAAAACCTTGGCAACTTCGATCCAAAGTTTTGTCGACATCGTCCTACTCCGCCGTGCCTTCCTCGTACTCCGCCGACATCGACAGCCATTTTTCCTCATGGCCGGCCAGCTGTTGCGCAAGTTGTGAGCGCTCCTTGGCCAGCCTTGTCGCGGTCGACGGGTCCTTTTCGTAGACGGCCGGGTTGGCGAGTTCGTCCTCGATCAGGTCGATGCGCTTGCGGAGGCGGTCCATCAGCGCTTCGGTGGCGCGGATTTCCTTGGCCAGCGGCTCGAAGGCGGCGCGGCGCGCGGCCGCATCGCGGCGGCGGTCGGCCTTCGACGCTTTGTCCGCCTCGCGCTTGCCGCGGCGGTCGCCGGAGACGCCGGTGACCAGTGTCTTGTAATCCTCGAGATCGCCGTCATACGGATTAACCGCGCCGTCCTTGACCAGCCAAAGCCGATCGGCGGTCGCTTCGAGCAGATGGCGGTCGTGCGAGATCAGGATGACCGCGCCGGGAAAATCGTTCAGCGCATGGATCAGCGATTCACGGCTGTCGATATCAAGATGGTTGGTCGGCTCGTCGAGGATGAAAAGGTTCGGCCCCTCGAAGGCCGACAGGCCCATCAGAAGCCGCGCCTTCTCGCCGCCGGACAGATCCTTGGCCGCGGTATTCATCTTTTCGGTGGTCAGGCCGAACTGGGCGACGCGGCCGCGCACCTTGGATTCCGGCGCGTCCGGCATCAGCCGGCGGACGTGTTCATAGGCGTTTTCATCGGGCCTGAGGTCGTCGAGCTGGTGCTGGGCGAAGATTGCCACCTTCAGCCCGGGCGCCACAGTCATGGAGCCGGTCTCCGGCTTCAGCCGGCCGGCCAAAAGCTTGGCGAAGGTCGACTTGCCGTTGCCGTTGGCGCCGAGCAGCGCGATGCGGTCGTCGGCATCGATGCGCAGCGTCATCTTCTTCAGGATCGGCGCACCCTCGACGTAGCCGACATTGACGTTGTTCAGCGCAATGATCGGCGAGGCCACCGTCTTCACCGGCTCCGGAAAGGAGAACGGCCGCACCGTGTCGTTCACGATCGCGGCGATCGGCTTCATCTTCTCCAGCGCCTTGATGCGCGACTGCGCCTGCCTCGCCTTCGATGCCTTGGCGCGGAAGCGCTCGACAAAGGATTCCATGTGCTTTCGCGCGGCTTCCTGCTTGACGCGGCCCTTCTCCTGCAATTCGCGCTGCTCGGTGTATTGGCGCTCGAACTGGTCGTAGCCGCCGCGCCAGAAGGTCAGCTTCTTCTGGTCGAGATGAACGATCGAATTAACGGCGCGGTTGAGCAGGTCGCGATCGTGCGAAATCAGCAGCACGGTATGCGGATATTTCGACACGTAGTTTTCCAGCCACAGCGTGCCTTCGAGGTCGAGATAATTGGTCGGCTCGTCGAGCAGCAGCAGATCGGGCTCGGCAAACAACACGGCGGCCAGCGCGACGCGCATGCGCCAGCCACCGGAGAAGGACGAGGCCGGGCGCCGCTGCGCGGCATCGTCGAAGCCGAGGCCGGCGAGAATGGTGGCCGCGCGTGACTCGGCCGAGTGCGCATCGATATCGGCCAGCCGCATGTGGATGTCGGCGATGCGGTGCGGGTCGGCCGCCGTCTTTTCCTCTTCGAGCAGCGCACTCCGTTCGAGGTCGGCCTTGAGCACGATCTCGATCAGCGGCTCCTCGGTGCCCGGCGCTTCCTGCGCCACCTGGCCGATGCGCGTGTTCTTGGGCAGGCTGATCGAGCCGGTCTCGGAGGCGAGGTCGCCGGTGATCGCCTTGAACAGGGTCGTCTTGCCGGTGCCGTTGCGGCCGACAAGGCCAGCCTTGCTACCGGCCGGCAAGGTCAGTGAGGCATGGTCGAGAAGCAGGCGTCCGGCCATGCGGAGCGAAAGGTCGTTGATGATCAGCATGGCCGGGCTTTTGCACGGGACAACCATGCTTCGCAAGGGCTTGAGCCCCGGTTCGCCGCATAAGCCGCGAAAACCGACAAAGCTGGTGATGTCGACCCCGCGCGCCGCGACTTCCCGCAAAACGCAAAAAGAACCCGCTATCCTGAGGGGGGACAAGGAGAGCGGGCTCTTTCGTGAACGGCGGCCTTGGGAGCGTCCGATCGACATCCAAACACGCAGCAGCTTGGTTTGTTCCATGGGAAGAATGAACTATGTGATGAACAAACGCTGCTGTGGCCGGCAGGTTTGTCCACAGGGGCGTGCCGTCTGTACGCTATCGACCATGACGCTGCGGAAAGACTCGGCTATCCTTGGATGTGCGGCGGGCCTGATCTCCGCCTGGCCGGCGCCATCAGCTTCCTCCCAAGCGGCGCCGGCCACCTTCCTTGACCGGCGCCGACGCCATTTGAGGCGGTCATTGTTTCGGCGGCGTGCCGGGCTGATCGCCGCCGGTCGTCGACTTCGGCACCGGATTCTTGTCGACCTGCGGGTTCTGATCGACCGTGTCGCCAGGGGCCTTGGTCGGCTGGATGTTGTTGTCGCAACCCGCAACAGTCAGAGCTGCCATAAGCAGCAGGATTGAGCGCTTTTTCATCGCAGTCTCCTCTCGCCCGACAACGAGGCGTCGGCGATTTGGTTGCGCGTTCCTGCAGTCGCCAAGGGGCCTGGGAACAAAATGCCGCGTCTCCGGTTGCTCCACAATCAATGGAGGATGGCATGATCCGTCTGCTCATCGCCGGGGCAATCGTCTATGTTGCCTATCGCGTCGCCAAGAAAGTGATCGATGAGGTGCCCGACGATTTCGATCCGCTGCTGTTGCCACCGCCACAGGACGATCGCGAGGCGCTACGGCGGCAATCGGCAAGGATGGGCGTCGAGCCCGAGCGTTAGTCGACAAGCCTGCCCGCAAGGCTTCTTCGCTCACGGGGCCTATTCCGGCTCCGCAAACCGTTGCGAACAAAGCAGAAACGATGCTTGATGGGCGATGAACCTCGCCGCCCGTGATTCGTCCTTCCAGCCGGCCTATCTGGCGAAGCTCAACGCCGAGCAGAGGCTTGCCGTCGAACATGGCGACGGCAAGATCGCCGGGCCGTTGCTGGTGATTGCCGGCGCCGGCTCCGGCAAGACCAACACGCTGGCGCACCGGGTCGCGCATCTGATCGTCAGGGGTGCCGACCCGCGCCGCATCCTTTTGATGACATTTTCGCGCCGTGCCGCAGCGGAAATGGCCAAGCGGGTCGAGCGCATCGCCGGCGAGGTGCTGGGGCGCGATGCCTCGGTGATTACCGATGCGCTGAGCTGGGCCGGCACGTTCCACGGCATCGGCGCCAGGCTGCTGCGCGATTATGCGCTGGAGATCGGTCTCGATCCGGCCTTCACCATCCACGATCGCGAGGATTCCGCCGACCTGATGAACCTCGCCCGCCACGAGCTTGGGTTTTCAAAGACCGAAGCCCGCTTCCCGACCAAGGGCACCTGCCTGGCGATCTATTCGCGCGCCGTCAACGCACAGGCGCCGCTCGGCGAGGTGCTGGGTTCGGTGTTCCCGTGGTGCGCCGGCTGGGCCGAACAGCTGAAGCAATTGTTCGCCCGATATGTCGAGGCCAAGCAGGCGCAGAATGTGCTCGATTACGACGACCTGCTGCTCTACTGGGCGCAGATGGCCGGCGAGCCGGAAATCGCCGCGCATCTGGGTGCGCGTTTCGACCATGTGCTGGTCGATGAATACCAGGACACCAACCGGCTGCAGGCCTCGATCCTGACGGCCCTCAAGCCCGACGGATCGGGGCTGACGGTGGTCGGCGACGACGCGCAGTCGATCTATTCGTTCCGCGCCGCGGAAGTGCGCAATATCCTGGATTTTCCGAAGCAGTTCGCGCAGCCGGCCGAGGTCGTCATGCTGGAGCGCAACTACCGTTCGACCGAGACGATCCTGGCGGCGGCCAATGCGGTGATCGGCGAAGCGTCGGAGCGTTTCACCAAAAATCTCTGGACCGAGCGCAAATCGGCGGAAAAGCCGAAGCTGGTCAGCGTGCGCGACGAGACCGAGCAGGCGAGCTATGTCTGCCAGGCGATACTGACCGAACGCGAGGCCGGCACTGTTCTCAAATCACAGGCGGTGCTGTTTCGCGCCTCGCACCATAGCGGCCCGCTGGAGATCGAGCTGACGCGCCGCAACATCCCCTTCGTCAAGTTCGGCGGGCTGAAATTTCTCGATGCAGCTCACGTCAAGGACTTGCTGGCCGTGCTGCGCTTTGCCGAAAACCCGCGCGACCGCGTCGCCGGCTTTCGCGTGCTGCAACTTCTGCCGGGCATCGGCCCTTCGGCCGCCAATGCGATCGTCGAGACCATGGCAAATTCGCTCAACGAGACGATGGGGCTTGCCCGCTATCGGCCGCCGCAGCGTGCCGCCGACGACTGGCCGGGTTTTGTCGCGCTCTATAGCGGCCTGCGCGCCGGCGCGCAAAAATGGCCGGCCGACATCGAACAGGTCAGGCTCTGGTACGAGCCGCATCTGGAACGTATCCACGAGGATGCAACGACGCGCCGGGCCGATCTCCTGCAGCTCGAGCAGATCGCTTCCGGCTATGCGTCGCGCGAGCGCTTCCTCACCGAGCTGACACTCGATCCGCCGGACGCGACCAGCGACGAGGCTGGCCCGCCGCACCGCGACGAGGATTATCTGATCCTGTCGACGATCCATTCGGCCAAGGGCCAGGAGTGGAAGAACGTCTTCGTGCTCAACACCGTCGACGGCTGCATCCCGATCGATCTCGGCGTCGGCAGCAAGGAGGACGTCGACGAGGAGCGGCGGCTGCTCTACGTGGCGATGACGCGGGCCAAGGACAGCCTGCACATGGTCATGCCGCATCGCTTTTTCGTCCACGGCCAGGCGGCGCGCGGCGACCGCCGTGTCTATGCCTCGCGCACGCGCTTCATCCCGCGCTCGATCCTAGGCGCCTTCGAACAGCTGGCTTGGGCCAGCGTCCAGGCCAGAGACGATCCGCGCCGCCAGCCGCAGGTACGTGTCGACCTCGGCGCCCGCATGCGCGGCATGTGGAAATAGGCACCTGCCTCGACGTCGGCGCTGCTCGCCCGGCGACCGCTCCCGGAGCCGGCGAAAAAACAATCCCGGCAACATGGAACCTCGCGCCGTGATCCGCGTTTCTGCCCGACCCCCAGACCGGAGAACGGCGTCCGCCGTGACCTCCGCCCATTCGAGAGGCCAGAATGCACGACAGGACGTTTTCCACCCCGGTCGCCCTAACCGTTGGCGCCGGCTACAAGCGTACGATCGCTTCGTTCTCCGAGATGCACGAATTCCTGACCGAGTTCCCGCCTTCGCGCCGCCGGCTGAGCTATGGCGCCGCGGTGAAGGCCTGCGAGGCGGCACGTGCCGGCGATATCTCGGCCGAAGCGGCACGCGACGCCCTGATCACCTTTGCCGTAACGGCAGGCATCCTCTGGCCGGCCGCCCAGCCGGCGGTCTCGGTCAAGCCGGTCGCCCGGGGCCTCGGCGGCTACGCCGCCTGACAGAAACGACCATCAATGGACCGTCATCGGGCCGCCGCCCGGCGGGTCGCCCGCTGCCGCGGTTTCGAAACTGACCTGATCGCGGCCGTTCGATTTGGCCCTGTAAAGGTGCTTGTCCGCCACCACGAACATCTCGGCGTAGGTGGTCGGCCCGCTGAAGGCGACGCCGCCGATGCTGACCGAGAGAGGACAGGGCCGGCCGCCAGGCGAGAACTCCGCCTCACGGACGCGCCGGCGAATTGTCTCCGCCACCAGCCAGGACTGCGAAGGATCTGCGCCGGGAAGGAAGACCGCAAATTCCTCGCCGCCGATCCGGCCGACGATGTCGGCGCCGCGTAGCTGGCCCTGGATTGTCTTGGCGATCAGCTTGAGCGCCTGGTCTCCGCAGTCGTGGCCGAGGCGGTCGTTGACGGATTTGAAATGATCGGCATCGACGATCAGCAAGGCTCCGGCATTGACGACGGAATGGCTGCGGGCCTGTTCGAGATAGGCCTCGACGAGCATGGAAAATGCACCCCGGTTGAATACCGCCGTCAGGCTGTCGGTCGCCGCGACGACGGCCAGTACCTTCTGCGCGATCGCCAGCTGGCGCATTTTCCACATGAGGAAGAAGAAGAACGAGCTGGCCAGGACAAGCGGCAGCAGCAGGTCTGTGAGCTGCGCCCGCCACAGCGCTTCCGGCGACAAATATGGGAAATTAAAGGAATCGACGAGGAATGCGGCTGCAATGCAGACCGCCGTGCCCGCGACGGTAACGGCCACGACCCTGCCCCAGCTCGTTGGGGACAAATCGATCTGCATGCTTTTGCTCCTGCTTCAGCAGGCTACCTTGAAGCAACAGCGCAAACGAAGTCCTAAGACTTTGCTTTCAATTCGATCGCAGTCGAAGCGAACCAGCCGTCGAGATGGCGGCCAGATAAGAAGATCGGTCCTAAATCAGCTGCCGTCTGATGCTCATCCGCGTTACCGCGGTCACAAGAATGGCGCCGATCATGAAATAGATGGTCGCGACAATGTCGCCCTGGTGGAAATAATAACCGGAGTTGAGAAGCGCCAGGACCACGGCGAAGAACGCCACGAGGCGCAAGGGTTCATTGGGCATGCGTGCCAATTCTCGCTGTTGCTGCTGAATGCTGCTGAAGCGGCCGCCCTCACGACCATCCGCTCCATAAAATGTTTTGGCGCGTTTTGCAATCTCGGCAGATCGCCCTCTATCCACCGTCCGCTTCACCAGCCGCCCCAGGTTCAGGCGAAAGCCCTGCCCTCCTCGCTGCGCTGGAACATCGTCAGGTCCAGTCCGAGGCTTGGCTTGCCCAGAATGGTCAGGATCGCATGCGCCTGGCCGCGGTGGTGGGTCTGGTGGTTGAAGAAGTGGTCGAGCGCCGGCGCCAGCCGCTGCGAGACGGTGCGCATATCCGAGACGGTCATGTAGGAGAAGCGGCCCGACAGCGCCTTGTCGCTCAGGCCGTCGACCCAGTCGATGATCCGTTTGTCCTCGGCCTCGCGCGCCAGCCGCAAGCCTGGCAAGGCGCGGTGCAGGACCGTGTCGAGCCTTGCCGGCGCGTCGCCCTCGCCGGTGAAGCGTTTCATCCAGATACGGTCGGCTGCCAGGAGGTGGTTGAGCGTTCCCATCATAGAACCGAAGAAGACGCCGACATTGCGGTCGAACTCTTCCTCGTCGAGATCGGCGGCGGCATCGTAGATGCGGCCGTTGGCCCATTGATTGTAGGCCGCAAACATCCTGAAATGCTGTTTCATTCTTCTCTCGACCTGCGAGACCCTGTTTCGCGCGGGTCTGTTTCGGCCATAGTTAGACTGCAAGGACGCTGCCGCCAATGACCATTCTGCTCTACGACCTTGTCGGACGCGACGCCGCCCGCCCGTTCAGCCCACATTGCTGGAAGGCGGCGATGGCGCTGGCTCACAAAGGGCTCGACATCGCCAGCGTGCCGACCCGTTTTCTCGATGTGCCGAAGGTGGAAGGCGGCGTCTCGAAGCTCGTTCCGGTGATCCGCGACGGCGAGACGGTGGTGGCCGATTCCTTCGCCATCGCGCTCTATCTCGAGGAGACCTATCCCGAGCGGCCGACATTGTTTTCCGGCGACGGCGGCAAGGCAACGGCGCGCTTCATCGAACGCTGGTCGCAGCTGACCATCCATCCCTACGTCACCACCGCTGCGATACTGGACCTGCACGCCATGCAGGACGAGGCGAACGCCGCCTATTTCCGGCAGAACCGCGAGCAGCGCTTCGGCAAGCCCCTGGAGGCGGTTTACGCCACCCGCGACGCCGGGCTCGCCGGCTTCCGCGCCTCGCTGGAGCCGCTGCGCTCGATGCTTGGCTATCAGCCCTTCATCGGCGGCCCATCGCCGCTGTTTGCCGACTACATCGTTTTCGGCGCGCTGCAATGGGCGCGCATCGCCACGCCCTACCGGCTGCTCGACGACGGCGATGTCGTGGCGCAATGGTTCGAACGATGCCTCGATCTGCATGGCAGCCTCGGCCGCAACGTCGCGGCGGCAGCAATCTCCCCGCTCGAGAGTTGAAATCGGCAGTTTCATCGGCAACGCCACATTTTGTTCTTGATTTGTGCCGGCAGCTATGCTACTAATCTCGATATGGTGATGATTCGCACCGACGCCCCGCCCGGCTTGCCGAGGCGGGTTTTGTTTTGCCGATCGAGGTCCAACGGCGTTGCCGGCAGGGACGTCGTCCGGCCTTAGCTGAAAGTTGCCAGCCGGCGAAATGCGACAAGGCGGGTAGACGAAGTGTCGCTCGAAGCGCCTCATCAGCGCCTGGATCGAAGCAAACAAGACGAACATCCGGCGAACCGGGCAATCACAACAAAGGCAGCGCGCCATGATCGCAAACCCAGATTTCCCGGCCGATTTTCGCGCTGCGCTCGCCAACCTGTTCCTGTGGCGGCGCGACGTCAGGCGATTCAAGCCGACGCCGCTCCCCGATGGAGCGCTGGAGCGGCTGCTCGAGCTTGCCAGCGCCGCACCGTCCGTCGGGCTGAGCCAGCCCTGGCGCTTCGTCGTCGCCGAGAGCGAAGCATGCCGCGCAGCCGTCAGGGCCTGCTTCGAGCGCTGCAACGCGGAGGCACTCCAAAGCTTTTGCGGTGAACGCGCCGCCCTGTATTCGCGCCTGAAGCTTGCCGGCCTGAATGAGGCGCCCTGCCAGCTTGCGGTTTTCGCCGACCGCGCAACCGAGCAAGGGCATGGGCTCGGCCGCCTGACCATGCCAGCCACCATAGACTATTCGGCTGTCATGGCGGTCCACACGATGTGGCTGGCGGCGCGCGCCGAAGGAATAGGCATGGGCTGGGTCTCGATCCTCGATCCGGCCGAGATGGCGACGATCCTGGACGTGCCGCCGGAGTGGACACTGATCGGTTACTTCTGCATCGGCTACCCCAGCGAGAACCACAGCGTGCCGGAACTGGAGCGGGAAGGCTGGGAAACGCGGCGGCCGTCTATCGTGACAAGGCGGTAGTGGAATGGCGGCGCTGCCAGCCTCTTTGCGGGGAAGAATGACTCCTTCCCAGCAGGGCTGTGGATGTCATGGATGGTTTCGCCGATCATCAGCATTGCCAGCGAGACACCATGGCAAAGCCAGTCGTGACGGGCTTGACCTGAGGAAGGGCATAGAATGTTTCGCTACGACATGCAGGCCGAGATCTGGGTCTATCCGGGCAAGGGCGGCTGGCATTTCGTGACGCTGCCGCCGGAGCTTGGAGCCCGGATCAAGACGGCGATGGTGGGGATGGCAAGGCCCTGGGGCTCGCTTGGCGTGGAAGCCGTCATCGGCCAGACCAGATGGCGGACATCGCTGTTTCCCGACCAGAAATCCGGCAGCCTGCTCTTGCCGATCAAGACCGCGGTGCGGGTTCGCGAAGGCCTCGGGGCTGGCGACACGGCCAACCTGACGATCGAGATGCAGTTATGACGACGTAGTCTCAGGCTGACGACGACGCGCTATAGGGCGGCCAGTCGGTCGGCTCCAAAGTGGGTACCGGTTGTCGGAAAATCCGATGCTCAGCAAAAAGATGAGCGGCGGCATGGTTCGACTTGAAAGTCCGCTGCCCCAGCGCAGAAATGCGCGCTGCACCGGCCTCCCCTTGGCAAGCCGGCGGGCGGCTTGTATAGAGCCCGCCACCTTCAATTCCACTCTCCATCACAAGGACGATCCCATGGCGCTCGAACGCACTTTTTCCATGATCAAGCCGGACGCGACCCGTCGCAACCTCACCGGCGCTATCACCAAGATACTGGAAGATGCCGGCCTGCGCGTCGTCGCTTCGCGCCGGGTGTGGATGAGCCGCCGCGAGGCGGAAGGTTTCTATGCCGTCCACAAGGAGCGTCCGTTCTTCGGCGAGCTGGTCGAATCCATGTCGTCGGGCCCGACAGTCGTACAAGTACTGGAAGGCGAGAACGCCATTGCCAAGAACCGCGAAGTGATGGGCGCCACCAATCCGACAAGCGCCGCCGAAGGCACCATCCGCAAGCTGCACGCGCTGTCGATCGGCGAGAATTCCGTGCATGGTTCCGATGCGCCCGAAACCGCCGCGCAGGAGATCAAATACTGGTTCTCGGACACCGAGATCGTCGGCTGAGCCGGCATCCCGAACCCCATCAAGAAGGCCGGCACAAAGCCGGCCTTTTTTGCTAAAGCGCGTCGCGTTCGACCGGCCTCCTGCGACGGGCTTCAGGTTCTTGTCTTGATGCATGTCGTTATCGCAAAACCGCTGCACAGTTTTGCGCGACATGCAGTGGCGGACATTTTCAGCTTCAGGCTCCTCGACGGGTCACGGGTGCGTTAAGCTCGGAGGGGCGGATCAAACGCGGTCCCGACAATGGAGCCGACCAGGCCATGACCAGCACCATTCCCGGTTTCTTCCAAGGCACCGAAATGCCAACCGGCGGCTGGTGGGAAGCGCTGTGGCCCGAGCCCGCCAGCGTCCTGGCGGCGGTCGGCATGAAGCCCGGCACGGACGTGGTCGATCTCTGCTGCGGCGACGGCTGGTTCACGCTGCCAATCGCCAGGGTCGCCCGTCATGTAATCGCCATCGACATCGATGCCGATCTGCTCGAAGTCGCCAGGCGGCGGCTGGCCGAAGGCGGCGCGGGCAATTGCGAGTTTTTGGCGGGCGACGCCTATGAGCTTGCCGGGCTGGTGCCTCAAACCGTCGACTTCGTCCTTATCGCCAACGCTTTCCACGGCGTTCCGGATCGGCCGCGACTTGCCCGCGCCGTGCGCGCGACGCTTGGCCCTGCCGGTCGTTTTGCCATCGTCAACTGGCACCAGTATCCGCGCGAGCAAACCACGGTCCTGGGCGAGCCGCGCGGGCCAAAGACCGAGCTGAGGCTGTCACCCGAACAGACCACCGCGTCGGTGGAAGCGAGCGGGTTCAAGCTCGCCGAGCTGGTTGATGTGCCGCCCTATCACTATGGCGCGGTATTCAAACTCGCGACGAATTGAGAATATCGCATGAGATGCGGCATCGTCGCCCGATACATGTCGCCCGCCGCCCCCTAGCGGCGGGTTCTGCCGGTCTATTTCGCCTGGCGTTCCTTCACGTTCGCATGTTCATTCGCCGCTGGCGTGTCGGTAGACGGGGTCTTGGTCTCTTCACCTGAAAACGGGCTGCCCTGCCCCGGTGCGAGATCGCCGCTATGGCCGGCCTTGTTGGTCTGGAACGGTTGGCTGTCCGCTTTGAGACCGTGGTCAAGAGCATTGACGAGATGGTCGTCCGCCTTGGCAAGGCCGGTAAAGGCAAGGAGCGATGCACCGGTGGCGGCAAGGATAAGCGTGTGCGTTTTCATGTCTGGACTCCTTTGAGTTAAGGCCAGAACGAGCCGCAGCCATTCTGGCGGCTTCAACGAAGGGACAAACGTCCCTTTTGCCTTACCCGCCATTCATGAAGAACTAACGCGCCCCCTGCCCGGCCTATTCCCGCTGAAACACAACGTGATCGGCATGCGGCTGCCGCGCGGGCCAATCGGCGCGGACTAAGCGCTAGCTCGCGGCGTTGAAGCGCAGGATGTCGCGGCCGTCTCTGTCGGCGATGACAAGCTTGCCGGCGTCGACGTGGTAGGATGCTGCTTTGGCCAGCGCCTCGAACAGCGCCTTTTCCTCGGCCATGACCTGAGGCGCGCAGGCCTTGAAGGTCGAGCCGATGTCGCTGACAGCGATCGTCGAGCCGTTTATCCTGGCGGTGGCGAAATAGACGTTGCAAGGGCCGCTGCCGCCGGCCTTGCCGGCTTCGCTGATGCGGAATGTCGCCCGTGGCTCGGCAATCACGCCGATGCCGTCGATATATTCGACCAGCCAACTTTGGCCGAACACGGAGGCTGCCGTCGGCTCGTCGCCCGGCGCCGCCATTTTCAGCATGATGGTCTGTGGCGCGTCGCTGAGCGGGTCGACCTGGAGGCGCGTATCGGTGACGAATAGCAGCCGGTCATCGACAGTGATGCGCGCCTGCAGCGCGTAGGTCATATCAGGCCGGATCACCTGCGGATCGAAGCTGATCTCGAACTTGATCAGCACCTGGCCGGCCGGCACCACCTTGCGCTCACCGATGATTGCGGCCGGCGCGTCGGCCAGCGACACGTCGGCAAGCTGCACGGAAAGCACGGCATTGGGCGGCAGCGCGATGCGCTCGCGATACATCACCTCGCCCTTGAGGGTCTTTTCGGCAGCCGCGGAACGATCCGGGACGGCCAGGATGCCGACGGCCAGCGGCACCAGTCCGAAGATGAAGAACTCGGCGATCCTGTCCAGCATGATCCTGCTCCCCTTCCGGCGAAGGGTCTCGCAGGATTACGGTCAATGAATGGCCGGCAGGGTATGGGATGGCTGTCGCAGGGATTTATTTGGACGGCGGCTGCTTCCAGCGGCTCGCCGCCTTGTCGTCGGCATCCTTGGCATCGACCCAGCCGCCCTCGGAACCGTCGCTATGGTGTTCCTTTTTCCAGAACGGCGCCCGTGATTTCAAATAATCCATCAGGAAATTCGCGGCCTCGAACGCCGCCTGCCGGTGGGCGGAAGCGGACACCACCAGCACGATGTTTTCGCCCGGCGCGATCTTGCCGTGGCGATGGATGACGGTGAGCCCCTGCAGCGGCCAGCGCTCGATTGCCTCGCCGGCGATGCGGGATATCTCGGCTTCCGCCATGCCGGGATAATGTTCGAGCTCGAGCGCCGAGAGCCTGCCTTGCTCGTCGCGGCAAAGGCCGGAGAAGGTCACCACAGCGCCGATATCGTTGCGACCCCTGGTCAGCCTGGCGATCTCGGCGGCGACGTCGAAATCCTCCGCCTGGATGCGCACGACCGGCACCACCGCGGACATGGTTCAGCCACCGGTCATCGGCGGGAACAGCGCGATCTCGCGCGCGCCGGCGATCTTCTCGCGGTGCTCGACGTGTTCCTGGTTGATGGCGACGCGGATCACGTCAGGATATTGCAGCGCGTTCTCGTACTCCTCGCCGCGCGATTTCAGCCAGCGCAACAGGTCGGCGACCGTTTCGATGCCGGCCGGCAGTTCGACCTCTTCCTCCGGTCTGCCGATCCGCTCGCGCACCCAGGCGAAATAGATGAGCTTCGTCGACATTTTATTCATCCATGATGTGCTTGAGGCCGGCGCGGAAATAGTCGTAGCCGGTGTAGAGCGTCACCAGGGCTGCGATCCACAGCAGCACCAGCCCGGTCTGGGTGGTCAGCGGGAAGATCTTGTCGCCGGCGGGACCTGCAAGCAGGAAGGCGATGGCGATCATCTGGATGGTGGTCTTCCATTTGGCGAGCTGCGTCACCGGCACCGAGACCTTCAAGGCCGCCAGATATTCGCGCAGGCCCGAGACCAGGATCTCGCGGCACAGGATGATGATCGCCGCCCATAGCGACCAGCCGGCGATGCCGGCATGGCGGTCGGTGTCGGCGGCAAGCAGCAGCAGGCAAGTGGCGACCAGCAGCTTGTCGGCGATCGGGTCGAGCATCTTGCCGATGTTGGAGGTCTGCTGCCAGGCGCGCGCCAGATAGCCGTCGAAGTAATCGGTGATCGAGGCGAGCAGGAAAATGATGAGCGCCGACCAGCGGGCGAAGTCGCTCGATTTCAGATGCCCTTCCAGGAAGAAGCACAGCACCACCAGCGGCACCGCCAGGATGCGGGCGTAAGTGAGCATGTTGGGCAGGTTGAATGCGCGCTGGGACATGTTTTGGGAACTCTTTCTGCCTGCTTAGTCAAATCAGAAGCGAATGTGGGGGGTCAACAGGCCAGAATCGATTAGCCAGCCGAAATATCGGCAATAGGTCTTAGCTCTCGTGAAAATGATTGTAGACCAATTTCGCCACCTGCTCCGAAATGCCGTCGACCTTGACCAGGTCCTCGACGGCGGCACGGCTGACCGCCTTGGCCGTACCGAAATGCATCAGCAGCGCGCGCTTGCGGCCGGGGCCGATGCCGCTGATCTCGTCGAGCGGGCTCTTGACCATCTCCTTCTTGCGGCGGGCGCGGTGCGAACCGATGGCGAAGCGATGGACTTCGTCGCGCAGCCGCTGGACGAAATAGAGCACCGGATCGCGAACGGGCAGCGAGAATGGGGCCTTGCCCTTGACGAAGAAGCGTTCGCGGCCGGCATCGCGGTCCTGACCCTTGGCGATGCCGATGGCCACGACGCGGTCCTCGATGCCGAGATCGGCGAGAATCTTGCGCACCGCCGTCATCTGGCCCTGGCCGCCGTCGATGAGGATGACGTCGGGCCAGGCCGGGAAGCCGCCCGCGTCCTCGATATCGTCGCCCGGTGCGGTAGGGCTCGCCTCGTCCGCGCCCTTGGTTTGCGGGGCATCGCCATGTTCCTTCAACAGCCGCGAGAAGCGCCTCTGCATCACCTCGCGCATCATGCCGAAATCGTCGCCCGGCGTGATCTCGGTCGAGCGGATGTTGAACTTTCGATACTGGTTCTTCACAAAACCTTCCGGCCCGGCGACGACCATGGCGCCGACGGCGTTGGTGCCCATGATGTGCGAGTTGTCATAGACCTCGATGCGCACCGGCGGTTTTTCCAGGCCGAAGGTCTCGGCAAAGCCAGTGAGCAGCCGCGCCTGGGTCGAGGTTTCGGCGAGCCGCCGGCCGAGCGCTTCGCGCGCGTTCTGCAGCGCGTTGTCGGTCAGGTCCTTCTTCTCGCCGCGCTGCGGCACGGAGATCGACACCTTGCGGCCGGCGCGGGTGGAGAGGGCCTCCGCCAGCAATTCCTGGTCCTCGACGCCATGCGACAACAGGATGGTGCGTGGCGTCGGCTTGTCGTCGTAGAACTGCGCCAGGAACGATCCCAGCACCTCGCCGGCTTCGAGCGCCGGATCGGCCTTGGGAAAATAGGCGCGGTTGCCCCAGTTCTGGCCGGTGCGGAAGAAGAACACCTGGATGCAGACCTGGCCGCCCTCCTGATGGATGGCGAAGACATCGGCCTCGTCGACGGTCTGCGGATTGATGCCTTGATGGCTCTGCACATGCGACAGCGCCGCCAGCCGATCGCGATAGATGGCGGCGCGTTCGAAATCGAGGTTCTCCGAAGCCTGCTGCATGGCGGCGGAGATCTCCGTCTTCACCTTCTGGCTGCGGCCGGAGAGAAAATCCTTCGCCTCGGCGACAAGCCTTGCATAGTCGCCGTGCGAGATTTCGCCGGTGCACGGGCCGGCGCAGCGCTTGATCTGGAACAAAAGGCAAGGCCGGGTGCGGTTCTCGTAGAAGGAGTCGGTGCAGCTCCTGAGCAGGAAGGCGCGCTGCAGCGAGTTGATGGTACGGCCAACTGCGCCGGCCGAGGCGAAGGGGCCGAAATAGTCGCCCTTGCGCGAGCGCGCGCCGCGGTGCTTGTAAATACCGGGCGAGACATGGTCGCCGGTCAACAGGATATAGGGGAACGACTTGTCGTCGCGCATCAGCACGTTGAAGCGTGGCCGCAAGCGCTTGATGAGGTTGGCTTCAAGCAGCAGCGCTTCGATCTCGGTGCGGGTGACGACGAACT
Source organism: Mesorhizobium sp. M1006 (assembly GCF_040318825.1). NCBI lineage: Bacteria > Pseudomonadati > Pseudomonadota > Alphaproteobacteria > Hyphomicrobiales > Phyllobacteriaceae > Mesorhizobium > Mesorhizobium sp. M1006. The sequence goes on from NZ_JAMYMZ010000052.1 coordinate 22,286, forward strand.
CCATCGTCGATGTCTCGCGCACCATGCGGCCGATACGGCTGGTGTGGAACCGGCCTTGCGCGTAGCTGGTGACCCGCTTCTTCAGGCTGCGTGCCTTGCCGACATAGAGCACGTCGCCGGCGGCATTCATCATGCGGTAGACGCCGGGCGCATTGGGCAGCCGCTTTACCAGCGTCTGGATCACCTCGGCGCCGACCATGCCGTCGGCGTCGCCGGCATGCGGGGTCCAGTCGATGGCGGTGAAGGTAACGTCCGGACCGCTGGCTGCAGGCTCGACGACCTCCTCGGCCGCCTCGTCCTCGAGGTCGATTTCGGGCGGCAGGTCGTCGGCGCCACCGCGCGTTTTTTGTTTCTGGTCCATGGGGCTCATTCCGTCATGCCTGTCACATCGGGCGTCTGCCATGCAAGATGCTGGCCGCCGTCAAGCGCGATCATCTGGCCGGTGACCGAGCGTGCCGCCCAGAGATAACGGATAGTGGCACCGAATTCCGGCAATTCCGGGCCGCGTTTCAGGATCAGCCCGGCAATCTGAGCATCGAAATCGCTGTCGTGCTGGCGCGTGTTCTTCAAGGTCGGGCCAGGACCAATGGCGTTGACACGGATGCGGGGACCCAGCGCCTGCGCCATCATCTCGGTCGCCGCCCACAACGTCGACTTCGACAGCGCATAGGAGAAATAACGCGGCGTCGGCCGCCAGACGCGCTGATCGATCATGTTGACGATCAGCCCCTCACTGTTCTGCGGCAAGGCCCGGGCGAAAGTCTGTGCCAACAGCGCCGGCGCCTTGACGTGCATGGCGAAATGGCGATCCCAGGCCGGCCAGTCGAAATCCTCAACGCTGTCGTGCTCGAACAGCGAGGCGTTGTTGACCAGCAGCGACACCGGCCCGAGCGCCGCCGCCGCGCGACCGACCAGGTTGCTGACGGCGTCCATCTCGGTCAGGTCGGCAGCAATCACTGCGGCCCGGCCATGTCGACCAAAATGACCACTGTTGATTTCGGCCGCCAGTGCCTCCGCCTCGGCCAGCGAGCGATTGCAGTGAATGGCGACGGCAAAACCATGCGCGGCAAGATCTTCGACGATCGCCCTGCCGATCCGTTTCGCACCGCCCGTCACCAGTGCCGTCGCGGCGACCTTGCTCATCTGTCAATCCTTAATCCGATGCCGATTCCGGCCTGCCGGGATCGCGCCGGCAAATTATGGCCCGCCAAGCGTTAAATCCCATTTCCACCTGGGGCAGGATTGTGGCAAAGTGCCCGGTGGGCGTTTTGGCTCGACCGGAATTCGGGCCAGCCCGCCCGCAATATAGGGCTCTGGAGCCCTTACACCAAGCCGTGTGCAGTGCAGCACGGCGAACCTGCTGACATTCGCTGTTGCGAAGATGCAACGTCAAGGTTCTGCCTCATTCGTGCCAGGGAATGACCCAAGTTCAGGTTCGCTTCAGCCGCATTTCGACACGACATTTGGAACCGTTGAACGCCGGATCCGTTTCATCCCCCGGACGGGTTGAGGGCGCTCATAAACAACAAGCCTGTGTCCTGTGGCTTAAGGAGTAAAGAACAATGCAAGCCAATCTTAAATTTGCGCGACCGCTCGCGGTGGCGTTTGGGCTGTTCGCCCTCGGCGGAACCGCCTATGCCGCGGACGTGGTTCAGGAAGAGCCGCCGGCACCTGCCCCGATCGCAGAACTTCCGGTCGCATCCTGGGCCGGTCCCTATGCCGGTGTGAGCGTCGGCTACGGCTTCGCTGGCCACGCCAAAGCCAAAGACATTGGCGTCGACGTCGACACCAAGGGTTTTGTCGGCGGCGTCTTCGGCGGCTATAACTGGCAGCAGGAGAACTTCGTCTACGGTGCCGAAGCCGATATCGGCTACAACGGCGTCAAGGGCGACGATGCCGGCATCGAGGCCAAGGGTGGCTTCGAGGGCTCGCTGCGTGCCCGCCTCGGCTACGCTGTCACCCCGGACATCCTGCTCTACGGCACCGCCGGTGGCGCGCTGAAGAACCAGAAGATTGAAGCTGCCGGCGTAAGCGACACCAACACGCAGTTTGGCTGGACAGCCGGCGTCGGTACCGACATCAAGATCACCGACAATGTGTTCGGCCGTGTCGAGTATCGTTACACGGACTTCGGCAGGAAGGACTTCGACGGTATCGGCAAGGTCAAGTCGACCGACAATCGCGTCACTTTCGGCGTCGGTATGAAGTTCTAAGTCGTCCAAGCCACGACACGAAAAAGCCGGGCCTCGCGCCCGGCTTTTTTTGTGGCACCGGTTGGGGCCGCCCGCCCTCAAGCCGGGATGGCGGGCTTCAGCTCCGGGAATTTCTCGTCGAAGCGTGCCGCCCAGCGCGTCAGCCGGCCGCGGCCCTTTTCCCATTTTCCAGCGAAGCGCAGCGAGAGATAGCCGAGGCAGGCGCGCAATGCGATCTGGCCGAGGGTGATTTTCTTCGGCAGCTTCGGCGGGTTTGCGTTGAGCAGATCGAGCGCGTCCGAAATCTTCGTCCACTGGCGCTCGAGCCAAGGCTGGTAGACCATCTCTTCCGGCCGTGTGCGCCGCTCGTAGACCATCGACAGCGCGCAGTCGCAGATGCCGTCGGCCAATGCCTCCAGCACCTCCGCCTCGAGGCGCTTGTCGGGATTGCGCGGAAACAATGCTTTCTTCGACATCCGGTTGAGATGCTGGGTGATGGCGCGGCTGTCATGGACCGAGCGGCCGTCGTCGAGCACCAGCACCGGGATCTTGCCGAGCGGATTGGCGCCGATCAGCGCGGCCGGTCTTTCCTCGGTCTTTATCGGCACGAGATCGACGGCGATGCCGGCATGAAGTGCTGCCATGCGCACCTTGGAACTGTAGGGAGAAGTAGACGCGTAGAGCAGTCTGGGCATTGTCGATTCCTGTTTGCCGGCTACAGCTCCATATGCCCCATTGGACGCGCAAAGGATGCGGTAGCATTGTGACTTCGTGCATGACCCTCACCGAAAATCGATTCCGACAGGGGCTCGTGCATGGGCACCGTTGACCGATCATGCAGGGTTCATCAACGGCCAGAGGCGGAAAACCGCGCCGCCAGCGTACAACCATTGTCTCGCGTTCGGATGCGATGAATCGGAGGTGCGTCGGCAGACGCGAGCGCGTCGGACAATCCAGATCCGAGCAACTACCAACTAGGCCTTGCACCGAAGGTTGGTTTTGGCAGCCACGAAAATCCCACCGGACTTCGCCGCACGGCGAAGTCCTGGGAGCTGCGAAAAGATGTCTTCCTCCCGCCTCTTTCTCGTCCTGCCCGACCGTCAGCCAGCAAGCGAGGCGCCTATTAGGCATCCCGCCATGGCTGTCTTGAGTACTGTCCCCGGCGATCGGAGAACGGCGACTACTTCTTGGCCTTCGCCTTTGCGGGCGCTGCCTTCGGCTTGGCCGCGGGCGCTGCTTTCTTCACTGCTGCGGAAGATTTCGCAGCGGCGGCCTTTGCCGGTGCTGCCTTCTTCGCAGCGGGCTTCGCCACGGCCTTTGCAGCCGGCTTCTTGGCCGGTGCAGCCTTGGCCGGTGCTGCTTTTGCCTTGGCAGGTGCTGCTTTCTTCACGGCCGGTTTTGCCGCGGCCTTGGCGGCCGGCTTTTTGGCCGGCGCTGCTTTTGCCTTAGGCGCAGCGGCCTTCGCTTTGGCCGCGGGTGCTGCTTTCTTCACAGCAGTTGCGGCCTTTGCCGCGGCTGCTTTTGCCGGTGCTTTCTTTGCCGGTGACTTTGCCGGTGCCTTGGATGCCGGCGCTTTGGATGACTGCTTAGCCATATCATGCCCCTTCCGTTGTGCCGACGGCCGTTATTGACCCGGCGCGCATTGCATATCTGACTCGCGGCTTGCTAGCCAGCGAAGCATTAGAATGATTTTTGCAGCTTAAGTTTCGGTTACGGCGAGCGCGCGACCATTTTACCCGCGCAAAAACCGGCTGCGAATCTTTGTGTCCCGCAGCGAAGTTCTGCGACAGAAATTCTGGTCGCTCTATCTCGACCGGTCTTCTCGTCAAGCTCAGGACCTTTTCGACCAGCTTTTGCGCTTCAACGTCCGACGCTCAGCGCGAACATTGTCAAGAACGAAGGCGGTCGCCCGCCTCGTCTTGTTCGAAAAGATAAACTACAGGTAAGTAGGAAGCAACGCGACGAGCACGCCGCTGCACTATCTTGCACGACGCGATGAAAGTAAGCAGATAGCTCGCATTTCTGAAGGACAGGATATCGCTCGATAGATCCGGTCGAGCCGACCTCGTGATCGAATGCGCTCGGCCGTTCAGGCGCCGAGCGGCTCACGGCTCATCTGCAGCCGGCGCGAAGGCTCGGCCCTGTGGAGATGGACGGCGAAGGTATCCCGTGGCGGCATGACCGAAATCTGCGCCAGGATGCGCCCCGCTTCACCGCGATGATAGCCGCCGTGCAGTACGACGTGGGTCAGCATTTCCTGTCGCGACATCAATGCCTTATCCCCGTCGGTGAACACGAATGCGACGGACTCGGACAGCTGCCGCGACGAAACGGTTTCGAGATAATCGAGATACCAGCGATCGGTCGCTGCGACCGCGGCGCGAAGTTCGTCGAACGCCGGCGTGTCCTCGGTGGTGTCGGCGGAGTAGCCATGGCTTGCGTCAACCAGGTGCGCCGAGAATATCCGCGACACCACATGGCTGTGATCGATGAGCCCTATCACGGCCTGCCGTTCCTTGCCGTGAACATGCGGGTCGAGACTCGCGAGCTTTTCCAGCAGTTCGTCATTGGCCCAGGCCTGATAGGCAAATAGGCTGCGAAGCAGAGCGAGCGCATTCATAGTCGGTGTCCTTTTCCGGAAATGCGAGTATGTTGTTTATATTTTCAGGAGAATGGGCGAACGTGTCTACTCGCATTGCAAAACCGCATCCGCGCATGCGCAAACAGCCGCGCCAGGCGCGTTCCAGGGCAACCGTCGAGGCGATCATCGAGGCGGCGGCTCATGTTCTGAGCGGGCTGGGGTGGGCCGGCTTCACCACCAACAAGGTTGCCGAGACAGCAGGTGTAAGCATCGGCACGCTCTACCAGTATTTTCCCGACAAGCTTTCCCTGCTCGCTGCCGTCCGGCGCCGTCACTTCGATCATGTGCTGTCGGTCATTCGCGATTCGGCGGAAGACCAAAAGCCGCTCAGGAAATTCGCGCAGGAGCTGGTGCGCGGCATGATCGCCGCGCACAGCATTCACCCGACACTACATCAGGTGCTGCTCGACGAGGCGCCGGGCGATCGCGGCTCCAGGGCCGCCCATGCTTCGTTCCAGGCACAATACCTCAATCACTATGCGACTGCTGTCGCCACTTATCGCAAACCAAGGAAAGGCGCCGACACGGAGGCAGTTGCGCGCGTGCTGTCGTCAGCGATCGAAGGTGTGATCCATAACGCGGCACGCCGGAACATGCTCGCCGCGCCGGAGCTGCAAAAGCAACTCGTCGAACTGATCTGCGCCTACCTATCGGGAGCAGGCCGCATCGGTCGATAGCGCATGGCACGGCGGAAGTCGCGATTTCTGTGTGTCGTTCAAACCCGGCTTATGAGGTGCGGCAAGGACGATGCCAACAATGCCGCACCTGATGCGGCCAAGAGTGTGAGGACGATCTTTCGAAAAGTCGCCTCGCTAACGCCGATGTAGAGTCTCGCGCCAAGGAGTGTCGGTATCAACATCGCCGGCGCGACGACGGCAAACATCGGCAGCATTTCGAGCTTGATCTTTCCGGCCGCAAGATAGGCAGCCATCGTCATGGAGAGGGTCACAAGGTTGAAATTCTGGATAACAATACGCTGCCGGTCCTTTTCCCATTGGCGCAGCACGCACCACAGCGTTGGAACCGGGCCGGTGAAGCCGCCAAGTCCACCCATGATGCCGCCGACCAGACCTATTGCGCCGTCTGCAACAGGACCTCCGACCGTGATGGGAGGGAGGCGACGGGCAAAGAGCATCAAGGGACACCAAACGACCAGCAGCGCTCCGAAGACCAGCTTGAACAACTGTACATCCAGTAAGGGCAGGATGGCGACACCGACCGGAATCCCGGTGATCCCGCCGACCAGGAAGGGCAGCAGAAGCCTGAGGTCGAAGCCCCGGCGGACGGTGACGGCGGCGATGATCTGGCCGGTGAGCGCCCCAAAGACCGCCATGGCGGCTGCAAGCTGGGGCTCCACGGTCCAAACCCAAATCGACATGGCAACCAGGCTGAAAGCGAACCCGGAAAGCCCCTGGACGAAGCCTGCAACGACCGCGCCGAGAGCAACAGTATAAACAAGCGAATCCATTGGTGCTGTTTCCCCGCAAAATGATCGATGTGGTCGGTTGGCGTTGACATGCATGGAAGTCTCCGATTTTCGCAACCTCGTCCGACCTTGGACCCTCAACACCAGAGAGGTATGAATGTGCACCTTGCCGAGCTTGGCATTTGTCACATGGTTTTCGGCTGATCCCAGATCGGCCGCGGCTTTCTACGCGAATTTCGGAATTGTCTTCAGGCAAGAGCAGCATGGCTCCGGTCCGATACATTTCGCGTTCCAAGGTGAAGGGCTTGCGATCGAACTCTATCCGGCAGAAGCAACGACGCCGGAAGGAGCGGGAACGATGATCGGCTTCGAAGTCGCCAACGCAGATGAAGCTGCTTCTGCCGCCAAGGCCAACGGCTTTGGAATCATTGCGGACGTCAAGGCGACGGCTATGGGCAGACGTGTGATCGTCCGTGATCCTGATGGCCGTCAGGTGTTCCTTTTCTCGACCACCTAAGTGACGCAACAATCCGTCGGGATCGGAAGGCGCTGGTCAGCGCAGGACGCGGCACCGGCCGTTGTAGATCATCCAGCGGTCGAAGCCCGAGACGCAGAATTCGACATTGTCGCCGATCGAGGCAAAGCCCTGGCCCTCCTCGATCAGGTACCAGATAGTGCGAGCGCCGCCGTCGGAGAGGCTGACGGTGGCGCCGCAATAACGGCGGCCGATCGGCCAGGTGTCGTCGGCCGGCAGATAGCGATGCTGGTGGATGCGCTGGAAGTCGACGATCTGCACATCCGGCAGATGCGGCACGTGATGCACCTGATAGGAGAAGCGGTCGGTGATCTTGTTCAGCACCCAGGCCTCGCCGCAGACGCCGCTATCCTCGTCGGTATAGATTGCAAGGTCGGCCGCCTGGACTGCCTGGGTGACGCCAAGAGGCGCGGCCAGCGGCGTGCAAAAGGCGAGCAGTGCGGCAAGGGCGGATTGGGCGAAGCGAGTCATGGCAGCCTCTCAAGGTCGACTGCGCGCACTGTGCGGATTCGCTGACGCGCGGTCAAGCGGTTGTAGCGACCGTGGTTGTGGTGACGATGGTTGCGCTGACGGAACGGCAGGGCCACGCCTCAAACTACTCTCCCGCCAGCCAATCCAGCGTCCAGTGCGACGGCTGCTCAAGTGCAAGCAGCCGGTGCAGCGCCGGCAGCAGCGTCCGTAACTCACCCTCCAGCGTGAAGGGCGGATTGACCACCACCATGCCGCAGCCGTCGAGGCTCGGCTCGACGGCGTCCGGCCTGATCTCAAAACCGATGTCGAGCAGCCTGGGAATGCCTGTCTGCTTCAGCGCCTTGCGGAAGGCGGCGACCGCCCTGCGGTCCTTGAGCGGATACCACAGCGCGTAAATCCCTCCTGGCCAGCGCCGATGGGCTCTTTGCAGCCCGTCGACCAAGCGACCGAATTCGCCCTCTTCCTCGAAAGGCGGATCGATGAGGACGAGGCCGCGCTTTTCCTTTGGCGGCAGATGCGCGCCGAGCGCCAGCCAGCCGTCGAGCTCGATCACCCGCGTCTGGAAGTCGCCGTCGAACAGCGACTTCAGCCTGGCAACATCCTTAGGGTGCAGCTCGACCGCCGACAGCCGGTCCTGCTTGCGCATCAGGTGCCGGGCGATCAGCGGCGAACCCGGGTATTTTTTCATGCCGCCGTCCGGATTGAGCGAGCGGACGGCTTCAAGATACGGCGCCAGCAGTGCTGCCGCCGGCGCATCGAGGGCCGCATCGACGAGCCGGCCGATGCCGCCTTGCCATTCGCCGGTCTTTTGCGCTTCGGTCGAGGACAGATCGTAACGGCCGATCCCGGCATGGGTGTCGATGACCCGAAACGCCTTGTCCTTCTGTTTCAGATATTCGATCAGCCGGCTGAGCACGACATGCTTGACGACGTCGGCGAAGTTCCCGGCATGGTAGGCATGGCGATAGTTCAATTGGAGCCCCTGCCCCAGCGCGGCGGTGGCGGCTGCGAGTTCGGATTTTCCGGCCGGCGGCCGCCGAAACGGAATGCCAGCACCAGCCCGACCAGGCCCGCCGCCATCAGGGAAAAACCAACCGGGCGCGCCCGGCGGTCGACCTCGCCGGCCCCCGAGCGCAGGACGAGATCGACGGCCCGCATCGGAATGCCTTCGGCGTCGCCCGGACCGACGGTGAAGATGTAGGAACCAGGGGTAACGGTCGGGATCAGGCCAGCCTCGTCGCGAAAGATCCTGTCCGGCAGTTGCGGGCTGACCTGGCGCGGATTGTCGGAATGGTTGAACTGCAGCGTCGAGGCGAGCACCGTCCTGCCGCCGGTGGCGGCAGTGAGGGTCAACACAGTGCGCTGCTGCGAGACGATGCGCTCGGCTCTTGCCGTAAGGTCGACCAGCAGGCGTAGCGGCCCGTCGCGTGCGCTCAGGGGCACGGTCACCGGCTTGAACCGGCCCTGGTCGTAAACTCGCCAGGTGCCGATCTCACGGCCGGAGAAATTGGTCATCGCCCAGGGATAGACGACGCCGATGCCGGTACCGATGAGCAGTATCAGGGCGAACAGGGAGCGCATGACATCAAGACCCGGTGTTCGGCGCGCTGGCGCGGTCGCGGGCGTTCTCCATTTCGTCCAGGAGCATGTCAAGGCCAAGATCAAACGTCCGGTCGAATTCGGCGGTGCCGAAATAACGCCCGGCCGCAGCTACTTTTGGAAAATCCTGCGCCAGTTGCTCGTCGCTGACGATGGTCACGGCCGAAGGCCCCTTTGCATAGCCGGCAGTCTCGTCGAGGATGGCACCCATCAGATAATAGCCGGTGGTGCGGAACAGCCGCGCACCCAGTTCCGGTCCGAAGCCGCCGGCCTCGAACAGGCCAAGGATGCCGTTCAGCCAAGTGAGACAGGTCGGCGAATTCATCCGGTAGGTTACAAGGAACGTGGCAAAGGCCGGGTGCTCACGCGCGACGCGGCGGAAATCCTGCACGGCAATGCGTAACCTTTGTCGCCAAGGGAGGTCCGCGTCGGGCATTTCGAGGGAGCCGATCAGCCGATCCACCAAGGCTTCGAAGAGATGCGCCACCGAAGGAAAGTGGTGATAGATGCTCATGGCTTCGCAGCCGAGTTCTGCCGCCAGCTTGCGCATCGAAAACCCGGCGAGGCCCTCGCTCTCGATCACCTTCAAAGCGGCATTCTCGATCATCTCGCGAGACAGCCGGCCGCGCGGTCGCTTTTTTTTGATCGATGTGTCCATGGTGCCGCTTGACAACTTACGCTGTAAGGTTCATTTTCGACGTTACCTTACACCGTAAGGCCAACAAACGCCAGAGGAGAATGTCATGTCTGCCTATCGTACTCTTTCATCAACGCATTCTTCCATCCGCCGCGCCTTCCTGCTCGCCGCCACCTGTGTGCTGACCCTGGCTGCAGCTCCTTCTTATGCCGATGAGTATGACGCGACCGTCAAGGACATCCAGTCGACCATGGGCGGGGTGCCCGGTTTCGTAAAGCAGTTCCCGAAAGCCGGTCTGCCCGGTGCATGGGCCGAGGTCAAGGCCATCCAGCTCAGCGACAAGACGGCGCTGCCGCCCAAGGTCAAGTCGCTGATCTCGCTGGCGGTGGCGGCGCAAATCCCGTGCAACTACTGTATCTGGTCGGACACGCAGGACGCCAAGCGCGCCGGCGCCACCGACGAGGAGATCCAGGAGGCGGTCGCCGTTTCAGCGCTGACCCGCCATTGGAGCACCATCTTCAACGGCATGCAGGTCGATTTCGATACGTTCAGGAAGGAGATGGGCGGGCAGTAATGCTTTCGTTATTAGAGCGGGACGCGTTCAGACTGAATTAGCCTTCCCGCTTCGACTGTTTTGTGTGATCCGCCAGCACCTCATCGATGACCCGCCACGATTTTTCCGCCTCGCGCTGGTTGCCGTCATGTCCCGAAGCGACGATCAGCGCCTTCCACAACGCCCAGCCCCGTGCGCGCGCCCAGCTGTGCTCGTCAAGGGCAATGGCGTCGCGGAACGCCTGACGGCTCTCGCCGTAAAATTCCGTCCACGCGATCACCAGATCACAGGCAGGATCGCCGATAGCCGAACTACCGAAATCGACGACCGCGTAGAGCTTGCCATCTTCGACGAGCAGATTGCCCGAGGCGACGTCGCCATGGACCCAGACCGGCGGGCCCTGCCAAAGCCAGGGAAAGGCCCTAACCCACCCGGCCTCGGCCGCGGGCGTTTAGTATCGGGCCCCCCGCGCCCCG
>NZ_JAMYMZ010000053.1:0-32689 GCF_040318825.1 Mesorhizobium sp. M1006
GAGAACACCCATGGCTGCCTCCAAAAGACAGCCTTGAATCTGATTTGCTCAGCCTTGGGAATCCCAAGAGTCCACACGACCTAGGCCTTGGATGCCTCAGTCACCACACGGTCCATCGGAATATCGTCCGGCTGCGGGTAGATGGTGGTGATGCGCTGCAACTCGTAGCCGACGCCGATGACCAGCGGCTTGAACGGCATCGCGGCAAGCGTGCGATCGAAGAAGCCGCCGCCATAACCCAAGCGGAACTGCCCGGGATCGATGCCGACGATCGGCGAAATGACGACGTCGGGCAACACCGGATCACCGTCAGCCGGTATCGGGATATTCCAGACGCCCTTCTCCAGCCGGTCTCCGTGGGCATAGGCGCGAAAGACAAGCGGCCGGTCTTTCTCGACGACGACGGGCAACGCCGTGCGCCCGCCTCGCGCGTTAACGGTTTCCATCCAAGGGCGCAGGTCCGGCTCGCCGCGAAACGGCCAGTAGAGGCTGACCAAACGGCCGGCGATGTCGCCGATCACCGCGTCGAGCCCTTCGGCAATACGCTGCGACATAGCTGCGCGCGTGTCGGCTGAAACGGCAAGGCGGGATGCGATCAACCGCTCGCGCTCGGCCTTGCGCCAGCGCCTTACGTCGGTCCAGTCGGATAGCGGTGCTTGGAACTCCGGATCGAGCTCGTGCATAAAACAAGGCGGCGAGGCGTACTGCGCTGAGCCTTCGTCTTCATCGCTAGCCATGCTTCACCTGCAATATACAGTTCCAACCAAGTAGTATCCTGGACGCAGGCTATATCCGGGAACGAGTCCGCAGCATGCGTATTCACGACATCAAGCGACGACTCCCAGGTAGTTGCAGCGCAGGCATTGCTGCACTGCACAACGATACTTACATCAGCCTTGGCGAGAGGGATGAGCGAGATGAACACAGCCAACCATCACGTCGTCGTCGTAGGTGCCGGTTTCGGCGGCCTTGAGTTCACCCGCGCACTAGCCGGCTCGCCGGTGCGCATCACGATGATCGACAGGCGCAATCATCACCTTTTTCAGCCGCTGCTCTACCAGGTGGCGACGACGGCGCTGGCCACCTCCGAAGTCGCCTGGCCGATCCGCCATCTTCTGCGCAGGCGCAAGGACGTGACGACGCTGCTCGCCACCGTTACCGGCATCGACCGCACCGGCAAGCGCGTGCTGCTGCAGGACGGCGGCACGGTCGCTTACGACACGCTGGTGCTGGCCACCGGCGCGCGGCACGCCTATTTCGGCCATGACGAATGGGAACCGTTCGCCCCTGGCCTGAAGACGCTGGAGGACGCCACCACCATTCGACGGCGTATTCTTTTGGCTTTCGAGCAGGCCGAGCGGGAAACCGATCCCGCCCAGCGCCAGGCATTGCTGACCCTGGCGATCGTCGGCGGCGGGCCGACCGGCGTGGAACTGGCCGGCACCATTGCCGAGCTGGCGCACGACACGCTGCACGGCGAGTTCCGCAACATCGACACGCGGCAGACGCGTGTGGTGCTGATTGAGGCCGGTGACCGCATCCTCTCCAATTTCGCTCCCGAACTCTCCGATTATGCAACGAAGGCGCTCGAACGGCTCGGCGTGACCGTCGAACTCGGCCGGGCGGTTACGCGCTGCGATGCCGAGGGTGTCGTCTTCGGCGACACACATTTGCCGGCCGGGACAATCCTGTGGGCGGCGGGCGTCGCCGCTTCGCCGGCCGCCGAATGGCTCGGCGCGGCAGCGGACCGCGCGGGCAGGGTGCTTGTCGAGCCCGACTTGAGTGTGCCGGGAAACCCGGAGATTTTCGTCATCGGTGACGCAGCGCACGTCCTGCGGCCGGATGGCCGGCTGGTGCCGGGCGTCGCGCCCGCCGCCAAGCAGCAGGGACGGCATGTCGCCGCCACGATCAAGGCAAGGCTTACCGGTGACACGACACCGCGTCCTTTCAGCTACAGGCATGACGGCGACCTGGCGACGATCGGCAAGCGCGCCGCGGCCATCGATTTCGGCTGGATCAAGCTTACCGGCCGGCTTGCCTGGTGGCTATGGGGCTTGGCGCATATCTACTTCCTGATCGGCTTTCGTAACCGGCTTGCGGTTTCCCTGAGTTGGCTATGGATCTACTTCACCGGTCAGCGCAGCGCGCGGCTGATCACGCAGGGCGACGACGACAAGGGCTGATTGTTCGCTGCCGGACATTCATCGGCGCGTCACCTCCTCTTGATGGAATCGGCTTCTGGACTCGACTGGATTTCGGCGCGAAGCTTTGCTTCGGGCAGGACTTGTCACGTCGTGGAAGAAAGAGAAAACGAATGTCCCAATTGCGCCACCTCGTCTCACGCCGCGATTTCCTCGCCGGCGTCGCCGCCAGCGGAGCGCTGATCATGCTGCACCCGTTCTCCGCCCGGGCTCAAGCCAATCAGGCGCATCTGAGGATTATGGAGACGACCGACATCCACGTGAATGTGCTGCCTTACGACTACTACGCCGACAAAGCTAACGACACGATGGGGCTGTCGCGAACGGCATCGTTGATTGAAGCCGTGCGCAAGGAAGCAACCAACGCGATGCTGATCGATAATGGCGACCTTCTGCAAGGCAACCCGATGGGCGACTACATCGCCTACGAGAGGGGGATGAAGGATGGCGATCTGCATCCGGTCATGAAGGGCATGAACCTGCTCGGCTACGAATGCTCGACGCTCGGCAACCACGAGTTCAACTACGGCCTGTCGTTCATGGACAAGGTGCTGGCCGGTGCCAATTTCCCATTTGTCTGCGCGAATTTGATCCGCGGCACGGAGCTCGCCGCGAACCCGCGCGACGACAGGCTTTATCTCAAGCCTTACGTCATCCTCGACAGGAAGATCAAAGACGGGTGGGGGGCCGAGCAACCGATCAGGATCGGCATCATCGGCTTCGTGCCGCCGCAGATCATGGTCTGGGACCTGAAAAATCTCGAGGGCAGCGTCAAAACACGCGACATCGTCGAGGCGGCCAAGGCGTGGGTGCCGCAAATGAAGGAAGAAGGCGCCGACATCGTCATTGCGCTCTCCCATTCCGGCATCGACGTGAAGCAAAGTGACATGATGGAGAACGCCTCCTTCTTCGTTGCCGGTGTCGAAGGTATCGATGCGGTGTTCACCGGTCACCAGCATCTGGTCTTCCCCGGCAAGAAGGACTTTCAGTCGCTGGAAGCCGTCGATACGGCGAAAGGCACGTTGCAAGGCAAGCCCGCCGTCATGGCCGGCATCTGGGGCTCGCACATGGGGCTGATCGATCTGTTGCTGGAGCGCGACGGATCGACGTGGAAAATCGTCTCGGCGACCTCTGAGGCCAGGCCGATCTTTGAGCGGGTCGACAAAACGAACAAGCCGACCGTCGCGGACGACCAGCGCATCATCGACGCGCTCAAACCGGACCACGAGGCGACGCTTGCCTATGTGCGCCGGCCGGTCGGCAAAACCTCGGCGCCGCTCTATTCCTATTTTGCGCTGGTCGCCGATGATCCATCGGTGCAGATCGTCAGCCAGGCGCAGACCTGGTACTTGAAGGACATCCTGAAGAACACAGAGTGGAAGGATATGCCGCTGTTGTCGGCGGCGGCGGCGTTCAAGGCGGGCGGGCGCAACGGCGCCGACTATTACACCGACGTGGCGGTGGGCGATATCGCCATCAAGAACGTCGCCGACCTCTACCTCTATCCAAACACGGTGCGCGCCGTTGAAATCACCGGGGCAGAGGTGAAAGAATGGCTGGAAATGTCGGCCGGCATCTTCAACCGGATCGAACCGGGCAAAGCCGACCAGGCGCTCATCAACACTGACTTCCCATCGTATAATTTCGACGTGATCGACGGCGTCACGTACAAGATCGATCTGTCGCAGCCACCGAAATATGATTCGAAGGGCGGGCTGGTGAATGCTGGCTCGACCCGCATCATTGACTTGATGTTCGACGGCAAACCGATTGACCCCAAGCGGAAATTCGTCGTCGCCACCAACAACTACCGAGCCGGCGGCGGGGGCAATTTCCCGGAGATCAATGCCTCGAAGATCATCTACGAAGCGCCCGACACCAACCGCGATGTGATCGTGCGCTATATCGTCAGCAAAGGCACCATCAACCCGTCGGCGGACGCCAACTGGTCGTTTGCGCCACTGCCGGGAACCCGCGTCGTATTCGAGACCGGCGCCAAGGCGAAGGAGTTTATTGCGCAAGTGAAGTCGCTGAAGATCGAGCCGGCGGGCGAGGGCGAAGCGGGCTTTGCAAAATACCGCATCACTCTTTGAGGCGAGGATTTGAACGTCGGCTCGAAACTGTCTCAGCGTTAAGATACTGCCCCGATACGGCCAATCTGTTTGAGACAGGGGGCCTCTTCAAGCGGGTGGTGCGAAACGCCGCTTGACGGCGGCCAGATCCTGCGCGTCCGTCGAAATCCCGCCGGAATAATCGTGTCGCAGTCGGTCGATCGAGGCGGGGAGCGGTCGTCGAAGCCGAGCGGGTTATCTTTCCAAGGCGCCCTGTGGCGGTAGCGCCATTCTGGCCAGCAAGCATCGCAGCAGACAGACCACAAAGGCCATTAAGATTCGGGGAGGGTCCCCAGCAGCGTTGGAATCGCTATGGTTGCAACCGTCCATATGCGCTAGTTTTAGTCATGCGTTATGTCATCGTCATCACGACCGTCACATTTTTCCTGATCTGGGACGGCATTTACAACCAAGGCCGCTACCTCGACAGGACGGTCAGGGAGGTGACCCGCATCGTGCACTATGTAACGAGCATGGTGTAGTTTCTCTTCGCAGCTATGGTTCGCAGACGCGACAAACCTGCCGATTGACGGCACGCTGCCGCTGACACAAAAGAACGCCGGTCCAACGGTCGAGGAGGCTGGGTTGATCCGGCATATCGTTTTCTTCAGCGCACGGCATAAAGCGGATGTCGAGGCAGTGCGCACGGGCCTCCTGGCGCTTGGCAAGATACCTCATTCGCGTCATTTCGAGGTAACGCTCAACACCAAGGTCGACCCGCTCTCGGATGAGATCGATGTGGTCGTCTACGCCGAGTTCGAGGACGAAGCGGCGCTCGCCGCCTACAAGGCGCATCCGCTCTATGCAGAGACGACCAGCCGGGTCAAACCGCTACGCGAATTGCGTTATTCGGCCGACATCGTTGCAAGTTGACCGCCCTCAAGGCAGATTTGACGTCGCGGAGGAGCTCCGCGCCGTAGCCCGCTTCACTCCGTCTGAGCCGCGGAGGTTTCGGTCGGATCGACGCCCGGCCGCTTTGGCGCGTTCCAGATCAGCACGGCGATAACTGCTATCGCAATAACGGCTAGGGCGATGAAAAGGTCTCTTCCCATGGCAATGAGCTAGGATGATTTTTGCGGGCGGCAAGTCGGCTCCTCGCGGCCGAGGCCTGCGATCGCCGCTGAGGCACCGGCTAAGCCCTTGAACCATTTTCAGGAATGAGGCACATCGCGCGGGACATGACCGAAAACACCCCCGCAAGGCCTCATCCGCTCGATCACCTGGTGCTGCCGACAGCAAGCCTCGATGTTGCGCGGGCGCGCTTGGCCCTGCTCGGCTTTACCGTTGCGCCGACAGGTATCCACCCTTTCGGAACGCAAAACTGCTGTGTCTTTCTCACCGACGGCACCTATCTCGAGCCGCTCGCGGTCGCTGACCGGCAGGCCGTGGCAACGGCGATCGCGAACCGCAATGTCTTTGTCGTGCGTGATCGCACGTATCGCGAAGAAAACGGCGATGAAGGATTTTCTGCCGTGGCGCTGGGCACCGAAAGCGCCGCCGCGGACCACGCGCGCTACATGGAAGCCGGTCTGTCGGCGGGAGACGCGCTAAGCTTTTCGCGCGCCTTCACCGATGCGGCGGGAAAGAGCGACACCGCATCGTTCAAACTGGCCTTCGCGGCTACAGGCAAGACAGCGGACGCTTTTCTCTTCGCTTGCGAGCGGATCAATGCGCCGAACGTCGACCGCACTGCGTTGCAGGCCCACGCTAATGGCGCAACCGGCATTGTCGAAGTCGTGGCAGTCACTGGCGAACCTTTCGAACAAGGCCGTTTGATTTCGATCGCAGCCGGAATCGAGGCGCAGGGCGGCGGCACTGTCTATGAGCTGCCGAATGCCGTCGTGACCGTTCTGGATCCTGCAGCCTATTCGGCACGCTTCGGCATTCCTGCCGGCGCACCATCTGAACTCCGCTTTGCCGGGATCGTCTTTTCGATTAGGCACGGCGATGCCGTCGCCAAGCTGCTTGCAGCCAATTCTGTCGAACACCACATGCGCGGCGGTGATACCATCGTGCCGCCGGCGCCAGGGCAGGGCGCAGCCTTCATTTTCCGGGAGATCGCATGAACAAGCTCAATCCACTGATGCCGAACTCTTCCGTTGCGGTCGGCAAAGTCATTTTCGGCAACAGCGCGCCCCTATCGCTGATCGCTGGTCCATGCCAGCTGGAATCGCGGCAGCACGCTTTCGACATGGCCGGTGCGCTAAAGGAATTGACCGACAGGCTCGGCATTGGGCTCGTCTACAAGACCAGCTACGACAAGGCCAATCGCACCTCGCTTGGCGGCACGCGCGGCGCGGGACTTGAAGCGGCAATGCCGATCTTCGACGACTTGCGCAGGAATTTTGCGCTGCCGATCCTGACCGACGTCCACACTGAGGAACAATGCGCGATCGTCGCTCCGCATGCCGATATCCTGCAGATTCCTGCCTTCCTCAGCCGCCAGACCGATTTGCTGATTGCTGCGGCAAGAACCGGCAAGGTGGTCAATGTGAAGAAGGGGCAATTCCTCGCGCCGTGGGACATGAAGAACGTCGTCGCCAAGATCATCGGCTCCGGCAACGCCAATGTCTTGGTCACCGAGCGCGGCGCATCCTTTGGTTACAACACCCTGGTGTCCGACATGCGGGCGCTGCCGATCATGGCCGAGATCGGCGCGCCGGTGATTTTCGATGCCACCCATTCCGTGCAGCAGCCGGGTGGGCAGGGCGGTTCGTCTGGAGGCGACCGGCGCTTTGTCGAGACGCTGGCGCGCGCGGCCGTCGCGGTTGGCGTCGCCGGCGTCTTCATCGAGACGCACCAGGACCCCGACAACGCGCCTTCCGACGGTCCCAACATGGTGCCGCTAAAGGATCTTCCCGCATTGCTTGAACGGCTGATGGCGTTCGATCGCATTGCCAAAAGCGTGGGTTGAACCAGCAGTTGCGCCACAGCAGCGCCGCCAGGAAACTTTGAAGAATTTCGAACCTGCCTGGAACCTTAGCCCGCGGCCCTCATTGTCAAAATCTAATGTCAACGACGACGAGGAGCACACCATGACGACCCAGACGGGACACACCGAAGCCATCGCCGCTTCGCGGGTTATCGGCACATCGGTCTACAATACGGAAGGCACTCATATCGGCGACATCGAGGACGTCATGCTCGACAAGCTGTCGAACGGAATCATGTTTGCCGTGATCGGTTTTGGTGGATTTCTCGGCATCGGCGAGAAATACCACGCCATTCCGTGGGCGAGCCTTGACTATGACGAGAACAAGGGCGGCTATGTCGTGCCGTTCACCAAAGACCAGCTGATGGCCGCTCCTTCCTATTCGATCAACGAGTTGACCGGCGCCGACGGCGAGGCCGCGCGTGATGCCTCATATAACTACTACAAGGTCGAGCCTTACTGGCACTGACCTTACTGGCACTGACTAAGTCTCCTGGAATCAAAAAGGCCCCCGGGAAATCGGGGGCCTTTCGATGTGGCGGGATGCTACTGCGCAATCTGCAGGGCCGGCAAAGGCGACGATCCCTGCGGGGGTTGCTGATTGTCGCACGACGTCAGGAACGCAGCCGCGATCAGGAATAAACTCACAATACCGCTCAACTGGGACATGGCGAAACTCCTCCTGTTTCGCCCCGCGCGACAACAGCCATAAACCAGAAACCGGCATGCCGCGTATGACAAATGATGACAGCGCTTCGTGCTTCGTGAATCCGTAGCGCACGGGCAATATTTGCAAGTGCCCCGATTGCGTTTTGCGGCGCTTTGGCTAAGAGGTGCGCGACGCTTCAATCGATCAATCGGGGACATCGCAATGACGGCCATCATCGACATTGTCGGGCGTGAAATCCTGGACAGCCGCGGAAATCCGACCGTCGAGGTCGACGTCGTGCTCGAAGACGGCTCGATGGGTCGCGCCGCGGTGCCGTCCGGCGCCTCGACCGGCGCGCATGAGGCGGTCGAACTGCGCGATGGCGGCCCCCGCTATCTCGGCAAGGGCGTGCTCACGGCGGTCGAGGCGGTGAACGGCGAGCTGTTCGAGGCGATCGGCGGCATGGAGGCAGAGAATCAGATCCATATCGACCAGACCATGATCGAGCTCGATGGTACGCCCAATAAGAGCCGGCTCGGCGCCAATGCCATCCTCGGCGTGTCGCTGGCTGTGGCCAAGGCTGCGGCCGAAGCGGCCGACCTGCCGCTCTATCGTTATGTCGGCGGCACCAAGGCCCATGTGCTGCCGGTGCCTATGATGAACATCATCAATGGCGGCGCGCATGCCGATAACCCGATCGATTTCCAGGAATTCATGATCCTGCCGATCGGCGCGCCGACGCTGCGCGACGGCGTGCGCTGGGGCTCGGAGATCTTTCATACGCTGCGAAAGAAGCTGAAGGACGCCGGCCATAACACCAATGTCGGCGACGAGGGCGGCTTTGCCCCCAACCTGAAGAGCGCGCCGGCCGCGCTCGACTTCATCATGGAATCGATCGAGCAGGCTGGCTTCAAGCCCGGCGAGGAGGTTGCGCTGGGCCTCGACTGCGCGGCGACCGAATTCTTCAAGGATGGCAACTACGTCTATGAAGGCGAGAGGAAAACCCGCGACCCGAAGGTGCAGGCCAGATATCTGGCCAAACTTGCTGCCGACTACCCGATCATCACCATTGAGGACGGCCTGGCGGAGGATGACTGGGACGGTTGGAAAATACTGACCGATCTCATCGGCAAGCAAACGCAGCTGGTTGGCGACGATCTGTTCGTCACCAACACGGCGCGGCTGCGCGACGGCATCCGCATGGGCGTCGCCAATTCGATCCTGGTCAAGGTCAACCAGATCGGCTCGCTTACCGAAACGCTCGACGCCGTCGAGACCGCGCACAAGGCCGGCTATACCGCGGTGATGTCGCACCGCTCGGGCGAGACCGAGGATTCGACCATCGCCGACCTCGCCGTTGCTACCAATTGCGGGCAGATCAAGACGGGCTCGCTGTCACGCTCGGATCGCATGGCCAAGTACAACCAGCTCATCCGCATTGAGGAGGAGCTCGGCAAGCAGGCGCGATATGCCGGCAAGTCGATCGTGAAAAGCTGATTTCGAGAGAAAATCCGTGGCGACGAGGGCGGGGACATTCCCGCCCTTTTTTGCTTCCAGGCACTGAATCCAACAGGCTGTAACCGTCCATTAAGCACAATCGGGCGACAAAGGCGGCGTAGAGGATTCGGACCATGTGGACACGCCAGCACAAGCAAAGAAACACCGGCCGGCTGATCATCCCCTCGCTCTGCGTGGTGTTCCTGACTTATTTCGGTTTCCATGCCTATCATGGCGAGTTCGGCATCTATTCCAAGTATCAGCTCGAAGCTGAGACTGCCGAATTGCAGGGCAGGCTCAATGCCGTCAGGGCGCGCCGGATCGATCTCGAGCGCCGCGTTCAGCTGATGCATGAGGGCACGCTGGAGAAGGACATGCTGGACGAGCAGGCGCGCAAGGCGCTTAATCTGTCCCACGCCGACGAGATCACCATCATGCTGCCGGTCGCAAGATAACTTGATCTCAGTTAATCAGCGATATTTGCAATGATTTTAATTGCTTAGATGCATGACAGCCATGCGTTTTCGGCATGGCGAAAGCCTTCCCTGCATGTTAGCCTGCCTCAAATCGGTGGGAGAACTGATCTCCCTCGCTGTCCGCCAAGAGACGCCAACAGGGAGTGATGCATGGCCACCGCCACCAGAAAAGCGCCTGCCAAATCCAAATCAGACGGCAAGATGCCGGGCCTTTCCACCCCGAAGCCTGTTGAATTCACCAAAGACCAGGAGCTTGCCGCCTACCGGCACATGCTGCTCATCCGCCGCTTCGAGGAAAAGGCCGGCCAGCTTTACGGCATGGGCTTCATCGGCGGTTTCTGCCACCTCTACATCGGCCAGGAAGCGGTCGTTACCGGCATGAAGATGGCGCTGATCGACGGCGACCAGATGATCACCGCCTATCGCGACCATGGTCATATGCTGGCCATGGAGTTGTCACCACGCGGCGTCATGGCCGAACTGACCGGGCGCCGTAGCGGTCTGTCGAGAGGCAAGGGCGGCTCCATGCACATGTTCTCCAAGGAGAAGCATTTTTACGGCGGCCACGGCATCGTCGGCGCGCAAGTGTCGCTCGGCACCGGCATTGCCTTCGCCAACCGCTATCGCGACAACAACAATGTGACGCTGACCTATTTCGGCGATGGCGCGGCGAACCAGGGCCAGGTCTACGAAAGCTTCAACATGGCCTCGCTGTGGAAGCTTCCGGTGATCTACATCATCGAGAACAACCGCTACGCCATGGGCACCTCGGTCTCGCGCTCGTCGGCCGAGACGGATTTCTCGCACCGCGGCGCGTCCTTCAAGATTCCAGGCATCCAGGTCGACGGCATGGATGTGCGCGCTGTAAAGGCAGCCGGCGACCTCGCCGCCGAATGGTGCCGCGCCGGCAACGGGCCGCTCATTCTCGAAATGCAGACCTATCGTTACCGCGGCCATTCGATGTCAGATCCGGCAAAATACCGCTCCAAGGAAGAAGTGCAGAAAATGCGCTCCGAACGTGACCCGATCGAGCAGGTCAAAGCGCGGCTGCTCGACAAGAAATGGGCAAGCGAGGACGAGCTCAAGGCCATCGACAAGGAAGTCCGCGACGTTGTCGCCGACGCCGCAGAATTTGCCCAGAACGACGCGGAGCCGGATCCGTCCGAGCTCTGGACCGACATCGTACTTTAACGAGAGGGCAAGGACATGCCGATCGAAATTCTCATGCCCGCCCTCTCGCCGACCATGGAAGAGGGTAATGTTTCCAAGTGGTTGAAGAAAGAGGGCGACAAGGTCGCGGCGGGTGACGCCATTGCCGAGATTGAGACCGACAAGGCAACGATGGAAGTCGAAGCCGTGGACGACGGCACGCTTGCCAAGATCGTGGTTCCTGCCGGCACCGAAGGTGTCAAGGTCAACACGCTGATCGCTGTGCTGGCCGTCGATGGCGAAGACATCGACGAGGAGGCTGTTGAGGCGCAAGCAGCAGCGCCCGCTGCCGCTCCGGCCCCCGCGGCTGCTGCGGCCAAGAGCGAAGCGGCAGCACCTGTTGCCGCTGCGCCTAGGTTGGAAATTGCCGCCGATCCGGACATCCCGGCCGGCACCGAAATGGTCTCGACCACAGTGCGTGAAGCCTTGCGCGACGCAATGGCGGAGGAAATGCGCCGCGACGGCGACGTCTTCGTCATGGGCGAGGAAGTCGCCGAATACCAGGGCGCCTACAAGATCACACAAGGCCTGTTGCAGGAATTCGGTCCGCGGCGCGTAGTCGACACGCCGATCACCGAGCACGGCTTTGCCGGCGTTGGTGTTGGCGCGGCGATGGCCGGCCTGAAGCCGATCGTCGAATTCATGACCTTCAACTTCGCCATGCAGGCGATCGACCAGATCATCAATTCAGCCGCCAAGACGCTCTACATGTCCGGCGGCCAGATGGGCGCCCCGATCGTCTTTCGCGGCCCGAACGGCGCGGCTGCCCGCGTCGCCGCGCAGCATTCGCAATGCTATGCCGCCTGGTACAGCCATATTCCCGGCCTGAAGGTGGTGATGCCCTATACCGCCGCCGACGCCAAGGGTCTGCTCAAGGCGGCGATCCGTGACCCGAACCCGGTCATCTTCCTCGAGAACGAAATCCTTTACGGCCACTCCTTCGACGTGCCGAAGATGGACGATTTCGTGCTGCCGATCGGCAAGGCGCGCATTCACAAATCCGGCAAGGACGTGACCATCGTCTCGTTCGGCATCGGCATGACCTACGCGATCAAGGCCGAGGCGGAGTTGCGCGGCATGGGCATCGATGCCGAGATAATCGACTTGCGCACCATCCGCCCGCTCGACTTCGACACGATCATCGCCTCGGTCAAAAAGACCAATCGCCTCGTGGTGGTCGAGGAAGGCTTTCCGCAGAACTCGGTCGGCGACCATGTCGCCAATCAGGTCTCGCAGCGCGCCTTCGATTTCCTCGATGCACCGGTCATTACAATTGCCGGCAAGGACGTGCCGATGCCCTATGCGGCGAACCTCGAAAAGCTGGCGCTGCCCAATGTCGGCGAGGTCGTCGAGGCGGTCAAAGCCGTCACGTATCGCTGAGCAGGGCGGGAGGACAAAATGCCGATCAACATCACCATGCCGGCGCTTTCGCCCACAATGGAAGAGGGCAACCTTTCCAAGTGGCTGGTCAAGGAAGGCGACAAGGTCTCGCCGGGCGACGTGATTGCCGAGATCGAGACGGACAAGGCAACGATGGAAGTCGAAGCCGTCGACGAAGGCACGGTCGCCAAGCTGGTGGTTCCGGCCGGCACTGAAGGCGTCAAGGTCAATGCGCTGATCGCGGTGTTGGCGGCTGAGGGCGAGGATGCGGCGGCCGCCGCGAAAAGCGGTGACGGCGCCGCGCCGGCAAAGGCTGAGGCTCCGAAAGCGGAAGCCGCCAAAGCGGAAACATCAAAACCCGAAGCGTCGAAGCAGGAGCCTGCCGCACCTGCGCCTGAGGCGGAAGCGGTGCCGGTCGCCAACGGCCACGCAAACGGTGAGCGCATCTTCGCCTCGCCGCTGGCCCGGCGCATCGCCAGCGAAGCTGGTATAGATGTCGCGGCGCTGACAGGCTCCGGCCCCCGCGGCCGCGTGGTAAAGGCCGATGTCGATGCCGCAATTTCCAGTGGCGGCGCCAAGGCGGCACCAGCAGCAAAAGCGGCGCCCGCTGGCGCTCCGGCACCTGCGGCCGCAGCGCCCAAGGCAATGTCGGACGAGCAGGTGCTCAAACTGTTTGCCGAAGGCTCCTACGAGCTGGTCCCCCACGACAATATGCGCAAGACCATTGCGCGGCGGCTGGTCGAGGCCAAAACCACCATCCCGCATTTCTATCTGACGCTCGACTGCGAGCTCGACGCGCTTCTGGCCCTGCGCACGCAGATCAATGCGGCCGCCCCGGTGAAGAAGACCGAGAAGGGCGAAACGCCGGCCTACAAGCTTTCGGTCAACGACATGGTCA
Organism: Mesorhizobium sp. M1006; assembly: GCF_040318825.1. Lineage (NCBI taxonomy): Bacteria > Pseudomonadati > Pseudomonadota > Alphaproteobacteria > Hyphomicrobiales > Phyllobacteriaceae > Mesorhizobium > Mesorhizobium sp. M1006. The sequence continues at coordinate 13,354 of NZ_JAMYMZ010000053.1, forward strand.
TCAAGGCTCTGGCCATGGCGCTGATGGCGGTACCGGACGCCAATGCGTCGTGGACAGAAAACGCCATGGTCAAGCACAAGCATGCCGATGTCGGCGTTGCCGTATCGATCCCCGGCGGCCTGATCACCCCGATCATCCGGCGTGCCGACGAAAAGACGCTGTCCGTCATCTCCAACGAGATGAAGGATCTTGCCGGCCGCGCCCGCAGCCGCAAGCTGAAGCCGGAAGAATATCAGGGCGGCACCACGGCGGTGTCCAATCTCGGCATGTTCGGCATCAAGGATTTTTCTGCCGTCATCAACCCGCCGCATGCGACGATCCTGGCGGTCGGCGCCGGCGAGCAACGCGCGGTGGTCAAGAACGGCGAGATCAAGATCGCCACGGTCATGTCGGTGACGTTGTCGACCGATCACCGCGCCGTCGACGGTGCGCTCGGCGCCGAGCTGCTCGTCGCCTTCAAACGCATGGTCGAAAACCCGATGGGCATGCTGGTTTAAGAGAGGGGAACAGGGCGGTGCGGAAATTCTTCACCAGCCTTTTTGCCTTCTTTCTTTCCGGTTTGGCGGGCGGATTGGTGGCGCAGTGGCTCGCCGTCGCCACCAATGCCGACGTAGAGTACATCCTTGTGTTCATGATCTCTGCTCTCGTCACCGTCCTCGTGACGGTCGCGTTCTTCATCGCACAATTCATGTCGGACCCACGACGGGCAACAAAGCTGACGGCGACCATAGGGGTAGCGTTTTTTGTGCTCGTTGGAGTTGCCCTGATCGGCTGGACTTTCTCCCAGCCCCCAGGCAAGAGCCAGGGGTCGGGCGATCTTCCCGTAGTCGCCGGTCTCGTCCTGCCAGGCATCGCTACGGTGCTGGTCCAGTGGCTTTTCGTCCGCTGGCGATTGGCGCGCTCGCAACCAGGTTTCGGCGGGGCAGGCACATGAAGACGGTCCTCTGCTACGGCGATTCGCTTACCTGGGGCTATGACGCGGCAAACCTCGGCCGGCATCCGCTGGAAGATCGCTGGCCGAGCGTGCTGCAGGCAGCGTTGGGCAGCGGCGTCGAGGTCATCGCCGAAGGCCTGAATGGCCGAACCACCGCCTTCGACGATCACTTGGCCGGGGCGGACCGTAATGGCGCAAGGCTGTTGCCAACAATCCTGACGACGCACGCACCGATCGACTTGATCGTCATCATGCTCGGCGCCAACGATATGAAGCCGTGGATTCATGGTAATCCGGTCGCGGCCAAGCAAGGCATGCAACGCCTGATCGATATCGTGCGCGGTCACGATTACCCGTTCGATTGGCCGGCGCCGCAGATCCTGATCGTCGCGCCGCCCGTAGTCAGCCGCACGGAAAACGCCGAGTTCAAGGAAATGTTCGCCGGCGGCGATGACGCGTCAAAGCGGCTGGCGCCGCAATATTCCGCCCTTGCCGACGAGGCCGGCTGCGGCTTCTTCGATGCCGGCACGGTGGCCAAAACCACGCCGCTCGACGGCGTCCACCTGGACGCGGAAAACACGCGGAACGTCGGGCAAGCGCTGGCGCCGCTCGTGCGCCTCATGTTGGAATTGTGAAGGAGAAAGCCGTGGCTGAGAACTACGACGTCATCATCATCGGCTCCGGCCCCGGCGGCTATGTCACTGCAGTGCGTTCGGCCCAGCTTGGCTTCAAGACGGCGATCGTCGAGCGCGAGCACTTGGGCGGCATCTGCCTCAACTGGGGCTGCATTCCGACCAAAGCGCTGCTGCGCTCCGCCGAGATCATGCACTATTCGGATCATCTGAAGGACTACGGCCTGAAGATCGATGGCAAGGTCAGCGTCGACACAGCCGCCGTCGTCGATCGCTCGCGAAAGGTCTCGCTGCGGCTCAACGGCGGCGTCGGCTTCCTGATGAAAAAGAACAAGGTTGACGTCATCTGGGGCGAAGCCAAGCTGACCAAACCTGGCGAGATCGTCGTGTCGAAATCGTCGAAGAAGCCGATGGAGCCGCAGCCGCCGGCGCCCAAGGGCGTCAAGGGCGAGGGCACCTACAGCGCCAAGCATATCATTCTGGCGACCGGAGCGAGGCCGCGCGCATTGCCCGGCATCGAGCCGGACGGCAAGTTGATCTGGACCTATTTCGAGGCCATGGTGCCGAAAGAGATGCCGAAATCGCTGCTGGTGATGGGCTCGGGCGCCATCGGCATCGAGTTCGCCTCGTTCTACCGCACCATGGGCGCCGAGGTGACGGTGGTCGAACTGCTGCCGGCTGTGATGCCGGTCGAGGACGCCGAGGTCTCGAAATTCGCGCAGAAGCAGTTCGAGAAGCAGGGCATGAAGATCATTCTAGAAGCCAAGGTGACCAAGGTCGAGCAGGGCACTAACTCGGTCACGGCGCATGTCGAGATGAAGGACGGCAAGGTCGAGAAGATCACCGCCGATCGTATGATCTCGGCCGTCGGCGTACAGGGTAACATCGAAAACCTCGGCCTCGAGACGCTCGGCGTGAAGACGGACCGCGGTTGCGTCGTCGTCGACGGCTACGGCAAGACAAATGTGCCGGGCGTCTACGCCATCGGCGACGTTGCCGGACCGCCGATGCTCGCCCACAAGGCCGAGCATGAGGGCGTGGTCTGTGTGGAAAAGATCGCCAATTTCCCCGGCGTGCATGCCATCGACAAGCTGAAGATCCCGGGCTGCACCTATTGCAATCCGCAAGTCGCCTCGGTCGGACTGACGGAAGCCAAAGCGAAAGCCGATGGCAAGGACATCCGCGTCGGCCGCTTCCAGTTCGCCGCAAACGGCAAGGCGATTGCGCTGGGCGAAGACCAAGGTTTCGTCAAGACCATTTTCGACAAGAAGACCGGCCAGTTGCTGGGTGCCCACATGGTCGGCGCAGAAGTAACCGAACTGATCCAGGGCTTCGTCGTGGCGATGAATCTGGAGACCACCGAGGAAGAGCTGATGCACACGATCTTCCCGCACCCGACGCTGTCGGAGATGATGAAGGAGAGTGTACTCGACGCCTATGGCCGCGCACTGAATGCATGATAAATTAGTTGGGCGAGTCTCACACGGAAGACACAGAGGAACTCGACGGCAGAGCAATTCGTTTCGCAGGCATCATCCATCATACAAGGAGAGGGCATATGGAAATGAACGGCGTGGGCTGGGTTGCAGCCATCATCATCGGTGGCCTGGCGGGGTGGCTGGCCGAGATGGTCATGAAGAGCAATACCGGCATCCTCATGAACATCATTCTCGGCATTGTCGGCGCAATCGTGTTGAACGCCATCTTGCAGGCCCTGAACATCGGCATCTTCGGCGTCGGCTGGATAGCCTATCTGATCACCGGCTTCATCGGTGCCTGCATTCTGATTGCGGTCGGACGACTGGTGCGCCGCTAACCTCTGTCGGCACTTGCTATGCGAAAAAGGTCACCGCGGCATGCGTGATCGCGGCCTTTTTCTTTTCGCCGAAAAGTCCTAGATGACGTGGGTAGAGCGAGCGCTGGACAAGCGCTTGCCAATGAGCCGGGTTTCACATGGTCACCGTCCTCGACACGATTGCCAATGCGCCGCGCCTGCGGCATCCCGAAAAGGCGCACAAGCCGGATCAGGACGTACTGCGCAAGCCTGACTGGATCCGCGTCAAGGCGCCGATGTCGAAAGGCTATGCCGAGACGCGCGAAATCGTGAAGTCTCACAAACTGGTGACGGTTTGCGAAGAGGCGGGCTGCCCCAATATCGGCGAGTGCTGGGAGAAGAAGCACGCCACCTTCATGATCATGGGCGAGATCTGCACGCGGGCCTGCGCCTTTTGCAATGTCGCCACCGGCATCCCGACCGCACTCGATCCCGACGAGCCGGCGCGCGTCGCGCATGCGGTCAAGCAAATGGGCTTGAGCCATGTCGTCATCACCTCCGTCGATCGCGACGATCTGGCCGACGGCGGGGCCCAGCATTTTGCTGATGTCATCCGTGCGATCAGGGCAGCAACCCCGTCGACGACGATCGAAATCCTGACGCCCGATTTCCTGCGCAAGGACGGTGCGCTGGAGATCGTGGTGGCGGCCAGGCCGGATGTTTTCAACCATAATCTCGAGACCGTGCCGTCTAACTATCTGACGGTTCGGCCGGGCGCGCGCTATTTCCACTCGATCAGGCTCTTGCAGCGGGTCAAGGAGCTTGACCCCTCGATCTTCACCAAGTCCGGCATCATGGTCGGCCTTGGCGAGGAGCGGAACGAAATTCTGCAGCTGATGGACGATTTGCGTTCGGCCAATGTCGACTTCATGACCATCGGCCAATATCTGCAGCCGTCGAAGAAGCACCATCCGGTGATCCGCTTCGTCACGCCGGAGGAATTCAAGTCCTTTGAGACGATCGGCAGGACCAAGGGCTTCCTGCTGGTAGCGTCGAGCCCGCTGACGCGCTCGTCGCACCATGCCGGGGACGACTTTGCCAGGTTGCGCGCGGCGCGCGAAGCGTTTCTCAAAAAGTCCGCCTAACACTGGTTTTATGCCACAATTCGAAGCCCATCGCCGCGTTGCGCATACGCCGGAGCAGATGTTCGCTCTGGTCGCCGATGTCGAATCCTATCCGCAATTCCTGCCGCTTTGCGAGGCACTGACGGTTCGCTCACGCAAGGAACGCGACGGGCGCACCTTGCTCATCGCCGACATGAGCATCGGCTACAAGGCGATCCGCGAGACCTTTACCACGCAGGTGCTGCTGAAGCCGGACGAGAACGCCATAGATGTCAAATACATCGACGGCCCTTTCAAATATCTGAGCAATGTCTGGCGCTTCGACCCGGCGGACGGCGCTGGTTGCAACGTCTGCTTCTTTATCGACTACGAGTTCAAGAGCCGCATTTTGGGTGCGTTGATGGGAACCATGTTCGACCGCGCCTTCCGCATGTTCTCCGAGGCGTTCGAGAAACGGGCCGAAATCATCTACGGCGCGCCATCGACGGCCTGATCCGCAGCGAGCGCGCGCAGACCCAGTTCAAGCGCATGACGGACCGTCTCCCTGCGGATGTAATCGCGGCCCTTGTCGGCGAACAGCTGGCATTCGCTGACTACCGGCCGGCCAGCCACGGCAACGCCGAACCAGACCAGGCCGACAGGTTTTTCCGCCGAGCCGCCGTCCGGACCGGCGATGCCGGTCACCGCCAGGGCGAGCCCGGCCGGCGAATGCGCCAAGGCTCCGGCCGCCATCTCCACCGCAGTCTCGCGCGAGACCGCGCCGTGCGCCTCGAGCGTAGCGGCCGAGACGCCGAGCATCTCGGTCTTGGCCTGGTTGGAATAGGTGATGAAGCCGCGATCGACCACCGCGGAAGAGCCGGCGATGTCGGTCAGCGCGGCGATGATCATGCCGCCGGTGCAGCTCTCCGCCGTCGCCAGCATCATGCCGCGCTGCTGGCAGGCCTTAAGCAGGGCATCTGCGAGACCGCTATTGCTCATTCAGGGACATCCCCTGGAAACACAACGCTGGCAGTCGCGATGGCCGCTATGCCTTCCTCACGGCCGACGAAGCCGAGCTTCTCATTGGTTGTCGCCTTGATCGAGATGCGATCGCGCGAAATTCGCAGCATTGCCGAAAGCGCTTCGGTCATGGCCTCGCGATGCGGGCCGACGCGCGGCGCCTCGCAGATCAGGGTGATATCGGCGTTGGCGATGCGTCCGCCGCGCGCGCGCACCAGCCTCACCGCGTGTTCGACGAAGATGCGTGAAGCGGCCCCTTTCCACTGCGGGTCGGAGGGCGGGAAATGCGTGCCGATGTCACCGGCGCCGCAGGTGGCGAGCAGGGCGTCGGTCAAGGCGTGGAGACCGACATCGGCATCCGAATGGCCGGACAACTTCCTATCGTGTGGAATGGCGACGCCGCACAGGGTGACATGGTCGCCGGGCACGAACGCATGGACGTCATAGCCATTGCCGGTTCGGATGTCGGGAAAACGCGGGGCGCTGGAAAGCCGCTGATCCGCCATTGCAATATCCCGTGCCCAGGTCAGTTTGACGTTGTCCGGCGAGCCGGGAACGATCTTCACCGGAATATGCGCCCATTCGGCGATTGCCGCATCGTCGGTGAAATCCGCTTTGCCCAGATGATGAGCCTTTTCGTGCGCAGCCAGGATCGGCCAGAACGGAAAGCCTTGCGGTGTCTGTGCGGCATGAAGCCCGGCCCTGGACACGGTTTCGCCGATCATGCCTTCGGCCGTTTCGCGCTTGAGCGTATCGGCAACCGGCAAGGCAGGCAGTGCCCCCTGGCGCTCGCCAATGGCGGCGATCGTGCGGTCTATCAGTTCCGCATCGACAAACGGCCGGGCCGCATCATGGATCAAGACCCGGCCCGGCGCATTGCTTCTCAACGCCAGCAGTCCAAGGCGGACGGACTCCTGCCGTGACGTACCGCCGGTCACCGCGACGACACGGTCGGCGTTCGCACCGGCCGCACGGCGGAAAAGCGCGCCGTCGTCGGCATGGATAGCAACGACGACAGGTCCAATCTTCGGATGCGTCAGAAAGGCGCCGAGCGTGCGTGCGATAACGGCGCCGCCGCCGATTTGCTGGTACTGCTTCGGCCCCTTGGCCTGTCCGGCGCGCGCGCCGCGGCCGGCAGCAACGATGACCACGGCGACCTTGTCGTCCGCAGCTTGCTTTTCGCTCGCATCTCTCATGCCGAGACGCTTAACGCATGATCCCGAAAAGTGGTATCGCTTTTGGAAGACCCAGGATTGATGCGGTTCGGCGATCCGTATTTTTCCCAAATGCGCCTTAATGTCACGACATTGCGCGTTGCACATTGCCGCCGTTCTGGCTAGAGAATGTGCAGCAACCGAAGGTGCTTGGTTTTTGTGCATGCCTGATGTGACCAAATTGGCTTCGCCGCTGGATGTGGGTGGCGTGAGAATCCGCAATCGCGTATTTCTCGCGCCCATGTCGGGCATCACCGACGAACCGTTCCGGCAACGCGCCCATGCGCATGGCGCCGGGCTAGTCGTATCGGAAATGGTGGCGAGCGGCGAGCTTGCAAAGGGCAGGGCTGGTTCCGGCCTGCGCATCCGTCATTCCGGGCTGCCTGTCCACATGGTCCAGCTTGCCGGCCGTGAGGCGGCGCACATGGCCGAGGGCGCGCGAATCGCAGCCGGCGAAGGCGCCGACATCGTCGACATCAACATGGGCTGTCCGGCCAAAAAGGTGACGGGCGGCTATGCCGGTTCGGCACTGATGCGAGATCTCGACCACGCGCTGTCGCTGATCGAAGCGGTAGTCGGCGCGGTCGACGTGCCGGTCACGGTCAAAATGCGGCTCGGCTGGGACGAAGGCGCGCTCAACGCGCCGATGCTGGCGCGACGCGCCGAGCAGGCCGGGGTGATGATGGTGACGGTGCATGGCCGCACACGTTGCCAGTTCTATCAGGGCACGGCCGACTGGCGTGCCATCGCACGCGTCAAGCAGGCCGTCTCGATCCCTGTGGTTGCCAATGGCGATGTCGGCTCGCCGGCAGAGGCTGCGTCGATCCTTGACCAATCCGGCGCCGACGCGGTGATGATCGGCCGTGCGCACTATGGCGCGCCGTGGACCGCCGGCAGCATTGTAGCGGCCGCGCTGGCCGAGCCGGTATCCGGCATGCCGGAAAGCCCGCAAGCGCTGACCGATTACGTCATTGCCCATTACGAAGACATGCTGACGCTCTATGGCGTGGAAAGCGGATTGCGCCAGGCGCGCAAGCATCTCGGCTGGTATCTCGACCGCCACGCCGCCACAAGCGACGACCGGCGCAAGGCCATACTCACGTCTTTCGAGCCTGGGCGCGTCATTTCCTTGCTGCGCGACGTATTTTCAAGCGCTCCCGAAGCAGCGAACCTGCGGAGTGCGGCATGAACGCCACCGTCACACAGAGCACGGATATGGCGGACGCCGCGCATATTGTGCTCAACACCATTCGTCGGCCGGTGATCATGGTCGATCCGCAAGGCTTCATCACCTTCGCCAATGCCGATGCCGAGGATTTTTTCCGTTCGAGCGCCACGATGCTCGCCCGCAACACGCTGCACAAGCTCATTCCTTTCGGCAGCCCGCTGCTGACGCTTGTCGACCAGGTGCGCGAGCGCCGGGCGCCAGTCAACGAATACCGGGTGGACGTGTCGTCGCCGCGGCTCGGCATCGAGAAGGTGGTCGATCTCTACGTCGCGCCTGTGACGGAATTTCCAGGCTCCGTCGTGGTAATGTTCCAGGAACGCTCAATGGCCGACAAGATCGACCGGCAGATGACGCATCGCGGTGCGGCGCGCTCGGTCACCGGCCTTGCCGCGATGCTTGCCCATGAGATCAAGAACCCGCTGTCCGGCATTCGTGGTGCCGCGCAGCTGCTTGAACTGTCGGCGTCCGACGAGGATCGCGCACTGACCAGGCTGATCACCGACGAGACCGATCGCATTGTCTCGCTGGTCGACCGCATGGAGGTGTTTTCGGACGAGCGGCCGATCGACCGCTACCCCGTCAACATCCATGTCGTGCTCGACCATGTCAAGGCAATCGCCAAGAACGGTTTTGCCAAGCGGATCAAGATATTGGAGGATTATGATCCATCATTGCCTCCGGTTTTTGCCAATCGCGACCAGCTCATCCAGGTCTTCCTCAATCTGGTAAAAAATGCCGCCGAGGCGATCGGCAGCGATCCACAGGGCGAGATCATGCTGTCGACCGCCTTCCGCCCGGGCATTCGCGTTTCTGTGCCCGGAACGCAGGACCGCGTGTCGCTGCCATTGGAATTCTGCGTGCGTGACAACGGTTCGGGTGTCTCCGAAGATATCCTGCCGATCCTGTTCGATCCCTTCATCACCACCAAGCCGAACGGCTCCGGTCTCGGTCTGGCGCTGGTCGCAAAGATCGTCGGCGAGCATGGCGGCATCATTGAATGCGAATCGACGCCGCGCGGGACCACCTTCCGTATCCTGATGCCGGCATGGAAAGAAACCCAGTTTGGCACCGACGACGACGGTGAAGGAGACCGCAAATGACCGTTCGCGGCAATATTCTCGTCGCTGACGACGATGCGGCCATCCGCACAGTCCTCAACCAGGCGCTTTCGCGCGTCGGTCACGACGTGCGCGTCACCTCCAATGCCTCGACGCTGTGGCGCTGGGTGGCGGCGGGCGAGGGCGATCTGGTCATCACCGACGTTGTCATGCCCGACGAGAACGCCTTCGACATGCTACCGCGCATCAAGAAGGCGCGACCGGAACTGCCGGTCATCGTCATGAGTGCGCAGAACACGTTCATGACAGCAATTCGTGCCTCCGAAACCGGGGCCTACGAGTATCTGCCGAAACCGTTCGACCTGACCGAGTTGCTCAACATCGTCAACCGCGCTCTTTCCGAGCCGCGGCGGCCGAAGATCGATACGCGGGCCGACGAGCCGCCGGAAACGATGCCGCTGGTCGGCCGCTCGGCGGCCATGCAGGATATCTACCGCATGCTGGCGCGCATGATGCAGACCGACCTGACGGTCATGATCAGCGGAGAGTCGGGTACCGGCAAGGAACTGGTGGCGCGCGCGCTGCATGAATACGGCCGCCGCCGAGGCGGTCCCTTCGTCGCCATCAACATGGCGGCGATCCCGCGCGACCTGATCGAATCGGAACTATTCGGGCACGAGAAGGGCGCCTTTACCGGCGCGCAGAACCGCTCCACCGGCCGTTTCGAGCAGGCCGAAGGCGGCACGCTCTTCCTCGACGAGATCGGTGATATGCCGATGGAAGCGCAAACGCGGCTGCTGCGTGTGCTGCAGCAGGGCGAATACACCACGGTCGGCGGCCGCACGCCGATCAAGACCGACGTGCGCATCGTCGCTGCCACCAACAAGGACCTGCGCACACTGATCAATCAGGGGCTTTTCCGCGAGGACCTGTTCTACCGTTTGAACGTTGTGCCGCTCAGGCTGCCGGCGCTGCGCGAGCGCTCGGAGGACATTCCGGACCTCGTCCGCCACTTCTTCAAGCTCGGCGTCAGTGAAGGCTTGCAGACCAAGCGCATTTCCACCGGCGGCATCGAGCTGATGAAGCGCTACCCATGGCCGGGTAATGTGCGCGAACTCGAAAATCTCATCCGCAGGCTGGCCGCACTGTATTCGCAGGACGAGATCTCCGCGGAGATCATCGAGGCGGAGTTGAAGACCGGCGAAAGGCCTGTCGTTCCAGGTGGCGGCAACCTCATTCCCGACGACCTTTCCATCGGCCAGGCGGTGGAGCATTTCCTGCAACGCTATTTTGCCTCGTTTGCCGGCGACTTGCCCCCGGCCGGGCTCTATCAGCGAATCCTCTCCGAGGTCGAATATCCGCTGGTCCTCGCCTCGATGACCGCAACGCGCGGTAACCAGATCAAGGCTGCGGAATTGCTGGGCCTCAACCGGAACACGCTGCGCAAGAAGATTCGCGAACTCGGCGTCAACGTCTACAAGTCGTCCAGGCAGGTCTAGACGAATCCCTTTAAGAGCGCTTTCCAGGGGATCGATTGCCGAAAGATTTCCGTCTCGGCCACACTTGTTGCATAATCGCCACAATGCGTTGCATACATCCGACGCAATCACTGGCTCTAGACGGCGACATGGCCCTGCACGCACCGACACTGAGCAAATCGCTTTTCAGCAATACCGGCGCGCGAGACGGTCGCCGGCTGCTTGCGCTGCCGGGCGTGATCGCCGTTGCCGGTGCGCTGGTGACGGCGGCGATCTCCTTCGCCATTCTGGTCGGCGCGACGCCGATCACGCCCGACGCGAGGACGACGCTGGCGCTGATTGCGCTTAATGCGGCGTTCGTCCTGTTTCTGATCTTGCTGGTCGGCCGCGAGGTGCATCGCATCCTGATGGCACGCCGGCACGGCAAGGCTGCGTCGCGCCTGCATGTGCGCATTGTGGCGATGTTTGCGCTGGTCGCCGCCATCCCCGCGATCATGGTGGCGATCATCGCGTCGATCACGCTCGACATCGGCCTCGACCGCTGGTTCGAGATCCGCACCAAGACGATCGTCAATTCGTCGTTGTCGATCGCCGACGCCTATGTGCAGGAAAACGCGCGAAATCTTCAGGGCACGACGTTGTCGATGGCTTACGACCTCGACGCTTCGCGCACGCTCTACGGTCTCGATCGCACCGGGTTCCTCGATCTCATGAACAAGGAGGCGGTGGGACGCTCGCTGGCGCACGCAGCACTCATCAAGCCCGATGGTTCCTTCGTTATGAGCGCCAAGACCGACGCGGACTTTGCCATGCCGGAGCCGCCTGAGGGCGCCGTGGCAAGCGCTGCCGACGGCAAGCCGGTGCTGATAGAGCCGCGCACCCGCAACATCATGGGTGCGATCGTCAAGCTGCGCGAGATCGACGGGCTCTATCTCTACACCATCCGCCTCGTCGATCCCGAGGTGATCAAGGCACGGCAGATCGTCAAATCCAACACCGCCGAATATCGCGGTCTCGAAGACAATCGCCGCACCTCGCAAGTGGCTTTCGCGCTTCCCTATCTGTCGCTGACGCTGATCATCATCCTGTCCGCCATCTGGACCGGCATTGCGGTGGCCGACCGCCTGGTGCGGCCGATTCGTCAGCTCATCGGCGCGGCCGACGAGGTCGCTACCGGCAATCTCGACGTGGCCGTGCCTGTCCGCCCCTCCGACGGTGACGTCGCCTCGCTCGGCGACACCTTCAACAAAATGCTGATGGAGCTGAAATCGCAGCGCAACGAGATCCTGTCGGCCAAGGATTTGATCGACGAGCGGCGGCGCTTTTCGGAGGCGGTGCTTGCCGGCGTCACCGCCGGGGTCATCGGCGTCGATCCATATGGCATCGTCACCATCGTCAACCGTTCGGCGGAAACGATGCTGGCCATATCCGCCACGGCAGCGCTTGGGCAGAACCTTTCGGCCGTGCTGCCGCATGTCGGCCGCGTCTTCGAGATCGGCCGCAAGTCGGGCAAGCCGGTCTATCGCGAACAGGTCACCTTCTATCGTGCCGGCACCGAACGGACCTTCAACGTGCAGATCACGATTGAAGCCGGCGACGACGGTTCGGAGGATAAATCCTACGTCGTGACAGTCGACGACATTACCGATTTGGTCCAGGCACAGCGTTCCTCTGCATGGGCCGACGTGGCGCGGCGCATCGCCCACGAGATCAAGAACCCGCTGACGCCGATCCAGCTTTCGGCCGAGCGCATCAAGCGCCGTTACGGCAAGGTCATCACCGAGGACCGTGAGGTTTTCGATCAATGCACCGACACCATCATCCGGCAAGTGGAGGACATCGGCCGCATGGTCGACGAGTTCTCGGCGTTCGCCCGCATGCCGAAACCGGAAATGAAGGCCATCGATCTGCGCGATTCGTTGCGCGAGGCCTCGTTCCTGGTCGAAGTGAGCCGGGCCGACATCACCTTCGAGCGCGTCTTCGGCAATGAGCCGCTCAAAGGCACGTTCGACAGCCGGCTGATGGCGCAGGCTTTCGGCAACGTCATCAAGAATGCTGCCGAGGCCATCGACGGACTTGATGCAGAGGATCGTCCGCACGGCATAATCCGGATTCAAGCCGGGCGTCAGAATGGCGCGATTCGAATCGACGTCATCGACAACGGCAGGGGCTTGCCGCGCGAAAACCGGCAGCGCTTGCTCGAGCCTTACATGACGACACGCGAGAAAGGCACCGGGCTTGGCCTCGCTATCGTCAAGAAGATCGTGGAGGACCATGGCGGGCGACTCGAATTGCACGATGCACCAGCGGACTTCCACGATGGGCGGGGTGCAATGATCAGCATCATCCTGCCGGTTGCCGCCACCGTTCCGGTACGCGGCGAGGGCAAGACGGAACACGAAAAAGAAACTGAAAAGGTCGGTAATGGCGTCTGATATTCTCATCGTCGATGACGAGGAAGACATCCGCGAACTCGTCGCCGGTATCCTGAGCGACGAAGGTCACGAAACACGCACGGCGTTTGATGCCGACAGCGCGCTGGCGGCGGTCGCCGACCGGGCACCCAGGCTGATCTTCCTCGACATCTGGCTGCAGGGCTCGCGGCTCGATGGCCTCGCCTTGCTGGACGAGATCAAGACGATGCACCCGAACCTGCCGGTGGTGATGATCTCGGGCCACGGCAACATCGAAACGGCAGTCTCGGCCATCCGCCGCGGCGCCTATGATTTCATCGAAAAGCCATTCAAGGCCGACAGGCTGATCCTCATTGCCGAACGGGCGCTCGAAACCTCCAAATTGAGACGCGAGGTTTCGGATCTCAAGCTGCGCAGCGGCGAGACTTTCGACCTCATCGGCATGTCGTCGGCAATGAGCCAATTGCGCCAGACCATCGAGCGCGTCGCGCCGACCAACAGCCGCGTCATGATTATCGGCCCCTCCGGCTCGGGCAAAGAACTGGCGGCGCGCGCCATCCACGCACTGTCGGCGCGCAAGAGTGCACCGTTTGTGACGCTGAGCGCCGCCAACATCACGCCTGAGCGTATGGAGATCGAGTTGTTCGGCACCGAATCGAACGGCGTCGAACGCAAGGTCGGCGCGCTGGAGGAAGCCCATCGCGGCATTCTCTACATCGATGAAGTGGCCGACATGCCGCGCGAGACGCAAAACAAGATCCTGCGCGTGCTGGTCGAACAGCAGTTCGAGCGGGTAGGGGGCACCAAGCGGGTCAAGGTCGACGTGCGCATCGTCTCGTCGACCTCGCAGAACCTGGAAGCCATGATCGCCGACGGCCGTTTCCGTGAGGACCTTTATCATCGCCTGGCCGTGGTTCCGGTCATGGTGCCGGGACTGGCCGAGCGTCGCGAGGACATTCCTTATCTGGTCGACAATTTCATGAAGCAGATCGCTCGCCAGGCCGGCATCAAGCCGCGCCGCATCGGCGACGACGCGCTGGCGGTGCTGCAGGCGCATAACTGGCCGGGCAACGTTCGCCAGTTGCGCAACAATGTCGAGCGGCTGATGATCCTGGCGCGCGGCGAAGATGTCGATGCGCCGATCACCGCCGATCTCCTGCCTGCCGAGATCGGCGACGTCATGCCGCGCACTCCAAACAAATCCGATCAGCACATAATGGCGCTGCCGCTGCGGGAAGCGCGCGAACAATTCGAGAAGGACTATCTGATCGCCCAGATCAACCGTTTTGGCGGCAATATCTCGAAGACGGCAGAGTTTATCGGCATGGAACGCTCTGCATTGCACCGCAAGCTGAAGTCGCTGGGCGTCTGACAGCCAAACCAGTCGTGGCCCACGCAATTATCGGTTACGGCGGTCTTGGAATCGCATAAGAAAGCTGGACTTCTTTCAGGGGTTAGCCATGCCGCGCATTGCGTATGTGAACGGGCGCTACGTCGCTCACGCCGAAGCTTCCGTGCATATCGAGGACCGTGGCTATCAATTCGCCGACGGCGTCTACGAGGTCTGCGAGGTGGCACGAGGCTTCATCGTCGACATGCCCCGCCATCTCGCCCGATTGAACCGCTCACTTGCCGAACTCTCGATCGATTGGCCGATCACGCGCGGCGTGCTGCCGCTCGTCATGCGCGAGGTGGTGCGCCGCAACCGTGTCGTTGACGGCCTGGTCTATGTCCAGGTGACACGCGGTGTCGCCAGCCGCGAGTTTTTCTTCCCGCCAGCGGGCACGAAGCCGTCGCTGGTGGTGACTGCCAAAAAAGCCGATCCTGCAGCTGCCGCGAAGCGGGCCGAGAGCGGGATCCGGGTTATCACAGTGCCGGAGAACCGGTGGGATCGGGTCGATATCAAGTCGGTCGGCCTGCTGCCGAACGTGCTGGCCAAGCAGAAAGCCAAGGAAGCCGGCGCTCAGGAGGCCTGGTTCGTCGATGTCGACGGCACCGTCAAGGAAGGTGGATCGTCGAACGCCTGGATCATCACCGGGGATGGCGTGCTGGTGACGCGGCCGGCCGAGCACGGCATCCTGCGCGGCATCACCCGTACGACGCTGTTCGACGTGGCCGCCAAGCTCGGCCTGACGATCGAGGAGCGCGGTTTTTCGGTGGCCGAAGCCAAGGCCGCGCGCGAGGTTTTCATCAGCTCCGCGACCACGATTGCCATGCCGGTGGTGGCGATCGATGGCGCTCCCGTCGCCAACGGCCACCCGGGCTCGATAACAGTTTCATTACGGCAGGCCTTTTTTGACGTTGCGGAAAAAAGTCCAGCCTGATAACCGCACAGATGGAATGAACATCAATATATCTCGTTCTGCTTGTCGTTACTGACGGCAAGATGGTGTTTGCGTGCTTGACATGTGCCGGCTAATTTGGCGCATTGGCCTGCAAACCGAAGGGGATCGGCGAAAGACAAGAACAATGGCGGAACGATCGCAAAATCTTCAGGACCTGTTCCTGAATTCAGTTCGCAAGAGCAAAAATCCACTCACCATCTTTCTCATCAACGGCGTGAAGCTGACCGGCGTGGTCACTTCGTTCGACAATTTCTGCGTTCTGCTGCGTCGCGACGGCCATTCCCAGCTTGTCTACAAGCACGCTATTTCCACGATCATGCCGAGCCAGCCGGTTCAGATGTTCGATGGTGAGGAAAGCCAGGGCGCCTGATTGGCACGTGAGAAAGACGCGGACCGCCGCGTTCGCGGAAAACCAGCACATCAGACCGGGACAGAGGCCAACGGCCCGACCCGGACGGTGGTAATCGTGCCGGTGCTTACCCGGCAGCCGCGTGGCGACGACGACACCAACCGCCCCCGCCTGACCCGTTCCGCCGAGGCTCGTCGCGACGAGGCCGTCGGCCTCGCCAGCGCCATCGACCTCGACCTGGTCCACACGGCGGTGGTGACCGTCAACGATCCACGCCCGGCGACCTTGCTCGGCAGCGGCAAGGTGGCGGAGTTCGCTGAGATCGTCAAAGAGGGCCACGCGGAAGTGGTCATTGTCGATCATCCGCTGACCCCGGTACAGCAGCGCAACCTCGAAAAAGAGTTGAACGCCAAGGTGCTCGACCGCACCGGGCTGATCCTGGAGATTTTCGGCGAGCGCGCCCGCACCAAGGAAGGCACGCTGCAGGTCGATCTTGCCCATCTCAACTACCAGAAAGGCCGCCTTGTGCGGAGCTGGACCCACCTCGAGCGCCAGCGTGGCGGCGCCGGCTTTCTCGGCGGCCCTGGCGAGACCCAGATCGAGTCGGATCGGCGTGTGCTGCAGGACAAGATCACCAAGCTGAAGCACGAGCTCGAAACTGTGCGCCGCACCCGCGACCTGCACCGCGCCAAGCGCAAGAAGGTGCCATTTCCGGTAGTGGCGATCGTCGGCTACACCAATGCCGGCAAGTCGACTCTGTTCAACCGGCTGACCGGAGCAGGGGTGCTGGCCGAAGACATGCTGTTTGCCACGCTCGACCCGACGCTGCGCCGCGTGCGTCTGCCGCACGGCACGCCGATCATCCTTTCCGATACGGTCGGCTTCATTTCCGACCTGCCAACGCATCTGGTCGCGGCCTTCAGGGCGACGCTGGAGGAAGTGGTCGAGGCAGACCTGGTCATTCATCTGCGCGACATCTCCGATCCCGATACGGCCGCGCAGGCCGAAGACGTCGAGCGCATCCTTGCCGATCTCGGCGTCGATGCCCGCGATAGCAAGCGCGTCATCGAAGTATGGAACAAGATCGACCGGCTCGACGAGGGCAACCGGGCGCGGCTGCTTGCCGATGGTGCTGACGGCAAGAAGGCACCGCCGATCGCCATATCGGCGGTAACCGGCGAGGGCATCGATGCGCTGAAGGCGATCATCGAGACGATGATGTCGGGCGAACTGGAGACCTTCACCGTCACACTCAAGCCCGACCAACTCGGCGTCGTCGACTGGCTTTACCGCAACGGCGACATCATCTCGCGCGACGACAATGAGGATGGCAGCGTAACCGTCGCGCTTAAAGCTACACACAGCGCTCGGCAGGAGATCGAAAGCCGATTGCGCCGTCAAAACAACGGGTAGAGGCGGTTACTTCGCGCTTTTTGCCTGCTGCCAGAGCGCTTCCATCTCGTCCAGTGTCGCCTCTTCCAGGCTGTTTCCCGACGCTTGCAGCGTCCGCTCGACATAGTGGAAGCGCGACCGGAATTTTTCGTTGGTGCCGCTGAGTGCCGCTTCGGAATCAATTTTGAGGTGCCGGCCGAGATTGACGACCGCAAACAGCATGTCGCCGAACTCGTCCTTGATCGGCGCAGTGTCGCCTTTGGCCAGCGCCTCGCGTAGTTCGCCGATCTCCTCCTCGATCTTGTCGAGGATCGGCGCCGCCTCGCTCCAGTCGAAGCCGACGCGGGCGGCCTTTTCCTGCAGCTTGAGCGCCCGGGTCAGCGCGGGCAGGGCGACCGGCACGCTGTCGAGAAAGCCCTTGCCATGGTCTTCCGGGTCGAGCCCACGGGCGAGGCGCGCACTGCGCTTCTCCGCCTTTTCCTCTGCCTTGATCTTTTCCCACATGCCCTTGGCCATGCCGGCGCTGCGCGCCTTGTCGTCGCCGAAGACATGGGGGTGGCGGCGGATCATTTTTGTGGTGATGGCCAGGACCACATCGCCGAATGAAAATTCGCCGGCCTCCTCGGCCATTTGCGCGTGGTAGACCACTTGCAGCAGGAGATCGCCGAGTTCATCCCGCAGATCGTCCAGATCGCCACGCGCAATGGCGTCCGCCACTTCGTAGGCTTCCTCGATCGTGTACGGCGCGATTGTCGAAAAGTCCTGCTCGATATCCCACGGGCAGCCGGTTTCCGGCGCCCGCAGCGCTGCCATGATCTCGATCAGTCGGGAAATGTCTTTCGAGGGTTTCATCTGGGAAACGCTATCCTGTACACGGCTGTGCGGCCAACGGCTTCAGCCGGTGAGGGCGCCTTGTCCACAGACGGGCCGCCAGACCATGATACGAAAGTGGAAGCCGGTTTCCGGAAGATCCTAGTTAGCAAAAGCATCAGTCGAGCACGGAGACTATCGCCTTGGCGAGCGCATCCATGCCGTCCTCGGGCAGGCCGGCAACGTTGATGCGGCTGTCGCCGACCATATAGATGGCATGCTCGGCGCGCAGCCGCTCGACTTGCGCCTCCGACAGGCCAAGCCGGGAAAACATGCCGCGATGGCTGGCGACGAAATCGAAACGGTCGGAGTTGGACTGCCGCCGCAGCGCCTCGGCGAACTGGACGCGCAGCCGCAGCATGCGCAGCCGCATCTCTTCAAGCTCTGCCTCCCAGTCGGAACGCAATGCGGGGTCTTCAAGCACGATGCGCACCGCCGCCGCGCCGTGGTCCGGCGGCATCGAATACATGGCGCGCGCCGCCGACAGCATCTGGCCCATCGCCAAATCCGCCTGCGCGCCACCTTTCGCCATGATCAGCGCTGCACCGACTCGGTCGCGATAGACGGCAAAGTTCTTCGAGCAGCTGGAGGCAACGACCATTTCCGGAACTTTTGCCGCCAGAAGGCGCAAGCCGGCGGCATCCGCATCAAGTCCCTCGCCAAAGCCCTGATAGGCGATGTCGACAAAGGGCAGCAGGCCGCGCTCAACGACAAGATCGGCAATGGCAGCCCATTGCGAGATGTCTAGATTGGCGCCTGTCGGGTTATGGCAGCAGCCATGCAACAATACGACGTCGCCAGGATTCGCGGTTCTCAATGCATTCAGCATGTCGTCGAAGCGAACCGCACCAGAAGCAGCGTCGAAATAGGGATATTCGCGTATCTGCAGGCCAGCGGCGCGCATCACCGGCATGTGGTTCGGCCATGTCGGATCCGACAGCCAGACCATCGCGTCGGTGCGGGTCCTTTTCAGCAGCTCTGCTACCAGCCGCAGCGCGCCGGAGCCGCCTGGCGCCTGCGCCGCACGAATGCGCGTCATGTCGGCGGCTGGGCCGAACACCAACCTGGCCATCGCCGCGTTGAAGGCGGTATCGCCGGCAAGGCCGAGATAGGTCTTGGTATCCTGGCCCTGCAGCAGCCGCTTTTCGGCTTCGCGCACCGCGCGCATCACCGGCGTCTTGCCGTCGCGATCCTTATAGACGCCGACCCCAAGATCGACCTTGTCGGGACGCGGGTCGGCGCGATAGAGGCCGATCAAGGCCAGGATCTTGTCGGCAGGCGCGGGCTGGAGATTTTCGAACATCGATAAGGTTCCGTTGGCGGCGGAGTGATACGCAAACCGGCCGTGCTTTGCCAGCAGTTTCATATGCACCAACTCGGCGCCGGTTTGCCTCGAAGGCGGCCGATACTATCTGGCGGGCGAGAGCGGGCCCGATATCTCCTAGGTCGTGTGGACTCTTGGGATTCCCAAGGCTGAGCAAATCAGATTCAAGGCTGTCTTTTGGAGGCAGCCATGGGTGTTCTC
>NZ_JAMYMZ010000054.1:0-32233 GCF_040318825.1 Mesorhizobium sp. M1006
ACATTGACGACACCTTCGACGCTGTGCACGGAGGCCAACAGCTTCGCCTGTTCAATGCCCACCATGACGAGTACGGCTTCCAGCCAATCGTCGTGTTCGATGGTGCGGGACGGTTCGTCAGCGCGACCCTGCGACCGGCCAAGCGGCCGAGTGGGGCTGAGATCCGCCCCCACCTGCGCCGTCTGGTGCCGGCGATCCGGATCAACTGGCCGAACATTCGAATCCTGCTCCGCGGCGATAGCCATTATTGCAACCCGCAGGTCATCGACTGGTGCCGCGCCAACGACGTCGACTTCATCTTTGGCCTCGCGCCCACCACGAGCCTGCGCAAGCATGTCGCGGATCTGGAGGCCAGCACGACGGCGCGCTTCGAAGCGTCGGCCAAGACAGGCAGGGTCCGCAGGTTCAAGGAGTTCGTTGACGGCGCCGCTAGTTGGAGCCGCGTCGAGCGCATCATCGCGCGGGTCGAGGTCGGCGCCCAAGGTGGCGATATCCGCTTCGTCGTCACCAACCTTGCCGGTGGGAAGGCCAAGGCGCTCTACGAGGATGTCTACTGCCGGCGCGGCGCGGCCGAGAACCACATCAAGTCGTGGAAGACGCATCTTGCCGCCGACCGCACATCCTGCACCAGAGCGACGGCCAACCAGTTCCGGCTATTCCTGCATGCCGCTGCTTACTGGTTGATGTGGGGCTTGCGGGCCGCGATGCCGAGGCGCTCGAGCTTTGCCGTCGCCCAATTCGACACGCTGCGATTGCGCCTCATCAAAATCGCTGCGCGGGTGGTCGAGATGAAATCGCAAATCCGCCTGCACGTGCCGACATCGTGCCCCGACCAGCGCATCCTGCGCATCGTCCTCGATCGCATGCCCCAACTCGCGACATAACGATGGGGGCAGACGCCCCGATACGAACCCGTCGACCGCAACCTGCAAACCCCCGCCTGCCATCACGACGGAGCAATCCCGGCGCCTGACGAGGCGCGTGGAAAAGCACCGCAACGGCGACCACAATGTCGCTTCAGGCCGTCAAAAGCTTAGTCGCCGTGCATCAAGGCGGCTAGGTAGGTGTGGCCCGGCTTCGTTGAATCCGCTGCGGGCCAGCTCTCTGATAGAAATCGGCGCCGTCGTCCCAGGCTTTCCATGGGCATCGTTTCCCGCGCGGAATGAAGGTCTCCTTCCCGAAGGCGGCAATTCCTAACTCGGTGCGATGCCCGATTTGCGGTCAGGCTGCATCCGCCTTTTCTTCCAGACCAAGTAATCGCTTCGGCCAGAGCGCCGGCGGTGAAGAATTGTCTTGCGCTATCCCTAGCAAATGCGCTCATGCTGCTATTCCTCCACGGGCACCTGCGCCGGGAGGGCACCTCTAAACGCGACCGATAGACCGAGGGGAGGGCTCAACCCAATGAGCAGGGTGGCGCCCGCAGATGCGACTCCAGCTTCGTCGGCGACATTTGCGCCGCTCGAGAATGCAACTTTCCGATCGATCTGGCTTGCTACGCAGGTGTCCAGCTTTGGCTGGCTAATTCAAACTGTCGCCATCAGTTGGCTGATGGCGACCATTTCGACTTCCGACGTGATGGTCGCCTTGGTGCAGGCTTCGACGACGTTGCCTACATTCGTCCTGTCGATCATCGCCGGAGCCCTGGCTGATAATTTCAGCCGCCGCAATCTGATGTTCGCTGGCTGGTCCGTGATAGCGCTGTCCTCGGCGATGCTGACGGTTCTTGCAGGCTTGGGAATTTTCAATCCATGGATGGTTCTTGCATTCAGCTGTTTGGCCGGAGCGGGCGCCGCTTTCACCGATCCCGCTTGGCACGCGTCGGTCGGCGACATCTTACGAAAACGCGAAGTTCCAGCCGCGGTTACGCTCATCTCGGTTGGATATAACGCTGTTCGAAGCGTCGGTCCGGCGATTGGTGGCATTGTCGTTGCCTCCTTTGGACCTTTGACAGCTTTCGCTGTGGCGACGCTGACCTATCTAGCGCTGCTGTGGACCATAGGGCGCCGCAAATGGGATGTTCGCTCGTCCCCCCTCCCGCGGGAGCCATTGACCACGGCCATCCATGACGGAGCGCGCTTCACCGCACTATCGGCGGAGATCAAGGCGGCAATCGCGCGTGGCGCGCTTTTTGGCCTGACCAGCATCTCCATACTCGCGCTCCTGCCTGTCGTTGCTCGCGATCAATTAGGCGGAGGACCGATCGTTTATGGCATCCTGATGGCTGGCTTCGGGACCGGCGCCTTGTGCGTCGGCATCTGCAACAATGTTTTGAGACGGTCGCTCTCCCAGGAGCGACTGACAATACTGGCATGCATTGCTTGCGCGGCGTGTTGTTTATCTCTTGCTCTCACGTCTTCAGTGGCAGTGGCTGCTATTGCGCTGGCGCTCGGCGGCGCGGGATGGGTGGTCACCTGGACGGGGCTCGACGTAAGCGTTCAATTGGCAAGCCCAAGGTGGGTCGTTGGTCGCACGCTCTCGATCTATTATGCCCTTTCGTCGGGTGGTATCGCGGCCGGCAGTTGGCTGTGGGGTATGGTGGCTGAGAACTATTCGCTTGCCTCAGCCCTGGAGATTTCAGCTGCTGCGCTACTGATGGTCGCGGCCAGCGGGTTCCTGTTGCCGATCCGTCAATGGCAAGACTCTGATCAGGATCCTTTTGGCTTCGAGACACCGCAACTCGCTCTCGACCTGAAGCCGAGAAGCGGCCCGATCGTCATCAAGATCGAGTACTCAATACCGGAGGCAAACGTCGAAGCTTTCCTCGATCAGATGCAGGAACGACGGCGGGTGCAAAGCCGCGTCGGCGCCAGGCACTGGAACCTCCAGCGCGATCTTCAGGATTCCTCGCTTTGGACAGAAACCTTCCGCACGCCGACCTGGATGGACTATCTGCGCCTTAACCATCGCCTCACAGCGGCGGACAAGGAATTGGACCAACGTCTGCTCGAATTGAACATGGGTGGAAACCCACCTCTTACTAAACTTTCGATTGAGCGGCCGACCGGGGCAACCCGCAAGCGGGATCAACCGACGCGATTTTTCTTCCGCCGGTGATCGCAGGCTGTTGTTGATAGAGTTTCAAGGGTGAGGGTAGATGACCGGCTTGGTAAGATTTGAGAGGCCAGTTGTGATTCAGATTGGCCGCTATACAGAACGCACCGTGTTCGATGTTAATGATGCGGCCTCCATCCTGCTGCGGGATCTTGGTGGTCGTCAGACGGAGAAGCACAGGGCAGCTATGGACGCCTGTCTGAAGGTTATACGAGGTGAGCTTCATCCACCCGCCGCCCGCAGGGCTTTCGTCGCGGTCGCGCGCGAAGCAAAGATTCTACGCGGCGATTGACTGGAGTGCTCAAGCGGCACCGCCCGGCAACTGGCGGCTGATACAGAAGGCCTGAGGCATGACGTTGCCGCTCTTCTATCTGACACGAGCAGGGCGCAGCAGTTCCTACCCGTCGACTACATCGGGCAAGGTGTCTTCGACGACGCTCAAATTTCGGTCGAAAGCTTCTTTGTCGGATGCGTGGGCCCGGAGAGAGCGCACATTGTTCAGGATCGCCGCCACCGCCGCTTCTTTATCGGGTGCTATCCTTGTCGTGACCGCTTTAGCCGCCAACGCGGAAAAATCTATGGCGGTATAAGCTGGTACGACCGCAGCGTCGGTTGCTTTCGGCCGTTCTTTTACGATTGCGCGCCGGCCCCGCGGCAGAGCCATACGGTCAGCTTTTGCTGCAAATGTCGCGCCGCGCCGCAGGCGCGTCTGCACGAGGCCCGAGCGGTACGCAGGTGCTGTCGGCACAATCGTCGGGAGCGCATGAGATGGAACCGCCTCAGAAGCGTCCAATGCAGGGCTTTTCGTGCGCGAAGCGTCGGTAGAGGCGGGCAGGGGCATGAACGCGCGTTTGGCGAGCCGGCCGTCGGCGAAATAGAAATTGCGCGTGCCGAGAATTGGCAGTTCGCCGCGCGGCAATATGATGACCTTGTTCTTGTCGAGCGTGCGGATTTCATCCGGCCGCATAAGAGGCCGCCGCACTTGCTTGCGGTGCTCGGAGCGCGTGTAATAAGTGTCGAACAAGGTTGCCTTGGTTCGCGTCACGTCCTTTTGAACGTCCGACGTTTCGCCGAGCTGCTCGGAAATGTAGCGCAGATCGTCAGCGTCCTGCGCACCGAAAAAGATCTGCACGCGAGCCGCGTTGATAAGTGTCTTGCGCCCCTCCTGGCGATAGATCTCGTCTACAGCCTTCAGCGACTGTACGAAGAACCACATCGAAACACCGTTGCCGCCGAGCACGCTCGCCATTTCGGTCACGTTCTCGAGCTTGCCGAGGTTCTGGAACTCGTCGAGCAGCACAAGCACCGGATGCTCGTCGGCACGCGGCATAGTTTCCGACATGAAGTTCATCAACTGCGTAATCAGGACGTTGAACAACGGTCCAAGGGAGGTGATCTGCTCGCGCCGCACGTCGAGATAAAGAGAGATCCGGTCGCGCTTCAGCCTGCGAATATCGAACGTGCTGCGCGACGTAGCTCGCATCAGGCGCTCGTTGAGAAAAGGGGCCATGCCGGTGCGTACGCCAGCGTAGATTCCGGAAAACTGCCGCTCGGACATCTCAAAATATGGCAGCAGGGTTTGCAGGGTAAAATGCGAACATTCGCGGCGGCGTTCCTCGCGCAGTGAGCCAATGAATTCCAGGAGCGGCTGCTCGGCGCCGTTCATGATCTCGAGGATTGTGGCAAAGGTTTTTTTCTCGTTTGGGATCGCGGGCGATTCCATGACGAAGGACGCGATGCCGGTAAAAAGGAGGCGGGCATCGTTGACCCAGTACGGGTCTGCGTTGGACGGGGGCCGCGGAAACAATGCCGCAGCGATGTTGCGAAGGTCGATGTCGCGCTGTGCCGAATCCAGCGAGATGAAGTCCATCGGATTGTAGCATGCGGTATTGCTGTCCGGATCTGCCGGCGCGAAACGCACCACGCGGCTCATGGTGGAACGGTAGCCGGCGGTCGCCGCATAGGTCTCGCCGCGCAGGTCGAGAACCACGAGCGAATGCGGCCAGGTCAAGGCGTTCGGGATGATGAGAGACGTGCCTTTACCCGAGCGCGGCGGCCCTATGACGAAGCCGCCGACATCATCGCCATCAATCCACAATTTCTTGCCGCCAATCAGCCTGCGCTGCGTCAAGCGGAACTTGCCTGAGCGCTGATCGCGGCGGGGCGACAAAATTTCGGCCAGCCTGCCGCCGGCTCGACCGACGAAGACGCCGCCCACTTTCGTCAGGCCGGTTTTTGATACGTCGCTCATGGTCATGAAGCGAGAGTCATTGCGCTTTCTCGGACGCATGAGAAACAAGCTGACCAGTGGCAAGAGAAACCCCAATGCTCCTGCCGCAACGGCGTATTGTATCCGGCCAAAATTCCTCGCCATCGTGTCCGCCCAAGCCTGACGAACGACCGGCAAGGGATTGGCGTTCAGCTGGTCGAACAGGACGTGGGAGCCCGTCTGGTACCAATCCGTCGCGGCATAGGCGACGGTGAAGACCAGGCCGCCCAGGGCCATCGCCATGAGCACCATGAAAATTGCTGTTCCGACTTTCTGCATGGATGGGCCCCGCTAGATCGTCTCCGCCTTGGTGAACTTGATCTCGCTGATGCCACGCCGTCCGCCTTCGGTGCGGACCATCTGCACGACCACCGGAATGACCTCGCGCAGGTAGTCGAGGATTTCGCTTCGTGCGAGGCCCGAGCTGCCCTGCATGACCATGAGCGCCAGCCGCTCGTAGGCGGACCGGGCGGAATTGGCATGAACGGTGGTGAGCGAACCCGGGTGGCCGGTGTTGATCGCCTGGAGGAACGCGAAGGTTTCAGCGCCGCGCAACTCGCCCAACATCAGACGGTCGGGCCGCATGCGAAGCGAGGCCTCGAGCAGCTGTTGCGCGGAGACCTTGGCAAGCCCCTGGTCGCCCTTCGAGGCTATCAGGGTAACGTTGTTGGGGGCCGGCAGCCTCAGTTCGCGGGTGTCTTCGATTGTGATGATCCGTTCATGGGCTGGGATCTCCTTCAGGAGTGCATTCAAAAACGTCGTCTTGCCGGTCGACGTACCGCCTGAAACAACGATCGAGACGCGGTTGCGTACCGCATACTGCAGGAACTCCATCGGCGAAGTGTCGTGCAGCATTTCGACAAGTCGCTTTTCTTCGGCTGACAGCGCAAGTCCGCTGCCCATCGCGGTGTTTTCGAATGCGCCGAGATCGTTGTAGGCATCCAGGCTCATATCCATGATGACCTGCTTGCGGATCGAAATCGCCCCGCCTTCGGGAGCCGCCGGCGGCAAGATGCATTGGATGCGCTCGCCCGAGGGAAGAGCGGCCGACAGGACCGGCTTTTCTTCGTTGATGACCTGGTTGGTCGCCGAGGCGACGCCAGTCGATATATGCCTAATCCAGCCTGGCGTGACCTCGCGCTTGACGACGTGCTCCATTTCCTTCGCGCCGAGGCGCTCGATGAACAATTCACCCGGCCTGTTGATTGCAATCTCGGAAACCGCATCTTCGTTCAAATAGGGCCATATCGGCTCCAGATGAGCGCGCAGGACCGGGGCTCTCGCCCAAGGGTCGGGGAGGGGATGCACGGCATTCATTTCACCGGGCTCCCATAGCCGGGATAGAAATGATCCTTCGGCGTGCCGTAGAGAGGCGTCGGATCGATCGCCGTCTTCGGCCGCCCACCTGCCTTGAGGCGCGCCACTTCTTCCTGAACGGGGTCGGCGTATAAGTCCGAAAAATCGAGATCTCGCCGCACCAGCACGACAATCGATGTGCCCTGGTCGACGTAGACTGTCGGGCCAATGTTCTGCGTGTCGCGAAACGCCTCTTGCGCGAGTTGTTGCAGGGCGGTCGATGACTTATCGAAGGCGATGCTGCGCGCATCGCGCTGCGAGCCATTGCCACCATAAGTTACGGTCGTGGTCTCACCGGTTACCGGATCGTTCGTCGACACCTGGCGCTGTTGTCCATCCTGGCTGCGATCGCCAAGCGAGGACAGATATTCAGAGACACCGCCAACGACGGAAAGCATGATGGCGTTGCCGTAGCGTTCAACCCAGTGCGTATCGACACGGCCGCCCATGCCACCGCGGCCGAACGCGTCTGCCCCGGGCGACTTGATATCAACGGAAATGCCGTCCGAGCGGATGACCCTGCTCCAGACGGTGAAAACACGCTTCTGACCGCGCGCAAGCCCCGAGCGGTATTCCCCGGTCAGGCGCGAGCCCTTCGGAATGAGGATCCGCCTGCCGTCGAGCGAGAAGACATCCTCACGCACGACCGCGCGCACGGCGCCTGGAAGGTCGGTGTTGACCGCGGTTTCCAAATAGCCGCGAATGATCGTTCCTTCAGGGATCAACGCGTCAGTGCGCCGGAAGACCCTGGCCTTGACGATGCCGGAAGAACTTGCCTCAGACTGCGCCAGGAAGGCCTTGTTGGGATCACTGTCGGCGCCGGGGACCGGGATGATCTGACCGTCGGGCGCGATTTCGACCTGCGCCGCCTGGGCGCCGGCATCCGTCGATCCAGTTTGATCATTCGTCACCATCTGGTTCGACCGCAGGCGTTCCCACACCGCCTTTTCGCGCTCGGCGGCCTCCGCCTTAAGGCGTGCCTCGTCCTCCGCTGCGGCCTTGCGTCGGGCTTCTTCCTCCTCGGCCTTGCGGCGAGCTTCCTCGGCCGCCATTTGCGCCTCCAGCGCGCGTCGCTGCGCATCGAGATCCGCGCCCTCCTCCACCGTCTGATCGACATTATCGGCTTGTTGCGTGCCGCTCTGGTCGGCGGCCGGTGGCGGCACCACGATCTGGTCGATCGTGCCGTCGGCAGGTTGCGGCGGTTCGTTCAACGCCGGCGGGCGGAATTCGGGCGGGTTGAAGTTTTCCTCGCCGTCGCTGCGAACATCGCGCGATACCGGCTCTCGAGGCCAGTTCAGCCATATCAGCGCGCCAACCAGCACCACGCCGAGGGCGACCAGGGCGATCCTGGTGACCACGCCCGCACCGCGGCGCGCGACCGTCGGGCTGCCGTCCAGCTGGTTATAATCTATCTGGGTCATCACCGCCCTCCGCTGGATCCGAACAGGGTGGAACCGCCTGTCAGTTTCGTTGGACCGTAGACTTGCTCGACCGGATCGATGGCGTTGGGTCGCGCCCGGTTGTAGAGGCAGAGCGTCTTGCCATCGGCCCGCAAGGTGAATTGCCGTGCTACTTTGTCGATGACGGTGTATTTGCCTTGCGTGCGAACGTTGACCAGCGACTCATGACGCTTGTCGTCCACAACGAAAATCGCAGGAATGTCGCCCTTGAACTCCAGAAACACCTTGGTGCCGTCGTCGAATACGGTGCGCGGCTTCAGGCTGTCGTGGCCCTTGTAGGCGTAGTCGTAGTTGAGATCGGCATAATTCAGGTCCTTCAAATCCGGATCGGCGGCGCTCTCCTTGGCCTGTGAGAGCAGGCGCGCGTTGATATCCTCGTCGGGGTATTTGAACCGGACCTGGAAGGATGCCCGGTCCCGATCATTGTCAGTCGCCTGCAGCAGCAAGGAATAGACGCGCCGGCTAGTGACCACGTTGACGTTGGTCCACGCATCGCGCTCCAGCGGCTTGACGAACAGAAACCGCGATCCGCGTTTGGGGATGATCGACCAGCCTTTCGTGTCGCCAGCCGACACGGTTTCGATGACTTCGGTCGGGCTGAGCTCGACCATGGTCGAAATGCCAAGAGCTGCGCGCACCGACGTCACGTCGTCATTGTTGAAGGTGACATATCGGATGCGGCCGTCGCGTGCGGCCGCGCCGTGCATCGTGCCGAGCAGAAGGGCGGCCGACAGCGCGAGGCCCATGTGCCATCTCATTGCAGGCTTCCCGCAGCGGGTGCCGATTCCTGGTCGCGGCGGTAATCCGTAACCTGAAATCCCAACGGGTTGTCGAAACGCCATTCGTTCTTCAGTGGCGTTGAGGTGTAGCGGAATTTTATCACCGCCACCCAATTGTCGGCCGTGGACGAATTGTCCCGCCGCGTCGTCGTGGCAAAGCGCACCGAGGCGGTGTTGCGGTTGAGCAGGGAAACCGACTTGATCTCGACCGAGACAGTGACATTGCGGCCATAGATCTTGTCCAGCGATTGCGGATTTGCAGGCGTGTACAGCCATGTCAAATCCTTGGACGCGGCTTCGGTGGAGTAGAGTTGCGCCAGGTCGTAATTCTGTTTCAGTTCACGCGAATCGTAGGTTTCGCGGGCCCTGATGTAGCGCACCAGATTGGCCGCCGTGACGGCTTCGTTCTGAGACAAATCTCCAGGCTTGAGCGCGCGCATGATCTCGAGGTAGCCCGTCGATTTGTCGACCTCGACAACGTACGGTTCGAACTGCCGGAGCGGCAGGATAAGCACGAGCGCCAGCAGCGACAGCACGGCCACCAGTCCAGAAACGCCGCTGACGATCCAGGCCAACGTACGCGATCGACGCATGGACCGGTGCGTGTCGTCTTCCCAGGTCGCGCCCGCCCTGTAATAGCGCTTGTCGACGAGTTCGCTGCTGCGGTCAGCAGCTGCTTCTACTGGATGTGACACTTTACCATTGCCTCGTTTGCGCGACGCATCCTGATCCAGGCCGCGATCGGTGATCGTTCTTGTGTTCTAGGCCAGAGGCCTGGAGTTATCGCGCGCACCTTGCTGGATGGCGGACCTGGTCGCGGCATCCGACCTCGCTGCTCGCGAAGATCGAAAACTGTTTGCCGCGAGCTGCCGGGCGCCGCGAGCGGCGCGGCCTGCGGCCCATCGCGCGCCGGAATAGCGCACGGCATTCCTGCCGAACGTCCCATATGAGTAACGAGCGCCCATGGTGCTGAGATACCCGCCGCCATTCAGGATCGAAGCAATCGAGGGTATCTGCATGAGAACGTAGATGCCGATGATCGTCACCAGCACCAAGGGCAGCACCAGCGACATTTTGCTGTCCATGGTCGCTCCGCCGGACGTGGCGGTGTTCAGCGCCGCATTGACGAGCGAGAAGTAGAAACCGAGAAAGCCGTAGATCAGGATTTGCTGGATCATCAGGAAGGTGGTCAGCGAAAGAAAGCCTTCGCTCATGCGCGAGGACCATCGGTAAAGCCAAAGGATGATCCATATCGGCGCCAAGGCCAGCGTGATGAACAACATCACCTTGGCGGCGATGATCGCGGCAATGGCAAGCGCTGCGAAAATGATGGCAGACAGCAGGACGAGCAGCGACAAGAGCGCGCCAAAAATGTCATAGAAGGATCCGCTATAGACCTGATTGGCGACGTCCTGCGCCCCTTGGTAGAGATTGTCGATAAGCGCTGGAATTGCCGCCTGGTCGCTAAGCTGATTGCCGGTGGCCCGCGACACGGCGCCGACGATCACCTTACCGACCTCGTCTGGAATGCTTTGCACGAGCTGATAGATCGTCGCCGAAAATGTGCCCCATCCGGTCAGCAGCAGATAGATGATGACGGCGCGGCCGAGGCGATAAGCCGCTTCGATTGGCGAAATCGACTCTCGCCCACTCAGGATCGAATAGCCCCACCACGCGATATAGAGGGTCAGCATGAGGGTGAAGACGTTGCCCATCGCATTGCCCAACTGCAGATAGACGGTGCGGACGAAGTCCTCACCGATGTTGTCAATGCCACCGAGAATGCTTTCGGCGAGACCGTTCATGGATCCTCGTCAATGATGCTGGCGAACGGCGTTGAATTGACCGGCTTCAGCGCGCCGCATTCGTCGGCGTGCGCATACGCCAAAGGCCCGCACGGCGCTTTCAGTTCGCGATTTGCGCATCCGAAAAGCCCTGCGCTGAGCCCAATCACGAGGCATATGCGCAACACCCGCCGCAACAAGTGCTAGCCTCCGCTCTTGCCAAAATCCGCGAATGGATTGACGTTTTGAGGTGTCATCATCTTCTGGACCTGGCTCTGACGAAGAAGGTCTGTCTTCAGCTTCTCATTCAATGCCGCGACCGCACCGTTCTGGACGCCGATCAATTCGTTGACCGCGCGCGCGTTTTCGAGCTGCATTCGCGTGTTCTGGTCTACCGAACCCTTGACGTCCTCCGACTTGCCGATCTGCCCGCTGGCGGATCGGAGAGATTGTTCGCGCTGGGTTACGCCTTGCGAGGCCTGCGAAGTCAACGCGCTTAGCAGCGAGGCCACGTTGACGCTGCCGCCGTAGGCTGAGTTGACGGCGCTCGTCTCTTTGCCGGCGATCTGCTGGAGCTGCTTCACCAGCTGAAGCCCGTTGATCACAGCGCCGGCGATTTTCTGGATTTCGGGCGACAGGCCGCCAAGCGAGAGCGCGCCGCCGTTCAGGATCGATCCGAACGACGGAGCTTGGGCAATCGACATATCGCCGCCGAGGCCCATTTGTCCGATTCCAAGCGAACCGTCACGACTGCCGCTGAGAGCCTGCAGGATCTCTTCGCTCTTTTTCAGGATATCCTTATTCGAGGCCATGATGGAATTGGTGTTTTCCGCATTCTTGCGGGCTACATCGAGATTAGCGCCATCGATGACGGCAATCTGTGCGAAGGCCGTGCTTGCCCAAAGTGCCAGACTGGCCGCAATCGCGAATTTCTTCATGTCAGCCTCCTATTCCTGCAAGGAATCGATCACGCTGGCAGCGCCAGCAGGGTCGGGGGTGATGATTATCGAGCGGCTGTCGGCTGAGCTTGCCCGTGCGTTCTCAAGTGCGCATGGTAGCCACCGGCCGCGATCGATCTTCAACCGTTCCAGTTCCGCGGGATCACAAGAGAACGGGTTTGGAGAGCCGCTCTTCGGCTGTTGCACCAGTTTGGCCGACTGCGATGCCTGAACGTTCTGCAACGACAGAAGTTGGGCCAACACCGCCGTGAAGTCCCCCGCCCGGGCGAGGTACTGGTTGGTGACATCGGCGTTGATCCCACGAGCCGACGAGTTCAGCTCCCAAGCGTCTTTGTATTCCGTCACCTGGCCAACGGTGCCAGCTAGCGCGTCGATCGCCGCATCATTGGCGCCCATCTGCGATGAGCTTGCATCAAGGCCGCCAGCCGCCTTCCTCACTGCGCCCATGGCCGCGTCCTGAGCCGTGCCGCCTGCGCCGTCGGCCGTTACGATCGAGAACGGTGTCGGCGCGGCGGCCGGAGCCTTGCCG
Organism: Mesorhizobium sp. M1006; assembly: GCF_040318825.1. Taxonomy (NCBI): domain Bacteria; kingdom Pseudomonadati; phylum Pseudomonadota; class Alphaproteobacteria; order Hyphomicrobiales; family Phyllobacteriaceae; genus Mesorhizobium; species Mesorhizobium sp. M1006. Next base: position 12,188 of record NZ_JAMYMZ010000054.1, read on the forward strand.
CTCGACACATAGTCGTTGAAGTAGCTGTTCCAGCGGCCGACACCGCCGGCCCACTGGTTTTGCTCGCCAGCGTTCGATCCGTTGTAGAAGGAGGCGAGACAGCTGTAATTCGTCGCCCCGCATTGCTTCACGCCCATCCCGAGATATTTGACACCGCCTTCGACGTTCTGCTCGTTCACGTCACGGTCCAGTCCCATGGACTTGCCGGTACCCTTGGTCAGCTGCATGACGCCTTTGACGCCGGTGTGGCTGCCGGCGCATGTGTCGAAGCGCGATTCCTGATAGGAGACGGAGAGCGCGAGGCCTTCTGGCACGCCGTATTTTTGCGCATAGTAGCGGATCAGCTTTACGTTGCCGGCGTCGCGCTGCAACGCGTCGGCCGGCGACCGGCGAAACATCTGTGAGCGGTATTTGTTCGAATAGGTGCAGACGACGCTTTTTTTCCTGTTAGTTTCGTCCTTCTTCGCTCCATCCGACGTCTTGCTGTGCTGCTCGTCCTCTTGTCGCTTGTCGAGGTTCGGATCGTCGACGACCGCGATTTGCGCGACAGCCAAGCTCATGCTTTCCGCCGTCGCGAGTGCCACGGCCAGACAAGCGCTGCTAAGCCGCTTCGTCATGCTCGTTCTCCCATCCGCAGAAGTATGGCAGCCACATCTCCGGCTCGTCGCCGAAGGTTTCCCGGAGCCGTGCGCATTCCTTGCTGTTGGCTTCGTTCGAGGACAAGACCTTGATGAGATCGGGCATCGCCGACAAATCGAGCTTGGCGACGATCGAGTCGCTGTCGTGTTTGACGAGGAAGGTGCGTGTTTCCTTGGCGGTTCGGCGCACGAACTCGAATTCCTTCGCTGTCAGCGAGAAGCGCTCCATATAGGACTCCTTGCTCGCCTTCGGGTTGGGGAAGAAAATGTTGGTCTTCGTTTGCTCGATCAGCGACGACGAGATGGAGGAATTGACGACGTCTTCCGCTGTCTGCGTGCCAAAGCCGACCACGCCGTTGCGGCGACGAATGGTCTTCAGCGTCTCGTTGATGAAAGCGGCGAAAACCTCATCGTCCAGCAGCTTCCAACCTTCATCGAGGAAGAGCATGATCGGCGAGCCGTCGATGACGTCCTCAAGACGATGGAAGATGTAGAGCAACGCCGCCGAGCGCAGCTTTCGGTCACCAAGGATCTTGGTCATGTCGAACCCGACGACGGGTTTCGAGAAATCGACCAGATCGACGGGATTGTTGAAAAGCCAGCCCTTGTCCTTCGGGTCGAGCCAGGGCTGTATCCGCGCGGCCAGATCGTTCATGCCGGGCATGAGCGAGCCCCGCAGCACTTCCGGCAGCAGGTCGAAGGTGCGCTGTTCGCGCGAAATCTTGTAGATCATGTCGACGGCGGCGTTGATGACGCGCATCTCCGCGACGTCCAGCGCGCCACCTTCCGGCGTTAGAATGTAGATGAGCAGATCTTCCAGGAAAGAACGGTTTTCTGCCGTGTCCCCAAGCTGCAATGGCGCGAACCCGGTCGGCTGAGAAGGTTCCATCACCTCGTAGCGACCGCCGAGCGCCCGAACGAAAATTTCAGCGCCGCGCATGTAGTCGAAATAAACACATCGCGGACGCGGCATGATGCGCATGGCCTGCGCCATCAGGAATGACAGCACCACGGTCTTGCCCGAGCCGGTCGGGCCGAACACCGTGAAGTGCCCGACATCGTGAACGTGGAAATTGAAATAATAGGCCGTCTGGCTGGTCGTTTCGAGCAAGGCGATGGGCCGGTTCCAGTGCAGCCGCTCACGTTGGCCGGACGGGAAATTGTGTCCTGAAAACAGCCCGGCGAAGTTAAGAGACGAGATCAACGCGCGTCGCGCGATGTAGCTGAAATTTCCAGGCAACTGCGCCCAAAAGGCGAGTTCCGTGTTCAGGGTCTCGCGGACCGGCACGATCGACATGCGCGAAAGCTCGGCCGTAATGTCGGACAGGGCTCGGTTGAGACCAGTCATGTCCGATGCCAAGGCCATGACGCTCATATGATGTTGTCCGAAGACGACTTCGCCGCCGGCAAGCTTGTCGGCGCCATCGTGGACGGACTCCTCGACCGTCGTGCCCGCCTCGTCGGAGCCCTCAACCTGGTTCGCGATGGTGTTGATCCTGCGCATCGCCGTTACACGATCTTCGATCGCGAAACTCTGCGTCAGGACGAACTCATGTGGCAGGCGCAAGAGACCGTCCAATGAGCCCGGCGCGGTGAACGGTGGGTATTCCTTGATCGACACCATGGCGCCGAGCTTGCCAGCGTCCGGTCCGCGAAGTTCCAGCGCGGACTTTCCGAAAAACAGCTGCCGCGTCGCCAGCACATCGCCAAGGCTCATGCGCGGCAAAGGCATTTCCACGTCGACGCCGCCGGCGAGGATCTTCGCCAAGAATTCCGCAGGCTCGGAAAAGAAGCTATTGCGGCGCTTTACGACACCGAGAAGACGCGCACCATAAGCGGTAAAATCCTTGGCGACGCCGTCGAGAACGTCATGCAGTTCGGCTATCGCCTCTTCGCGGGTTTCTTCGCCTGCGGTACTGATGCGGAACGCATTGAGCGCCTTGTCCACCCAGCCGACGCGGCCGACCATCGGTCGTCGTATGACCGCCAGATACGCCTCGTTGACGAAAAGGGTTTTCGCCCCAAGCTCATCCATGTAGCGGGCGTCGAGCTCGGCCACGAAAGGATTGTCAAAGTCGCCTTCGATCTCGGGCGTCACGTGGCGGCGGATGATCGTTGTGTAGACCGCAAATCGAGAGGTCGATAGGTTGCGGAACGTGGTGTTGCGGTTGAACATTCGGCTGTTCAACTCGGCCTGGTCCATCGTCTGGAACGGCAGGCCACTGAGCTGGATGACGCCGACGAGAAAGCCGCTCTTCGTCACGATCAGATTGTCATCGACATGGCGAAGGTAGGGGATGTGCATCGCCGCGGGCTTTTCACGCCGCCGCTCACGGCCAAATTTCAGGTCGGCGTCGACGCTCATGGCGAATAGCTCCTCGCCCCCCAAAAAGTGAGGTTAGCCACCGCGCCGCGTTTGGAGATGCGCCGCTCGAAAATATGAAACATGTAGGGGTCCCGCTGGCACAGATACGCGCTGACAAGATGCATCACGCCGAACACGCCAAGGCCGAGCATGAAGCTGCTCGTTGCGATAAAACCGATCACCGCCAGGATGCCGTTCAGCGCGAAAACTTCATACCGCACCCCCCATTTCATCGGCGGGCGTGTCAGTGGCAGGCTGACAGGCTCGACATAGACCTCTTCGTCGTCCATGCGTCAGCCGCCTCCCGCCGTTGCGCGAACAGAGTCGACCAGTTGGGCGGCGCCGAAGATAAGAGCGATGCCGATGATGATGGAAAATGCCATCATCCAGGCCAGACGACCCGTCATCGCGAGGAAGCCAAGAAAGCAGACCGCGATAATGGCAAATGAGCGTGCGATGTTGCCCTGGAGAACGCCGACGAACCATTCCAGCACATTTTCGACCGGTGCCGCCGACTGTGCATATGCACTGGCCGGCGCGAGAGCCATTCCGACCGCTGATGCCAGGGCCAACTTGACAATAAATTTGCCCGCTTTCCTGTATTCCACCCTTGGCTCCTTTCAGTTGCCGAAATCCATGACATGACCATCCTGCCAAGTGTCCTCGCTCGCTGATGGAACGGCCGCGAGCGTTTCCAATTTGGGTAGGGTGGATTTTTTGACGACACCGCCGAACTTCCAGCGGTTCAATATTTTCACGATGTATTCTGCCGTCTCCGGATTCACCGGAATGCCCTTCGCCTTGTAGACGTTGTTGGCCCCGGCGTTGTAAGCCGCGAGCATCAGCAGCGGATCTTTGAACTGATCGTAGAGTGACTTCAGATACCGGATACCAGCCCGGACATTTGCCCGTGTATCGCAGGGGTTTGTCACGCCGAGATCGGAGGCCGTTCCTGGCATCAGTTGCATGATTCCCAAGGCCCCGGCTTTTGACGGACCCTGGTTGGCACCAAGATCGCTTTCGGCCCATGCAATTGCTTCGGCTAGATCGGCGTCAAATCCTTGTTCAGCCGCTATTGAGCGCACAAGGCTCGCGATCTGTGCACGGTTGCCACCCTCACAAGCCCCGGAGCGATCTATACCGGTTGCCGCCACAGCTTTCGCCGGCGTTGCAAAGGCGACCGCAACGCGCTCTGATGCCATGTCCTGAGCCAGCGCCGTGAAAGGCGCTATGGCACCGCAAAGCGATATTATCAGGAGAGGTCGAATCATTGGCTTGCCACAATTTGACACTTTACTATGGCTACACTCTGCCCTAGTAAAGTGTCAATCGATAAGCGTGACGAGAACGGAAATCCGATGAAACAGACAGCCATATTCGTGGCCTTGCTGCTCCACAGCACCGTGGGTTTCGCAGCCGGCGCGAGCGCCCCGAATGCCTTCGAACCGCCATCGAAGGACTACTTGCTTCAGTTCTCGAAGCCTGGCGAGAAGGTCTTTGTCTATGAGCGCTATGACGCCAAGGGCGCGCTTTATCGGCGTGACGTTACCGCCTTGAAGATGCCGGTGAAGGTGCACTCGGCTACTGAGCGCGTTATCAACGGCGCGACGTATCGGCTGCGCGGCCTCACAGCGTGCCCAAAGCCAAAAATCACTTATAAAACCGAAGAATGGGACTGCACGAAAGCCGCGCAAGATTACGAAGAGGGGATCTACAACCACCGTGCATCTGTCGTTCTTTGCAAGACGCTTGTTTTGCAAAGCAAGAAGGATGAACCCGATGCCGTGTCGTGCTTCTCCCTCGTCGGTGCAGGCGATGCAAACGACCCGTACACCGTCGCCTATGATGATGACGAAATGGTCTTTTTCGACATGGCGGCGATTGGTAACAAGGATGGCAAATCTCTGCGGCCCGATCTGGAACATTCGGGCGAACTGGGCGAGCAGTTCCAAAAATGAGACGGTTCAGCCTCGCAGCCATTGCCGTTGCACTATCCGCACCGGCTCACACCCAGGAGAGCAATGCTTCCACCGAACCGACTCCGTTCCAAGTATCGAAGTCGGTTCAACTGCTAACCGGCGATACATGGCGCGATGGAGACCGCCTGTTCCATCTCTATGGGGTCCAATCGTGTTTACGAGGGACAATCGCAGAGGAGGCCGGCGGTAGGAAAATTGATTGCGGCAACGCATCGCTGGCGCACTTGGCCGCGCTGTTTGACGGCACGGCAATCACCTGCCAGCCAATCGGCTACGCGCTCGACGAGGCGGCTTTTGTCATATGCGGAGCGCAGTTGAAAGGCGAAACAATCGACGTCGGAACGGCCCTCATCTCGACGGGATATGCTTTTGCGGCGACGACAGTAAAAGGCAAGGCAGTCAACGGCAATTACCTAGTTGCCGAATTGGATGCGAAGTCGAAGCGCAGAGGATTGTGGAACACAAGGTTTCAGCACCCAGTACAACTTCTGCTGAAACGCATATCGGAGAGATAATGATGAGCCGTGATGACGACGCCCACAACCATTACCATGGATATCCTGTGCAAGGACGCACCGACCGCTCAATTGGCGATGCCGTCGCATTCATCGCTATTATCTTGGTCCCCGCGGGAGTTTATGCCGCCTGGCATGCCATCACAGCATGGCTTTCGACACTCTTCTCTTAGGATTGCAGTTTCGTGAAAGAACCGAGCACCGCCTGCAAATCGTCAACGTCAATTTCGCACCAGCCATGGCCCATCAACCCTTGGAAATAAGCTGCCTTCATTTTCATATCCGCGACAGTGGCTACTGGAGCGATGGCGGCTCTCCTTCGTGCCGCGGCCTCTTGCGCCATAACCGCGTCCATCCTCTGACCCAGCAAGGCCGCGTCCGCCCCTTCAGCTTCCATCAATCGCCTGCCGAGATATTCGAGCATGGCCAGGCTCTGACGATGTGCCGCAATAAGATTCGCGACACCTTCAGCCGGTTCCATTTGTCCGTTGCTGCAGACCAGTTGAATAGCCATCGTCCTCCTCCTGGCGTACATTGGTCACATACTGATACCTCGGGAGGTAAGGAAACATAGGGATGGCATCATCCCTATTTTGTAGCGACAATTCTAAGGCCGGGCGGGGGTGCCTGCGTAGAAGGATTGGCTTCTAATGTTTCGTGCCCTGGTGGTTGAAGACCAGACGCTTATGCGTCTGGCATTAATGAACGAAGTGCAAGCAAGCTTCCATGACTGCATCGTCGTAGGTGCCGAAACCTTGGAGATTGCGACCAGAGAGCTTCAAAACATCCAATTTGATCTCATCGTAATTGATCCCGGCTTGCCCGGATTTGATCCCACGTCAGAAACTGCTCGGGTTGCTGTCGTCGACAAAATCATGGAAGCCTCTGCGAGCGCCATCCATATCGTCGTCACCGGCTCTGACAATCGAACCGAGGCCGAAGGCTTCCAGCAGATCGGCGCCGCAGCTTATCTCGGCAAAACCGGCCTTGCGCCCGGCGTTTTCAGCGACGTGCTCGAGGACATTTCATCCAAGGGCTTCTCCCTGCGCCTTTCCCGAGTCGCCATGACAAGGCCCGACTATCGTTTTTCCGTTCTGACGCCTCGCGAGCATGAAATCATCGACATGATGGCCCGCCGCGCGCCTGGTGTGAAACGGAAAGAGATTTTCGCCCTCATGTCAGAGCGGCTGGGCATCGATGCCGGCTCTGCCGAAAGGTACTACAAGCAGGCCCGGGCCAAACTCATGAGGCAAGGTCATCCGCTACCACAGGGGCTGTGATCGCGATGGCTTCTCTAACCGTACATGGGATCAAGGTTCCCGTGGAACCGCAGGATGTCTCGCCGGTCATCTGGCAAGCGCTTCAAAGCCAGAGCTATGAGGCGAAGGAAGCGAAGTGGATTTTCAGGGCAGTCAAGGCGCGCGATCGCGTACTGGAGCTAGGGTCCGGTATCGGCATCATCACCGCACTGATCGCGAAAATCCCCGGCGTTCAGGTGTGGGCTTTTGAAGCAAATCCCGCAACTGCGGAACTAGCGAAGCGCGTGATAGCGGCCAACGATCTCGACAATGTCACATATTCCCAGGGTATCCTCACAGCAGGCCCGCCGCGGTCCTTCACCTTCTACGTTCGCCGGGACCTTTGGATGTCTTCCACGGACAAAGACCAAGGACCATATGAGCGCGAACTTTCGATCGTCTCGGCCGACGTCGATCGTTTCATCACCGATCATCAAATAAACGCCCTCGTCATGGACATTGAAGGTGCTGAGAAAGAACTTCTGCAGGATGCCGAGCTGCCCGGCGTCGAGCGCATTTTTCTTGAGCTGCACGATCATCTCTATGGCCTTGACGGCGTCCGCAACATCACGCTTGCCCTGGCAGAAAAGGGATTTGCCTACGATCCGCGGGGCTCCCGAGGACCTTGCGTGCTCTTCGCCAAGAACGATGGACCCCGCGAATACGAGGATGTGGAAGATGTTGCGTAATGCTCTCGCCGTCATATTTGCCCTGTCCCTTCCGCTCGCCAGCGCCGCCGAGGAAATTCCCCTCGATCCCAACGAAGTGTCGGTTCAAGACGCCAGCGGCAAGACCGTCGCCGTCTTTTCGGTAAAGCAGCTGCGGGCAGAGTTTCCGCAACAGACCTATGACACGCGTACGCCCTGGACGAGCGACAACGAGAAAATAGAATATCGCGGGCCGCTGCTTGCAAATGTGCTTGCCAAGGCCGGAATCACCGCCGCGCAGGAGGTGAAAGTTGTCGCCTATGACAACTTCGTTTCCGATATTCATATGGACGAAATCCGGTCCTATAATCCGATCCTGGCGATCGAGCGTCGTTGCAACGAGAACGACAAGGCCGGTTCACATTGCCTGCCGGGTCAGGATTTCCGCCCGATCAGCATGGTAGAGAAAGGCCCCATCTTCATCGTTTGGCCCTTCGACCAGCTGCCCGCCTCCTACGTTCCCGCAAGAAACTCGATCTGGGTATTTTTCCCAGTCATCCTGCGCGCCACGCAATGAAGTTCTTCAACGGCCGTTTGTTCACTGTTCTGCCGTATCTCGGTATGGCTGCGGCGCTTGGCCTGAGTGCGTGGACGTTCATCCAATCGAACCGCTATCGTCAGGAGACTGATGCCATCCTCAATCAGACCTTCGAGATTCAGTGGCGTACGGCACAGATTCGCGAGCGTCTTTTGCGAGTCTATGGTTATCTTCGCATCGCCGACGAGACGGGCAAGCTTGATGCGGACATCGATCGACAAATAGCGTTGGTGAGCGTCAACGTCGCGCAGTTGGAAAACCTGCCCTATCTGAACCGGTTTTTTCCCGACCATGACGCCGAACTCCTGGGCCGGATTCGCCTGACCCTCGAACAGAAAATTGCACCTCTTGTGTCAGCGCGTAGAAACTACACCCAAGCCATTGCCGAGATGGCCAAGCTGGAACAGTCAATTTACGAGATTTCCAGCTCTACCGTTGATCACAGTGCCACCTTGCAGCAGACCGCCAGCATCGACATTGCGGCCTCGCGCAACTGGTTCATCTTCGCCATCGCACTTGGCCTGGGTGCTACCTTCTATCTCGTTATCCATCAGCGTTACGCTTTAGCCAATCGCCGTGACCAGCATATGCGCTCGTTCGCTTCGCTCTTTGCGCATATGACCCGATCGCGGGTTACAGCCTTGAGGCTGTTCCTTGAGCACGCACAACCAGACAAGCAGCCGAGCGGCGAAATGCTTGAGGCTGCGCGCAGTGCTGCTACCGAACTGGAATCGATCACCAACAGTGTCCTTCAGATCGCCTATGCGCCACAAGATTCCAGCACCGTGGCGCTCGGCCCACTCCTCGAGGATCTCGCGCACGATCGCAGCAGTTTGGTGCAAGTTTTGATCGATTCCAAAGCGCGTGTGCAACCTGTTCCGGCGACGCCGTTACGGTTGGTTGTTAATGAGCTGATAGAAAACGCTCTGGCCGCTTCGTCGAGCGCCAAAAACGCCCGAGTTCTCATCTCCGCGACAGTCAAGCGGCGCCCCTTTTTCCCGCGCACTTACCTCGTGCTTGAAGTGGCCGACGAGGGCTCAGGCATGCCACCTGCAATCGTTGCAAAAGCAACTACTCCCTTCTTTTCAACGCGAGCCGGGAATCATACTGGCCTTGGCCTGACCGCATGTTCTCAGATGGTCTCGACGCTGAACGGAACGCTCATCATCAAGAGTGCTCATGGTGTCGGCACAACTGTACAGGTCAGAATTCCCCTGGCTTCCGCCGCAGCCACTTTTTGGCAATCGTGCCGCAGGTACGGGCGAACAAAGGAACACTCGTGGGGCGGCTAGCTGTGAGCTCTCAGCTCTGCTCCATTTTCACCTGAATTGCACCGGTATGCGCTATCACGGCGAAAACCTGCCAGCCATTCGGTGTAGCCCAGCTTAGACGGATGATGACGCTGGAAGCTTACGGCTCTCTGAAATGAGAACCTACGCCTCCGGGGGCGTCAGAAACAGGTAGATCAGTTGATGGCGGGACCTTATCGGAAAAGAGGAAGGTCGCTGGATCAAGTTTCAACGCCTTGGCGATCGCCGCAATTGTGTCGACGCTGATATTGCCGCTTGCGCGTTCCAATTTCATGAATGTCGCCTCCGCCACGCCTATGAGCTCGGCCATCTCATAGCGGAGCAAAGTGCGTCGTTTTCGCTCAATGTCGATGATGTGCGCCAGACGCTTGCGGATCGCATTTTCGTCCAACTGATGCGCCCATTCGGGAAGTTTTTTTCCGCCCGCGAGCAGGTCCGCAACTGACACATGCAAGCCGCTTGCCATGATTTGCAACGTCGTCAGGGTGACATTGTTTTTCTGTCGCACGGTCTGGATGTAGGTCCGGTAGGCAAGCCTTTCGCCCTCGACAGTCCGGAACAGCTCGGCCATGTGCATATGGGATAGGCCACGCTTGGCTCTCTCCCGCTCCAGCGTTGTCGCAATGTTGACACGCAACGGGTTGTCGACCACGCCCGCGATGTCTCGTTTCATAAATCGATGTAGTCGCACAAACCTGCCTTCTCGATCTGTCCTTTTTCGCGCGGATGATCCATAGTAAAGTATCAGAATCCGCCGCGAGGAAAAGGCTATGATCGTACTGAAATATCTCTTGGTGGGTGCAGCCGCCGTCGCGGGCGCCGCAGCTCTTCCATCCCAATCACAGGCATCGGAATGGGGCTGTCAGGTCCTCCTCTGTCTGTCCGGTGACTGGCAGGGCACTCCTTCTTGCCACCCGCCAATCTACAAGTTGATTGCGGCGATGAAAGCTCCGGGTTTTAACTGGCCGACCTGTCCGCAAGCCAACTCCAGCGCCGCGAGATACGAGAAGTATGAGGATTGTCCTTCTGGCTGGCAAGCAGTTGGCAGCTACGACTCCGATCGGCCAGGAATGAGGCAAGAACGGAACATCTGCCGCATCAGCTCCGACAGGCTCACACTGCCCGTCACTTTCACGAATAGTCGCCTCGGCCAAGACCATGACAACGGATCTCGACAGGCCCAGATCAAAATGAACGGTAAGTTGGTGACGGCAAAAATCCAGATCACGGGCAACGATAGAGGGCATTCCCTTGGTAACGGCTCCACCTACTACACCATCTCTCGGCCGATGCGCGCAAAGCCCTGGTTCATCGAGTATGACGACGCGAACGGCCTACGCCAGAAAAGCTGGTTCAATCTCAACGTGCCATAAGCCAGTTCAATCTCAACGTGCCAATAAGCCAGGTGATCACGCAGGACGAGTCGCCGTGAGGATCACAAAACGTCTCTGTCCGGTTCATTCACGCCGACGACAGCGATGGCTTCGAAAGCTCAATGCGAATACTGGATCAGGGAAGGGTAATAAGTGTTGAAGGCGCTTCTCCTGTCGACTGCGATAATGAGCACATGGGCAGTCTCGACGGCGGCTGGTCAGAGCGACAAGCCGCGATCGAGCGCGGACAATCCGATGTGGCCCGCTTCACTGAAATGGGACTGCAAGACCGCCGCAAAAATCGTGTGTGAGCGTGACGGCAGTTGCACAGTGGCCGAGGACCACACTGGATTTGTGCTGAACTATGGCAGCAACGAAGCTGAGTTCCCGGCCAGCAATGTCAGGATCAAACGGCACTATCAACAGACCGTGCAGGCAAGCCCTTTGCAGCAGGAAGTTAAAGTCGAACTGGCTGACAATCGCGTTCTTTGGCTGACGGCCGTGGATGCCAGCCGCACTTATTCGGAAGCCTGGGTCGGCGCATTGAGCGAGTTAAAGGGCGGCGCGGTACTCATGGAATCCGAGGGCATCTATTGCATGCCGCACAAGTGAGTGAGCCGAGAGGGAAGGGGTGAGTGAGCCGAGAAGGGAACGCGAGCGAAAACCGATATGGTCTGACCTCGAGCAGCCACCGGCGTTTCAGAAAACTCCGGCGTAACCGACTTCCGGTTCTAGGTGTTTCATCAGTGATCAGGGGGGATCTAAAGTAACATTGACCTGAGCAATGAGCTTCGATAAGACCTCGATGCGGTGCAACTGCATTCGCTCACTGAAACCAGTGCCAATACTTATAAAGTTGCATAAGATATATTATGGAACTCGGCGGCGGTCTTCTAGCTGTTGCTTTTTTCTCTCCTGCCGCAGCTTACGAATTTGTGGATTCTTTCAGTAAACTGCGGTTATCGGGTTTGAACGATGGTGTCACAGTCGGAAACGACAGCACATCGCGATGCTGTTGGGGGGCGTCCACCGCATCGATTAGGACTGAGCATGAGGGGGAAGGCGGATAGCCGAAGCGTGACAGTGTGATGACCCGAAAGACCTCGCCAACAGGGCGGCCGTAGGAGCACCAGCATAGCGCCGCGGTCAGGCGCGATACGGACCGACAGCCCCCCAAGGGCGCTGATTGATCGATCGAAATTGAACGGGTCATTTTATCAGCTGACATAATCCAAATCGAATTCCTCGCGACGTTTCAGCACGCGCCTGGATTTTTCTGCATTTGGCTCCGGCGAAGACCCCGGTGGTGCGGTGGAAGCGCACCACCGGGCATCGTGGACTTGTTTTCATCAGCCACCAGGACTGCTGCATTGGGGCAGGGATGGTTCCAACCTTCTAGGCGTCGCCAAACCGCGCATCTTTGGTTGGATGCCGAATTCCGTGTGCGACGTTGCCGGATCGACACCAGCCATGGCCGCGACCCAGAGTTGCCACGTCGGAATGGCTAAGCACCTTGCCGTCGCCGGACTTGATAGTTTCGACGACATTGCCCGGCGAACAGTCATTGACCGACCCTTGTCCGTGGTGCCCGGTACGAGAAGACGAGGTTATTGTTGGGCAAACCACAGCTCGTTGGCGTCGATACCGGTCCCGAAGTCCAGCTCGTCATTGTCGGTGAAGGAGCCGGATTCGACAATCGTCTCCGACCCGTCCTTTTATGCGTTCCGTCTTCGAGTGCCTGTTTTGTGCGGTCTCCGGCCCTCGTTTGTCGACGACGAGAGTTCTATGCACCGGCCTATCGAGCGAAGATAGGCAACGATCTCCGGTAGCAGGTGATCACGATCGCCAAACTCTTCCACGATTCTTTTTACCTTGCGCCAGGGTACCTTCCCGTCAACATCGCCCAGTGAGTAGCCTAAGTGACCGATCGCGCAGATATCACAGCCAGCCTCGATCACCTTGTCGACGAAGGCGGGAATCTCGCTCGCTTTCATTAGCCGCATGTTGCTGGTCATCGCAGATATCTCCGTTGGTGGTCGGCATGGAAATTGCGCCGGCGCCCATTGTGCTCGAACCTGCACGCACTTCGCTACCTGTGCACTTGCACAGGTTTTAGGGTCTCAGGCCTGCCGAAGGCGCCCGATCGAGCGTTCCTGCGCATTTGTTCATTGTTGGCACCCCGGGCACTCAACCGTGTTGCTAGAACAGCCCACCTGCTCCGTTCCAGCAAGGCAGCACTGGCCACCGGAACGCTCCCCTTGGGCGCACTGAAAGGCGATGCCGGCGCTCAGGCAGTCGGAGTCAGTCATGCCGAGGCGCGATTTCCTTCTCCTCGCAAGTCGCTCGAGCCCCACGCGCTCTTTTCGTTCTGGAGTCCAGTAGGTTGGGCCGAGGTTGGCGCGATCGAGGGGTCTCTTTCCATTTAGCTATAGGTTGGAAAAGCTCCTCACATCCCGTAGTCAGGAGTCCACCAATCGGTCGAGATGGCTGCGACCCGCGCTGCGGGCGGGATTGGGTGCTCCGACGGATCGATACCCAATACCTGCGCCATTTCTTCTTCGGTGGTATTATCGCCCCCCGCGTATAGCTAAATGGTGTGGACAAACCTGATCCACACGACCTAGCGCGATTTGGAGCCAACCGGCCTGGGACCTGGCGGCCGCCTCTGGCTCTACGCCGCAAAATCGGGCCGGTTCCGCGCGTCTGCATCGAATGACGGAGGTCAGAGGTGGTCGGAACGGGGTGCTCGGCATTTATGATCCGACCATGCGCCAGCGAGTGATCGTCGGCGGGCTCGACGGCGGCATCATGTCAGGGGACTTCGGCCTCCAGGCGCGCGAGGAATGCCGAGACCGCGGCGTCGATGTCGACCGGTTCAGTCAGCGTGGGTGACGTCCTGGCTACTCCCCCGATCATCCCCGGTTTGATTCAAATTTGTCTGTCGATATTGGCGATTGCGCGACCTTCACCGTCGTAGACGGCAATGCGGGTGGTTAGAGAGGGTCCTATGACAAGCAATTTTTCCGCCGCCCGAGTGCATTTAGATCGAGCGTATGACTACCTTTGTGGCGATGACCCGATGAGTCGAAGGGGACGCGAAGCCTTGGACCTGCTAATTGAGGCGGTTGCCGTCGAAGAGTTCAAGCAGCCACGCCAAAACGCGGAGGTGCTAAGATTTCCGATTGGGCGCCGCTTCTGAGGCAATCTCCACGGCCGCCATGTAGCCTCAGGTGAGGCGCTCACCGGTTGCGCTGCCACTATGAACCATGGTGAGCAAATCCTCCCAGAACGCCAAGAAGCCAGCCCGGCATGAGCCGGGGCGGGCAATAGAAAATGGGGAGCCCAAGCGCGCATCCATGAAACGGCGCCGCATGTAAAATTCAGCAGAATGTCCATCCTGGCGCAACGCCACAACAGGCCGCACTCAAAGGCCGAATACATGCCTGCAGCCGACCGACCTGTCATCAATGTCAGAAAGCCCTTGCCACGCGGAGGCCGTCCATACATGCCACTGAACTGTTCTCCAGTGGCGATTAGAGCCTTGGCCGTTTCTGTTACGCCTCTTGGCGCGGGTTGAGCAACCGGCGGAGGCGCGGAGCCTCCCATCAGCACAGCGTCGGAGCCGTTCGCTCTTAGCGCAAGATTTTGAACTGCTCTTGTCCTGACCCCAGAAAGGCGCTGGAGCGTCATCGCCGACCGGATCGCGTCGTCATCGACGATAGCCAGACCAATCGGGAGGCGATCGTTTCCTGCGACACCACAAATCGCTTGCAGGACCGCTCCCGGCGCCGGCTGAAGCCGATCCGGATCCGCAAGAGTAGATACCTGAATAACCGGATCGAACAGGACCATCGGCGCATCAAGCGCCGTATCCGGCCGATGCTCGGCTTCAAATCGACGGCCACCGCAGCCACCATCCTGACCGGCATCGAAATGATTCACATGATGCGCAAGCGACAGGCGAGGTACGCCTTCAATCCGAATCCGTCCTTGGCCGTGCAGTTCGAAATCCTCGCCGCCTGATTGACCTCGCATCAGGGCCTCTCTGTGCCCCTATTCAGCCGTTGCAACAAAACCGACGAAACAGCTCTCGCCGCATAACCGCCCCACAGTTCCTCATGCTCCCTCCAGAGCCTTCAGTCGCGGAGCCTCGGAGACATCCATCCCGCCGAAGCGGCCCTTCCAGTTGTAATCGAGGCGTCGCTGACCCCGTGCTTGCGGCTCGTTCAAAAATTCCGATGATCTGCTCTTCAGAAAAGCGGCTACGTTTCATGTCCTGGTCCTCTCGATGGGCCAGAACGAACGTCAACCGGATTAGATCAGCGGGGCAAGGTCACCGCATGTCGGCCATGAATACGCCAACCCGATTACATTGTTGGAAATAAGTAACTCGAGCGAAAACGTGCAATTTGCCTTCGACACGTACCCTAATCGCGCAGAGATATCAATTTCCACGTCCTGGAATTCAAGAACGTCATTGTACAGTGGAAAATACGCCTTATATACGGCCTCCTTCAAAACAAAGAGGTCCCGCCGCTCAAGCAGGCGTAGATCGTACATGCGTTGCTCGTTAGGGGTAGCAATCAATTCGATCAAGTTCTCCGGCAGTGGCTCATTAGGCTCAATGTCGATGCCGAGAGTTGCAATCCTCTTCGTTCCTGCAATAGCGGCGGCTGCTACTGTATCGTGGTGAGCCAAAGATCCGACGATGCCGGCCGGCCAGATCGGAACACCAGAGCGCGTCTTTAGGATCGGCAGTTGTGGGAATCCCAGTTTCCCAAGAAGTGTTCGGGCAATTACTCTTGCAGCACCGCTTTGGCGACGGACTTTGGTAACAGCGCGTCCCATCGGGGTAACTTCGGAAGCGTACAAGGTGGATTCGTCGGCCGGTTCTATTGGACGAATGCCGACGAGGATGTTCTGTTGATCAATGGTGATAGTCTCCATCTATTTCTTTGAGCATTTCAAGTGAGAAGCTCAGCCAATGCAGCTTGGCCTTGGAATTGACTCGACTCGGTCGTCGATCAGCAGCGGCGGCGGACCACATATGTTTCCCATCTTTGGATCACCGAGCCAGAACTCCTCCGACATTTGGGGATTGTCGCGATCCGAGACCGAACCTCGTCTGGGTGCCAGAACCTTCGGTGCAGTTCGCTAGGGATCTTTTTCAAGAACCCCGATTAAGGGCGTAGAAATGGCTCGGGCCAGAGCCTTGCGGCTTTCCAGAACACTCATCATCGTCACGTGGTCGCCTACAATCGGTACGGCAGTAATGGCCTCCGGACTCAAGACCCGGTCCCAGCCGCGCATAGGCGAACATGCCTCTGGGCATAATGAACTCTTAGCTTGTCGTGCCCGAGAACTGAAGAGAGCCTCGGTGGCATAAAACTGATGTATCTCAATTGGCAGGGTTGGGACTTGGTACGCCTGCAGCGCCTTGTGGAACCGGGCGGTCCTTTCATACATCAAAACATCGTTATGGAGATTACGATCCAGAGGTATTGCCCCAATCTGCTGCCCCTTTTCAAGCAGCTGAGCGATTGAACTTTGTCCAGCAAATTTCTCCAACACTTCGAAGCTCTCATCATCTAAGGGTTCAAAAGAATCGAGCACGACGTCTCGTACCATTTGGATGGGTGATATCTTTGTCACGTTTGCGGGTAGCGTAACATCGATGAGAGCGATGAACGACACAGCGTCATCGAGACTCAGCAAGCGCTGGGCGATTGCGTAAGCCAAGATTCCGCCTGATGAGTATCCAGCGAAGCGATATGGTCCCTGCGGTTGAATTTCTTTGATCGCGAGGATGACCTGATCAGCTATCGCTTCAAGGGTCAGTGGACGAACTTCATCGAAAGACGGCCATGGTAAAGCGTAGACGGGACAGTCTACGTCCATTTCCTCCACCAGACCGACGACATAGGAACAATCTCCAAAACCTGTGGGGACAAAGAAGAGCGGTGGCTGCGATCCGGTTGGTCGAATGGAAATCACTCCGCGACTCCTGGGCTGTGGCTCCAAATGAATCTTCGATGCAAGTTCCTTCAGAACAGGGGCTTGGAAGAGGTCAGCGGCGCTAAAGTCCAGCCCAAGATCTAATGCTCGACTGAGCAACTGCACCGCCAGGAGCGAGTGGCCGCCCAGTTCGAAGAAGTTGTCGTGGCGCCCGACCCGCTCGACACCGAGAAGCTCCGCCCAGATCTGTGCCAGCGCCGTCTCGACCGCGCCGCGCGGCGCCTCATAGGCCGCCCGCGCATAGGCCTCGTCCTCCGGCGCCGGCAGTGCCTTGCGGTCGAGCTTGCCGTTCACCGTCAGCGGCAAGGCCTCGAGCCGCACGAATGCCGATGGCACCATGTAGTCCGGCAGCCGCCCGCTCACATGCGCGCGCAAGGCGCCGGCAAGCGCGCCGCCACCGTCCTCGTCCGAGCCGGCCTCGGGTCCACACACGACATAGGCGACAAGGTGCTTGTCGCCGGCCCGGTCCTGGCGCGCCACCACCACCGCCTCGCGCACCCAGGCGTGCTCGCAAAGCCGCGCCGCGATCTCGCCCGGCTCGATGCGGAAGCCGCGGATCTTCACCTGGTCGTCGTTGCGGCCCAGAAACTCCAGATTGCCGTCCGGCAGATAGCGCGCCAGGTCACCGGTCTTATACAGCCGATCGCCTTCCACAAAGGGACTGGCGATGAACCGCTCCGCCGTCAGATCAGGCCGGTTCAGGTAGCCACGCGCAACGCCGGCCCCGCCAACGTAAAGCTCACCCACCGCCCCGAACGGCACGGGCCCACCATGACCGTCCAGCAGGTACACCCGCGTGTTCGCAATCGGGCGCCCGATCGGGATGGAGGCCAGCCCCCCGACAGATTGGGCGATCTCGCAGACTGTCGCGAAGGTCGTTGTCTCGGTCGGACCGTAGCAGTGAATGAGGCGTACAGGACCTTCTTCTCTCAGCAATCTCAAAAATGAGGGAACGTCACTGACCTCGCCTCCACAGAGGAGGTACTTAAGTTGTGCTAACGTCGGAGCGATCGATGACGTATATTGGTTGAATAACGCTGTTGTTAGAAAAAGGGTTGTCACCCGTTGCTGTTCAAGTGACTTGGCAAAATTTGAAGGATTTATGACGGTCGTGGCATCCAATGCAATGATGCAGCCACCGTTGAGCAGCGGCGCCCACACTTCAAATGTGCTGGCGTCGAAGGCGGGATTACCCACCCACGCCACACGATCACTCGAGCTGAACTGCGCATAGCCATTGTTGATGACGAGCCGGTTGACCGCACGGTGAGCAACAACAACCCCCTTGGGAAGGCCGGTCGAGCCGGAGGTGTACATCACGTAAGCAGCAGCCTCGGCGCTCAATGCCAGGCCAGGATCGGCACTAGACCCAGTCCCAGCCATGAGCGGCTCAATGGCCAGAACAGGGATCGTCACCTCAAGCAGATCATCATCGTCACTCTCGCTAAGCACCAGGCGCGCAGCACAATCGGCCATCAGCCATTCTTGTCGCGCAGATGGAAGAGCGCGATCGACCGGCACATACACTCCCCCCGCCTTGAGGATCGCCAGTTGCGCCACCACAAGGGCGACGGAGCGGTTCAGCACTGTCGCAACGCAATCCCCCGGCCTCACCCCGAGCCCGATCAGGTGATGCGCCAGCCGGTTGGCTCGCGCGTTGAGCTCGCCATAGCTCAGGCGCTCGTCCTCATGGACTACCGCCAAAGCCTCCGGCGCCTGGCGCACCTGCGCCTCGAACAGCTCGTGGACGCACCGCTGCGACGGATAGGCCGCCGCCGTCCGGTTCAGATCCTCCAGCAGATAGGTGCGCTCGGCGGCCGGCAGGATATCCAGCTCCCGCACCGGCCTGTCGGGCGCCCGCTCCAGCGCCTCCGCCAATTGCTCGAGCACGTGCTGCATGTAGCCGCAGACCCGATCCGCAGACACCGGCTCCACCACCTGCGCCGTCAGGCCGAGCGCCTCGCCATAATCCTCCACCGACAGGGTCAGCGGATAGTTGGTGCGCTCCTCCCCGCCCAGCCATTCCACCCCGGACAGACCATCATCCGTGCCGGAGCCGGCCATGGCCGCCGGCGTGTTGTGACGGTAGTTCAACAGCGCGCTGAACAGCGGCGCCGGCGCCGCAACGCCGCTGCAGCGTTGCGCCAGCGCCAGCGAGGCATGCTCGTGCGCCAGCAGCTCGGAAAGCCGCGCATGCGTGGTCCGCACGCTCGCCGCGACCCCGGTTCCGTCCAGGTCAAGCCGCACAGGCAGGGTGTTGATGAACAGGCCCAGCGCCCGGTCGGCGCCCGCACCCGCATGCATGCGGCCGAACAGCACCGTGCCGAACACCACCTGCTCTCGCCCGCTGCTGCGCGCCACCACCTGACCCCAGGCCAGATGGCACAGGCTGGCCAGGCTCACCCCCAGCCGCCGCGCCTGCTCCCGCAGCCGATCGTTGAGCGCCTGCGGCAGCATCCGCCGCGCCTCGCCGACCCCGCTGCCGTCGCCGCGCACCTCGCCCAGCCCGAACGGCATGGTCGGCTCGTCGATGTCGGCCAGCTGTTCCTGGAAGAACTCCTCATGCGCCTTGGCATCGACCCCCAGCCGTGCCTGCGCCACCAGATTGCGGAACGGCTGCGGTGCCGCAAGCTCATGCGCCTGCCCGCCGAGCACGGCCCGCACCTCGGCATGCATCACTTCCAGCGTCGTGTGATCGCCGATCAGATGGTGCTGCAACTCCAGCAGCAGCCAGCGCCCGCTGCCGGGCTCGCGCGCGATCCCAAACCGCAACAACGGCGCGCGGCCAAGGCCGATGCGGTGCCGGCGCGGATCAAACCGGCGCCTGAGCTCCTCGGCGCCGGAACCGTCACACGCATCCAGCTCGACCTCGGTCACCTCCAGCGGCGCACGCCGCCACACCACCTGGGCCGGGCTCGACAGCCCCTCCCAGACAAAGGCCGTACGCAAAATGTCGTGTCGGTCCACCACCTGCTGAACGGCGCCAAGATAGCGCTCCAACTGGCCGCGCTCGGCAAACGCCATCTGCGAGACCAGCAAATATGGATCGCCCTTCGTCGCCAGCAGATGATGGAACAGGATGCCGTCCTGCAGCGGCGACAACCCATAAATGTCCTGGATGTTGCCGACGCCGCCGGGCACCGTGGCGACGATCCGGTCGATCTCCGGCTGGGCCAGCTCGATGAGCGGCAGCATCTGCGGCGTAATCGCCGTGCTGTGTTCGGTGATCAGGTTGGCAGGCACCGCCACCTCGTGATGGCTGCCCAGGCTTGCGGCAAGATCGGCCAGCACCGGCCTGGCGAACAGGG
>NZ_JAMYMZ010000055.1:0-32180 GCF_040318825.1 Mesorhizobium sp. M1006
CGAGAAGACAGCCCGAAACTACCTCGCCATCGTCACCATCGCCGCAACCGTCCTCTGGATCAGATAAGTGTCCACACGACCTAGGGCCTGATCCGAAAACGGAACCGATTTCGGAAAGCATCTTTTCAAGATCCTTCGCAAAAAAACACGGGGCGGCGTTGCAGGCGCGCCCGGCGGAAACCCCATGCGTTTCGTGGGCCAACTCCGTCCGGGGATGTCACCATCTGTCACTAGTAGCCAAAATGGTGCCTTGACAGGTGATGGTTTTCAATTTACGAGTGACGAAATTCTAAATTCGTCAGTCGTAAATTTGGCCAACGAGATGCTTGAAACCCTGGACACCACCGCCGATTCCGCCCGCCAGGAAAATGTCACGCGCATCCTGGATTGCGCGGAGCGATTGTTCCGCCACTACGGCTACGGCAAGACCAACGTCGCCGACATTGCGCGCGAACTCGGCATGTCGACTGCCAACATCTACCGCTTCTTCGCCTCCAAGGTGGAAATCCATCAGGCGGTTTGCGGCCGTATGCTCGAGACCTGCTACCGGTTGAGCTACGAAGCCTGCCATGGTTCCGGCACCGCCAGCGAAAAGCTCCGCCGCTACGTGCATACGCACTATCAGTGGACGCTGGATACCATGATCGACCAGGAGAAGGTGCACGAGATGGTCATCGTCGCCATCGAGCGCGACTGGCATGTCATCGAAAAGCACATCGACCGCATCCACGACCTGGTCGCTGACGTGATCCGCGAGGGCATCGCCACCGGCGAGTTCGTCGATCAGGATCCGGTAGTCGCTTCCCGGTGTTTCGGTGCTGCCATTATCAGCCTCTCTCATCCACAGATGATGGCCCAGTGCCTCGCCAAGAAGAACCGGGCGACGCCGGACGAGCTTACCGAGTTTGCCATCAGAGCCTTGAAGAAATGACCATTGCCGCCCGTCGGGCGGTGATGTCGGCAATTCATCTCCACAATTCGGGAGTACGAAAAGTGTCTTTGTCCAAGTCCATCACCTACAGGCGACCGGCCGCCGGCCTGGCACTGATTGTCGTTGCCGCTCTCGGCCTCGCCGGCTGCTCGCAGGAGAAAGCCGAGGTCACCGAGATCATCCGCCCGGTCAAGGTGGTCGAGATCGCCAAGGCGAGCGATACCCGTCAGCTTTCCTATTCCGGATCGGTGCGTGCCCGCACCGAGATGAATCTCGGCTTTCGCATCAACGGCAAGATCACCGAGCGCCTTGTCGACATCGGTGACCGCGTCAAGCCGGGTGACGTTCTCGCCCGCGTCGATCCCACCGACTACGAGCTCTCGGTGAGAAGCTCTCAGGCCAGCCTCGATGCTGCCGACCGTCAGGTCGAGACAGTCGAGCTTACGCGCAAGCGGGCCGAACAGCTCTACGCCAAGAATTTCGCCCCGAAGTCGCAGCTCGAGCAGGCGACGCTCGCCTATAATCAGGCGGTCGCCACGCGAGACTCCGCCCGCTCGCAGCTTGCCCAGGCACAGAACCAGGTCCGCTATACCGATCTCAAGGCGGACAAGAACGGCATCGTCACATCAGTTGCCGCCGATGTCGGCCAGGTTGTCGGCTCCGGCACGCCGGTGGTGACCGTTGCCATCGACGGCGAGAAGGAAGTCCTGATCGCTGTTCCGGAAACCGATATTGCCGAATTCAAGCCGGGCAAGACCGTCAAGGCTGGCTTCTGGTCCGATGAGGCGCTGACGCTCGACGGCAAGGTCCGCGAAGTCGCCGGCAGCGCCGATCCGCAGTCGCGCACCTTTGCCGTTCGCGTCAGCCTGCCCAACGATCCTCGCGTGCTGCTAGGCATGACCGCCTCCATCGAAGCCGCGGTGGACAACCGGCAGCAGCTGGTGTCGATCCCGCTGGCCGCGTTGGCGCAGAAGGACAGCCAATCGATCGTCTGGACAGTCGACCGCAACGGCGGGACCGTCCATGCGCATCCGGTCAAGGTCGCCGCCTTCACCCCCGACGGCGTCAGCGTCGCCGATGGGCTGAAGCCGGGCGACGTCGTCGTCGCCGCCGGCACGCAGTTCATGACCGAGAATCTGAAAGTCAAGCTGACCGGTGATGCAGCGCAACAGTCGGCGTCGGCCGATGACGCTGCAAGGCGCTTGCGCTGACGGCCAGGCAATTCACGGTTTCCGGGCGGCAGGCGCCCCCGATTTTCGAGATCTCAGGTCGATGTAACCCCCACGTCGATCCTCGCGTCCCACCGCGATGTAGATCTCTCAACTCGGAAAGCCACGCCGCCCGGAAGCCCACATCGGAAGTTCCTTGGGCATGCGAAAGCGCGTGCTCTGTTGATCAAATTGAAACGGACTGACGCCGATGACCATCGACACCAATGAAAAGCGGTCTTTCAATCTTTCGCGCTGGGCAATCGGCCATCCGAGCATTGCCCGCTTCCTGTTCGGGCTGATCATCGTCGCCGGTGCACTCGGCCTGATGCGCATGGGCCAGAAGGAAGACCCCGATTTCACCTTCCGCGTCATGGTCGTCCAGGCGATCTGGCCAGGCTCCTCGATCAAGGAGATGGAGGACCAGGTGGTCAACAAGATCGAGCGCAAGCTGCAGGAAACGCCGCACCTCGATTTCGTCCGCTCCTACACCCGCGCCGGCAGCGCCATCATCACCTTGCAGGTCAAGGGCGACACCAATCCGGCGCAGGTCGCCGATGCTTTCTATCAGGTGCGCAAGAAGGTCGGCGATATCGCCAATGAGCTGCCGCAGGGGCTGCTCGGGCCTTACTTCAATGACGAATTCGGCGACACGTTCATCACCCTGCATTCGATCAGCGGCGACGGCTACAGCTATCCCGAGCTGAAGAAATTCGCCATCCAGGCGCGTGACATGCTGCTGACGACGCCCGGTGTCGAGAAGGCCGTGATCATCGGTGACCAGCCGGAAAAGCTCTACATCGACGTTTCATCCAAGGTGCTTGCCGAACGCGGCCTGACGTTGACCGACCTGCAGAATGCGATCCAAGGCCAGAACAATGTCGACCCGGCAGGTTCGGTCGACACCGGCCAGCGTTCGGTGCGCATTTCGGTTGAGGGCGATGTCACCAGGGCGGCCGACATCCGCGAGCTTCGCCTGCGCGCCGGCAACCAGGTGACGCGCCTCGGCGACATCGCCACCGTGACCTCCGGCCTCGAGGATCCGTACCAGCGCAAATACCGTTTCAACGGTCACGACAGCGTCCAGCTCGGCGTCGTCATGGCCAAGGGCTTCAACGTCACCGACGTCGGCAAGGACGTCGAAGCGACCTATAAGCGCTTCGAAGAGGCGCTGCCCTATGGCGTTTCGGTCGATCAGATTTCCGACCAGCCGCATGTCGTGAAGGAGGCGGTGAGCGAGTTCATGGAAGCGCTCGGCGAAGCGCTGCTGATCGTGCTTTTCGTATCGTTCCTGTCGATCGGGTGGCGCTCGGGCCTGGTGATCGCGATCGTCATTCCGCTGGTCCTGGCCGCCACGTTCGCCATCATGTACGAGCTCGGCATCGACCTGCAGCGCATTTCGCTCGGCGCGCTGATCATCGCCCTTGGCCTCCTGGTCGACGACGCGATGATCGTCGTCGAAATGATGGAGCGAAAGCTCGAGGAAGGCTTGGTCAAGGTCGAGGCGGCGAGCTTCGCCTATTCCTCGACCGCCTTCCCGATGCTGACCGGCACGCTGATCACCACGGCCGGTTTCATCCCCGTCGGTTTCGCGGCCTCGACCGCCGGCGAATATGTGCGCACCCTGTTTTACGTCGTCGGCATCGCGCTGGTCGTGTCCTGGTTCGCGGCGGTCTATTTCACGCCATGGCTCGGCCACATGATCCTGAAGCAGCGCAAGCACGCCGGCAACCATCACGATGTCTTCGACACGCGCTTCTACCGCCGTCTTCGCTCGACCGTTGCATGGGCGGTGCGCCACCGCATCATCGTCCTGGTGATGACGCTGATGACGTTTGCCACCAGCCTGTGGGCGTTCCAGTTCATCCCGCAGAATTTCTTCCCGCAATCGTCGCGCCCGGAAATCCTTGTCGACCTCTGGCTGCCGGAAGGCACCAGCATCAAGGAAGTCGAGACCCAGGCCAAGGCGCTCGAAGCCAGGATGATGGACGACAAGGACAAGCGCTTCATCGCCACCTATGTCGGCGAAGGCGCGCCGCGCTTCTTCCTGCCGCTCGACCAGCAGCTTCGCAACCCGAATTTCGCCCAGCTTCTGGTGATGGCCAATGACGAACCGGCCCGCGAGCGGCTGATTGTCAAGCTGCGCACCATCCTGGCAAATGATTTCCCATCGATCCGCGCCAAGGTCGACCGCCTGTTCCTTGGTCCGCCGACCGGCTGGCCGGTGCAGATGCGCGTCATGGGTCCGGATCGCCAGGAGGTGCGCCGCATCGCCGACGAGGTGAAGGCGAAGTTCCAGGCAAATCCGCTGCTCGGCGCCATCCACGACGACTGGCTGGAGCCGGTGCCGACGATGAAGCTGGTGATCGACCAGGATCGCGCCCGTGCGCTCGGCGTCACCTCGCAGCGCATCCGCCAGACGCTGCAGGCGGCCATGTCGGGAGCGCCGCTCGATGACTTCCGCGACGGCGAGGAGACGGTTTCGATCGTCGCCCGTGAGCCGGAGGCAAGCCGTCACCTGCTGTCGGCGGTCGACTCCGTCTACATCCCGACCGATTTCGGCGGCTCCGTGCCGCTGTCGCAGGTCGCCAAGGTAGTCCCGGTGCTGGAGCAAGGCGTCGAATGGCGGCGCGACCGCTTGCCGACCATCAGCGTACGCGCCACGCTTCCGGACGGCGTGCAGCCGAACGATGTCGCCATGAAAATGTACAGCGACATGCAGGGCCTGCGCGCCAGCCTCGCACCCGGCTACAAGATCGAGATCCAGGGCGGCGCCGAGGATGCGGCCGAAAGCCAGGCCTCGATTGCGGCGAAAGCGCCGATCATGCTGGCCGTCATCGTCGTGCTGCTGATGATCCAGCTGCAGCATTTCGGCAAGGCCATGCTGGTGCTGGCGACCGGTCCGCTCGGCATCATCGGCGCGGCGGCGGCACTTTTGATCAGCGGCGCGCCGTTCGGCTTCGTCGCCATCCTCGGTGTCATCGCCCTGCTCGGCATCATCATGCGCAACTCGATCATCCTGGTCGATCAGATCGACCAGGACATCGCCGCCGGCGTGGAGCGTTCCGAGGCCATCATCGGCTCGGCGGTGCGCCGGTTCCGGCCGATCGTGCTGACGGCGCTGACGGCGGTGCTGGCGCTGATCCCGATCTCGCGTGGCGTCTTCTGGGGGCCGCTCGCCTACGCCATGATGGGCGGCATTCTCGTCGCCACGGTGCTGACCATCCTTGTCCTGCCGGCAGCCTATGCGCTGTTCTTCGGCAGGGAGCCCAAGAAGGTGGTGGAGCAGCCGGCCGAGACGGAAGAAAAGAACGAAAGGCCGCAACTGGCCCTGGCGGCCGAATAGCGGTCGAGCGAACGTCTTCCATAGATAACCCCGCCGAGGCGGGGTTATCAGGGTCGGGTCAGGCCGCAATCAGTTCGTACGGCCGAGCATCGTTATTCATTTTCTGTATTTTGATCGGTTGCTCGTCCGCGGTAGGAACGCTCCGACGCGACAACTCATCGATTCCCGCGTCAACAGGCAGCCCCAGCTTTTCGATTGCCAAACGACGCACCAGGGCCTCAGCCGAGCTGTCAATGTCGATTTCGTTGCGCTCCCATCGGCCAATCGACTGCTTGTCACGGTGGACCATGGCGGCCAATTCAGCTTGGGTCAGACCCATTTCGGAGCGCAGGAAACGAAGCTCGTCCCCGCTCATGCCCTTGGCATGGCTTACGATCCCAAGCGCGATTACTTGATGCAGTTCATTCACAGCAGGAATCGTGATGATGTCGTCGCCATCGTCATCCACCTCAACGGCGATGCCTTCGATGTAAACGTTGAGCAGACCGCTTTCTGTGTAGTGGTGTGCGTTATTCATCAGCTTCAACTCCAATTATCGAGCCCGCTTTTCGCTCGAACTCATCGATCCACATGACCGAAATAACTTTGACGAGACATCCGTTCTTGGAAGGGATGATAACGACCCCGATGGATCGACTCCCGCTGTTCGGTGTCTTGCACTCCACGCGATAACGGAAATGACCCGGCCGGGTTGCGGGCACAGGTGGTTGGTACACATTTCCAAACTTGAGCGCATGCAGCACATCAGACATGATCAAGCCGCGTTCGGAAAGCCGATCCTGCGCATGCAGCTTGTACGAGATGTTTAGTTTCAGATTTCTCGCGATAGATCTTATTTCAATCGTCGCACGGCCGGCATCCCAAGGTTGCGTGATCGTCACAAATCCCCCTTCTATGGCATTCCTTCCGGTGCTTCATCTATCATGGTGATACCTACATAAGTGCTGAACGTCAATAAACAAGCGGCATGCCATTGACGCCCGTTGGGTGGTGACAAATTCGCTACCGAACACAGGACGACACCGCTATTAAGACTAGCGCGTGGTTGGAGGACAGTCATGACCATAGCTCAGACAAAGGCACCGCTGCGGCTGCCGATCGACGGGCGCCATCGCCGGATGTTCATCGGCGGCGGCTGGGTCGATGCCCGCTCCGGTCGGACCACGGAGAGCCGCAATCCCGCCACCGGCGCGGTCATCGCCACGGTGCCGCGCGCCGACCGCCAGGACATCGACTTGGCGGTGACTGCTGCGCGCAAGGCGTTCGAGGGCCCGTGGAGCCGGTTCAAGCCTTATGAGCGCCAGGTGCTGCTGCTGAGGATCGCCGACCTCTTCGAAAAGCACTGGGAAGAGATCAGCCGCTCCGACACCACCGACATGGGCATGCCGATCATACGCACCCGCGCCAATCGCAACCGGGTCATCGGCATGCTGCGCTACTATGCCGGCATGGCGACGGCGCTGCACGGCGAGACGATCGACAACTCGCTGCCCGGCGAAATCGTCTCTTTCACCCGCAAGGAGCCGGTCGGCGTCGTCGGCGCCATCATTCCCTGGAACGCGCCAACGGCGGCGTCGATCTGGAAGATCGGCCCGGCGCTGGCGACCGGCTGCACCATCGTGCTGAAACCATCGGAAGAGGCGCCGCTGACGCCGCTTTTGATCGCCGACATCATGAACGAGGCCGGCGTTCCGGAAGGCGTCGTCAACATCGTCACCGGCACCGGCACCGAGGCAGGTGCCGCACTCGCCGAGCATATGGGCGTCGACAAGATCGTCTTCACCGGCTCGACGGCGACCGGCCAGTCGATCGTGCGGGCCTCGGCCGGCAATCTCAAGCGCGTCTCGCTGGAGCTCGGCGGCAAGTCGCCGGTCATCGTCTGCGCCGATGCCGATCTCGACAAGGCGGTGCCGGTGGCGGCGATGTCGGTGTTCGCCAATTCCGGCCAGATCTGCATCGCCGGTTCGCGCCTTTTCGTCGAACGGCCCGTCCATGACGAGTTCGTCGAGCGGCTCGCGGCATACGCCAAGGGTCTCAGGGTCGGCGACGGCATCGACCCGGCGACCGAGATCGGTCCGCTCGTCTCCGAAAAGCAGCTGCAACGGGTCACCGGTTACCTCGAGGCCGGCACCGCGGAAGGGGCGAAACTCGTCACCGGAGGCACCCGGCTTGTGGAAGGCGCGCTTGGCGCCGGCAATTTCGTCGCGCCGACCGTCTTTGCCGGCGTCTCGGACGACATGAAGATCGCCCGTGAGGAGATCTTCGGGCCGGTGATTTCAGCCTTGCCGTTCGATACGCTGGACGAGGCAGTCGAGCGGGCCAACAACACGCCTTACGGCCTGGCTGCAGGGGTCTTCACCCAAAATCTCGCCACCGCCCACCAGCTGTCGCGCAAGATCCGCGCCGGCTCGGTCTGGGTCAATACCTATCACGCCATCGATCCGGCCGTGCCCTTCGGCGGCTACAAGATGAGCGGCTACGGCCGCGAGGGCGGCGCCGAGCACCTCGCCGAATATCTTAACACCAAGGGCGTGTTCATCAAGATCGATTGATCGGTCCGCCGCCCGCACAAAAAAATGCTCCCCGACGCCGGTTTTGCAAAACAGAATTCCTTCCCATGGCCGCAAAGCCATCCCATGCTCGAGCAATTGGAGCGTTACGCTCGTCGTCATCGGTGCGTTTTTCCATGGCAGAAAATCGACAATTGCGGCTTGGCGCTTTCATGCGGCCCGTCAGCCTTCATACCGGCGCCTGGCGCTACCCGGGCGCCTATCCCGACGCCAACTTCAATTTCGCGCATCTCAAGCACTTCGCGCAAAGGCTGGAAGCGGCAAAGTTCGACGCCTTCTTCATGGCCGACCACCTGGCCGTGCTCAACATGCCGATCGAGGCGCTGCGGCGCAGCCACACGGTCACGTCCTTCGAGCCGTTCACGCTGTTGTCGGCGCTTGCCGCCGTCACCGATCGTATCGGGCTGATCGCAACCGCCTCGACGACGTTCGACGCGCCGTACCACATCGCCCGTCGTTTCGCCTCTCTCGACCATATCAGCGGCGGGCGCGCCGGCTGGAATATCGTCACCACATCCAATCCCGACGCCGCGCTGAATTTCGGCCTCGACGAGCATGTCGAGCACGACGAGCGCTATCGCCGGGCGCGGGAGTTTTACGATGTCGTCACCGGCCTGTGGGACAGTTTTGCCGACGATGCCTTCATCCGCGACGCCGAAAGCGGGCTCTATTTCGATCCGGCGAAGCTGCATGTGCTCGACCATAAGGGCGAATATCTTTCGGTGCGGGGACCGCTCAATATCGCGCGGCCGGTGCAGGGCTGGCCGGTCATCGTGCAGGCCGGCGCGTCGGAGGCCGGACGGCAGCTCGCGGCGGAAACGGCCGAGGTGATCTTCGCCGCCCATGCCGATCTCGCCTCGGGGCAGCGCTTCTTTGCCGACGTCAAGAAACGTGCGCAAAAACTTGGCCGGTCGCGCGACGACATCAAGATCCTGCCCGGCGCCTTCGTCATTGTCGGCGAGACCGTCGAGGAGGCGCAGACGAAGCGGGCCAAGCTCGACAGCCTCGTCTACTACGAGAGCGGCGTCGCCTCGCTGTCGATCGCGCTCGGCCACGACGCGTCGCGGTTCGATCCGGATTCAGTCTTGCCCGAAATCCCGGAAAGCAACGCCAGCAAGAGCGGCCGCGAGCGCGTCATCGAACTGGCGCGCAAGGAAAACCTGACCGTCAGGCAGCTTGCGCAGCGGCTGGGCGGCTATTCCGGTCTTGCCTTCGTCGGCACTTCGAAAACCATCGCCGACGAGATGGAGGAATGGCTGGTCACCGAAGGCTCGGACGGGTTCAACGTCATGTTCCCCTATCTTCCCGCCGGATTGGATGATTTCGTCGAGAAAATCGTGCCCGAATTGCAGCGGCGCGGCATTTTCAGGAGCGAATACGAAGGATCGACCCTGCGCGAAAATCTTGGCCTGAAGCGGCCGCCAAACCGGTTCTTCCAACCTGAGACGGCAGCGATCCGCAAAGCTGGTTAGAACCGGTAATGATTTTAGACCGCGGCAAGCATCCGTTTCTTTTCGTTCGGTCCGAATGTCCATAGGGTCATGAGCAGCGGGCTGGCAGCCCGAAATCATCGCGAGGGCTTTGCATCATGACCAATCCGGCCGTTGTCGGTTTCTCAGGCAATTTTACCCGGCCGTCCAAGACGCGCGGCTTCGTCGATCGTATCGTGAACGAGGTAGCCGGCAGATATGGCCTGGCCGCCAGCACGCATGACGTCGTCGACCTCGGCCCCAGCCTCGGTGGCGCCAAATGGGCGCGTGAACTGGATGCGCAAGCGGGCGATATCCTCAAGCGCGTCGTCACGGCGGACGTGCTCGTCGTTGGCTCGCCCACCTACAAGGGCAGCTATACCGGCCTGTTCAAACACTTCTTCGATCTTGTCGACCCGACGGCGCTCAGGGGCAAGCCGGTGGTGCTGCTGGCGACCGGCGGCGGCGACCGGCATGCGCTGATCATCGAGCACCAGCTGAGGCCGCTGTTCGGCTTCTTCGAGGCCTTTACGCTGCCGACCGCGATCTACGCTTCGGACAGGGATTTCATCGACGGCGTGCTTGCGTCCGAGACGATCCTGGCGCGCGTCGGACAGGTCCTCGAGGATATCGGTGCAGCGCTTGGCGGTCGCTCCCGCGCCGGCACCGCTGCCGAATAGCCCCTAAAAAGAAAAACCCGCCTCAGCGGCGGGTCTCGGGGCGAATCAGCACCATACTAAGATTACTAGCATAGCTGCCGGCACAAAGCAAGAACAAAATGCAGGGATCGAGCGCGCCTTGCGCGCCCGATCCCTCAACGCAGCCGTCAGATGACGAACAGCCAGTTGGCGAGCAGCATCACCACGACGCCGGCGACCAGCGTCAGATAGGGCAGCATCCCCGCCTTTTTCACCGCAAGGTCGGACGAGCTCATGCCGAGATCGGCCAGCATGTGGTCGGGGAATTTGCCCTTATCCTGGATGTAGTGCCGGAAGCAGAACACCGGGATGATCAAGGCTGCCGTGATCAGCCCGGCCCACAATGCCATCGGGTTCCACACCTTGGCGCCGGCGCCCATGAAGACCGCGTTGACGTAGGCAAAGATGGCGCCGAGGCCGAGCACCCAGCTCGGCGCCTTCCATGGCCGCGCGATGTGGCCATTGTCGATGCGGTGGATCCAGCCGGCATTGAGGTTAAGGAAGTTGAAGATGATGTAGCCGCAATTCGACACGGCGAGGATGAAGAAGAAGCTCGTTGCGTCGGCCGAGGCGATGGCCAGCACGATCAGGTTGAAGATCAGGTCGGTCCACATCGCCCGCGTCGGTGCGCCGTGCTCGTTGACATGGCTGAGATAGCGCGGCAGCCAGCCGTCGACCGAACCTTGATAGAGCGTGCGCGAGGAGCCGGCCATCGCCGTCATGATGCAGAGCACCAGCGCCAGGATCATCAGCATCACCAGCAGGCTGTGGATCAGTTGTCCGCCGCCGACCATGCCGGCCAGCGCATCGGCAACGCCGGAGCCGTCGACGATCGGCGTCGCCAGCATGCCGTTCAAGCCGAGCACGCCCTGGAAGGTGAACGGCACCAGGATGAACAGCAGCATACACAGCAGGCCGGAATAGAAGATCGCCTTGAAGGTATCGGTGCCCGGGTTTTTGAACTCGGAGGTGTAGCAGACCGCGGTCTCGAAGCCGTAGGTCGACCATGCCGCGATGAACATGCCGCCGAGCACCAGCGTCCAGCCGGCGATGTTCCACGCGCCGGGCTCCGGCGCATAGGCTGCCGCGAGCGGCACCAGCGGCGAGAAGTTTGCCCAGTTGATCTGGCCGGTGACGATCGGCACCACGCCGACGATCAGCATCGGGATGATGACCAGCAGGCCGATATATTTCTGCACGTTGGCCGTGCCCAGGATGCCGCGATGCTGGATCGAGAAGATGATCAGCATCAGCACCGCGCCGATGAAGAAGGTGGCGTTGAAGGTGAAGGAAACCGGGCCAAGCGTGTGACCGTAGAGCGTCCAGTTACGGATCGCCGGCGTCGCCGCCGCGGTGACCGCGGTGATGGCGTCAGCGGCGCTGGTTCCGGCATGGGCCGCAATATAGGCGGCGACTTCCGGCGAAGTGTCGGTGAACAGCGGCACCGGCGCCAGTGCGTTGAGGATATAGGCGGCGGCGATCGAGCAGCCGAGTGACAGCACCGGCGACCAGGCGAACCAGTTGCACCACACCGAAAGCGGCGCGATGAATTTCGAATAGCGCAGCCACGCGGTGGCGCCGTAGACCGAGGCGCCGCCGGATTTGTTCGGGAACAGCCCGGCGATCTCCGCATAGGTGAAGGACTGCAGGAAGCCCATGACCATGGATACGGCCCAGATCAGGAAGGCCAGTGTTCCGGTGGTGCCGGCGATGCCGCCGATCGAAAACAGGACAAGGGCCGGAACGCCGCTTGCCACCCAGAAGGCGCCGCGCCAGTCGATGTTCCGGTGCAGCTGCCCTTCGGCAGGCGGCACCAAGGTGGTGACTATCGTGCTCATTTACGTGGATTCCCCATTTTTGATGTTCCCCATCGGCAACAGCCGCAATCTCGCGAGGCGTCATCGACGCTCACGTTGAACGGCCCCAGGCGTTTTCCGCTCAGTAGTATTTTTTTCTTAGCAGTGAAGATTGACCTAACGCGCTTTCACGTCAAGCGCTTTGTGACGCTGTGCACATTGCGCTTGTGAAACAGTCGAGCTTCGCTGGCGCTGCCAACGGGTGCGGTCTTTCCTTCTCCCCTTGTTGTGGGAGAAGGGAAGAACCAGGAAGCATCGGTCAGGAGCGCGGCCTGGTCTTTTGCGGGTCGTAATGGGCGAAGGCGACGACGCGCGCCGGCAGCCGCTTGCTGTGACCATCGAGCTTGCCTATCTCGACCTCGGTGCCGATCGCCGAATGCGTGACGTCGAGCCTGGCCAACGCGATGGTCTTGTTCAGCACCGGCGAACGCATGCCGGAGGTGACGACGCCGATCTGCGCCCGGCCGATATGCACGCAATCGCCGTGGCCGACGGCGACATTGGCGTCGATGTCGAGGCCGACCAGCTTCTTCTGCGGGTTTTCCTTGCGCCGGATCAGTGCCTCGCGGCCGATGAAATCGTCGCTCTTGGTCTTCAGCGGTACGGTGAAGCCGATGCCGGCCTCGAACGGATCCGTCTGGTCGGAAAACTCGTGAGCAGCAAAGATCAGCCCGGCCTCGATGCGCACCATATCGAGCGCCTGCAGCCCCATCGGCTTCAGGCCGTGCGGTTGGCCGGCCTGCCAGATCGCGTCGAACACCTTTTCGGCGTCGCGCGGATGGCACCAGATCTCGTAGCCGAGCTCGCCGGTGTAACCGGTGCGCGAGACAACGACCGGAATGCCGTTGCCGCCGCCGATGCGGGCGACGGCGAAACGGAACCATTCGAGTTCGTCGATCGACGGCTGCAGCGGCGAGGTCCAGATGATCTGCCGCAGGACGTCGCGGCTTTTCGGTCCCTGCACGGCAACATTGTGCATCTGCTCGGTCGAGGAGCGCACCAGCACGGTGAGGCCGAGTTTTTGCGCCGTTTCCCGCAGCCATTGGCCGGATAGATCGTCGCCGCCGACCCAGCGGAAATTATCCTTGCCGAGCCTGAGCAGCGTGCCGTCATCGATCATGCCGCCATGCTCGTAGCACATGGCGGAATAGACGACCTGGCCGACGCCGAGCTTCTTGATGTCGCGGGTCAGCGTGTATTGCAGCAGCGCCTCGGAGTCCGGCCCGGTGACCTCGAACTTGCGCAGCGGCGACAGGTCCATGATCACGGCGTCCTGCCGGCAGGCCCAGTATTCATCGATCGGGCCTTGCCTGGCGAAGGAATTGGCGAGCCAATAGCCCTTGTACTCGACGAAGTTGCGGGTGTGCTTGGCAAAGCTCGAATGAAAGGCGGTCTCGCGGGTCATTTTCGGTTCCGAATCGGGCGTCATGCGTCTGGCGATCGCTCGCGAGAATTTGTGCTGGCCGGGATAGGTTCGCACATGGATGTCGGTCAGGTTCCAGCCATTGGCCGGCGTCGTATCGTCGGGGCAGGCGGACGAGACGCAGACGATGTCCGTGAGCGCCTTGAGTAGCACATAGTCGCCCGGCCGCGACCACGGCTCGTCCGATACCACGACGCCATGCGCGTCGATGGCCGTGTTGAAGAAGAAGTTGATCGCCATCCAGCCGGCGCGAGGCGTGACACCCTTGTCGGCCAGCGCGCGGTTGAAATTCTCCGAGCAGTTGGGATGGCCGGGATAACCGATGTCGTCGTAATATTTGGCCGCGCAGGCGAGCGCGAATGCATCGTGGCGGCCGCAAGTGTCCTGCACAACCTCGACCAGCGGCTCCATGTCCTGGTCGTAGTATTTTGAGTGCAGACCGGGCATCGGATAGCTCGAACCCATCAGCGTGCGCGTCGTCGTCACGTCGAGCGGATGATCGCGGCCCTTGTCCAGCTTGCGCGCCGAAAAGCACTGGAAGTCGGTGCATTGGCGCCCGTCGACATCGATGATCTGCAGATAGTCGCCCGCCTTGACGAAGTAGGCCTCCGCCGTCGCCGA
The DNA here is from genome assembly GCF_040318825.1 of Mesorhizobium sp. M1006. NCBI lineage: Bacteria > Pseudomonadati > Pseudomonadota > Alphaproteobacteria > Hyphomicrobiales > Phyllobacteriaceae > Mesorhizobium > Mesorhizobium sp. M1006. The sequence continues at coordinate 14,123 of NZ_JAMYMZ010000055.1, forward strand.
ATGGACGCGCAGGTCGAGCACGGGATCGGCCAGCGGGTCGGCAAGCCTGGATTTCGCTGCCGGGCGGATGGTGGCGCGGCGGACGATGACGCTAAGTGGCGTCGCCGTATCGTGGCCGTCGACCAGCATCGGCCCGCCGGGCGCGGCAATCAGCATCGACCCATCGCGGGCGACGGTAAAAGCCTGTTCGGTACCGGCAGGGGTGGCGCCGCCGAAAACGCGAACCGCCTTCGCCTGGTCGAGCTGCACCTGGCGCCGCTCGAGCCCCCGGCGCAAGGATGCGAGGCTGTCGTCGCCTTCGGCCAGCAGCGCCTTGATGCCGGCGGCATTGCTGTTCGATTTCTCGCCGAGAATGCCGGGATCGGTCGCGTCGCTGCTGTCCCATGCCAGCAGCTCGCAGGCCTGCCCGCCCTCGACATCGCGCACGGTGACAATGTCGCCGGCCTCGACCTCGATCAGCACCGCGCCATTGCCCTGAACCGAGTAGCGCTCCATCGCGGCCGGCAGCGTAATCTGGCCTGGCCGCAGGATCAGGCTCGGCCGGGGCGGTCCGGCGACGACGGCGGGGTAGGGCGACTGGCTCATCTCAACCTTGGTTTCGAGAAACAAGTTTGCCTGTGTGTGAAATTATTTTAGCGGGAAGAATAGGATAGAAGAGCCGGAGTTGGCAAGTGAAGGCGAGGCGCGCGCCTCTTCCTTCTCCCCTTGTGGGAGAAGGTGGATCGGCGCGCAGCGCCGAGACGGTTGAGGGGTGTTGGACGGAGTGCCGTCATACCAAGCTGGAGCACCCCTCATCCGACCGAGCTTCGCTCGGCCACCTTCTCCCACAAGGGGAGAAGGGAAGGTGGCGCACAATCCTACCCCAATTCCTCGGAATGCCCGATCTCGACGCCATACTCGGCGGCAGCGTCCAGCATCGTATGCCACAGGCTTTCCGCGAAGGTGGCGAACACCAGAAGATTGAACACCGCCTGTCCGTCCGGCCGGTCATTGGCGCGCCAGAGATTGATGCTGGTGTGATCGACCGAGGTCGCCGCAGCGGTGCCGGCCGGGAACACCGCGGGGTGCAGGTCTAGCGACGACAGGTTGGCCAGCATCGCGCGCGCCTTTTCTCCGGAAACGCTGATCAGCGCGCGGGCATGCGACTGGTCGGACAACGAGGCGGATTGCGCAAACGCCTGGCTCAGCGGTTCGCTTGCGTGCTTGCCGCCATTGGACAGGACCAGGAACTGATCCGGTCCCGACCAGATCAGCGTAGCGTCGGGAGTTCGGGTCGCCTTGGGCGTTTCCGGGGCGGCAACGCCGAAGCGGGTTTCGGCGGCCTTCGCCAGTTCTGCCGCTTTGCCGCGCCGCGCCATCACCTGGATCAGGTCAAAATTGCGGATCTCGGTGAGCGATACGCCGGCCGCCGTGCCGCGCGCGCCATACGCGCCGACAACAAGCGCTTTCTCCAGCGGACTGCGGGCAATCCAGGAAAACTCAGCCACGCTGGCGCCCTCCATCCGGATCGTAGAAGACCGGGCTGCACAGCTCGACGTCGTAGTCTTCGCCGCGGAGCGGGTCATGCGCATGGACGATCTCGCCAATGCGCTCGCGGCCACGCTCAACAAGCGCCAGCCCGATCCACTGGTCGAGCATGGGCGAGAAGCAGACCGAAGTGACATAGCCCTGGTCGTTGCCGGGACCGGGCGTCTCGCCCTTCGGGATAATATGCGCGCCGGAACGCAGGCGGCGCGTCTTGTCGACCGGCTTGATGCCGACCACGACCTGCCGGTCTGGGGCAATCAGCGCCTCGCGCCCGGCCATGACGCGGCCGATGAAATCTTTTTTGGTCGACATCATCTTGCCGAGGCCGAGGTCGGCGGCGGTCGTCGTGCCGTTCAACTCCGGGCCGGCGACATGGCCCTTTTCGATGCGCATGACGCCGAGCGCCTCGGTACCGTAGGGCGTAACGCCGAACGGCTTGCCGGCCAGCATCAAATTGCGCAACAGCGCCTCGCCATAGCGGGCGGGAACCGAAATTTCGAACGCCATTTCGCCCGAAAACGAGATGCGGAACAGCCGCGCCTTGATGCCACCGCGAAGCGCGACTTCCCGCGCCCCCATGAAGGGAAAGCCCTCGTTCGACAAATCCTCCGCCGGATCGACGATTTCCCGAAGCAGGTCCCGGGTCTTCGGCCCGGCGATCGAGAACTGCGCCCATTGATCGGAGACGGATGTCAGCTGCACGTCGAATTCGGGGAACAGCACCTGCCGGCAGAATTCGAGATGCTGCATCACCAGCCCGGCCTTGGCGGTGGTGGTGGTCAGGAAATAGTGGTCCTCGGCCAGCCGCGACGTCGTGCCGTCGTCATAGACGATGCCGTCCTCGCGCAGCATCAGCCCGTAGCGGGCTTTGCCGACGGCGAGACTGGAGAAGGTGTTGATGTAGACGCGGTCGAGAAAGGCGCCGGCATCCGGGCCGTGCACGTCGATCTTGCCGAGCGTCGAGACATCGCAGAAGCCGACGCCGGAGCGCACCGCCTTGACCTCGCGGGTGACCGATTCCAGCCAGTCCTTTTCGCCGGCGCGCGGATACCATTGCGCGCGCTTCCACAGGCCGGTGTCGACGAACACCGCGCCCTGTTCGGCTGCCCAGTGATGCGACGGCGTCAGCCTCGTCGCATGGAAGTCTTCGTCGCGATGATGGCCGGCGAAGGCGCCGATGGCGACCGGCACATAGGGCGGGCGGTAGATCGTCGTGCCGGTTTCGGGGATCGATTTGCCGCTGATTGCCGCCATGATGGCGAGACCGGCGACGTTCGAGGTCTTGCCCTGGTCGGTGGCCATGCCGAGCGTCGTATAGCGCTTGAGATGCTCGACCGATTCGAAACCTTCGCGCTGCGCCAGCTCGATGTCGGACGCGGTCACGTCATGCTGGTAATCGACGAAGGCTTTCCCTTTGCCGGCCACATACCAAAGCGGCGTCAGCGAAAACGCCTCGCTGTCGGCGACCGGCGATGTGCCGGCATTGCCGCCGCGTCCAGCACTCTGCGCTGCCGCAGCACCCGCGGCAAAGCCCTGGCGCAGGCAGTCGCCCAGCCCGAAGGCGCCGTTGGCGGCGCCGACGGCCATCATGCCGGGCGGCGCACCATCCGGCACGAAGGCTGCGATATCGTCCTGCCATTTCGGCCGGCCGCGATGATAGGAGGTCAGCCCGACCGCCGGATTCCAGCCGCCGGACACGGCAAGCCCGTCGGCTTCGACTTCCGCCCGTGCGCCGCCGGTCAGCGCCACCACGATTTTCCGGACCCCGTCCTTGCCGCCTTCGACCCCGCTGACCGAGCCGTTGAGCACGGCAAAGCCGCCCTTGGCGGCAAGCGCGCGATGCGCGGCGGAGACGTCCGGGCGCGCATCGACGACCGCCGCGATCTGCAAACCGGCGCCAAGCGCGGTCTCGACCGTGCGCCAGCCATCCTCATTGTTGGTGAACAGCGCGATCCTCCTGGCAGGGGTAACCGCGTAGCGCGCGACATAGGTCCGCATCGCCGAAGCCATCATCACGCCCGGCGTGTCGTTACCGGCAAAGACGATCGGCCGCTCGATGGCGCCGGCGGCGACGACGCAGCGCTTCGCCACGATCCGCCACAGCCGCTGGCGCACCTGGTGCTCGGGCGGCGACGGCAGGTGGTCGTTGACCCGCTCGATCGCGCCATAGGTGCCGCCATCATAGACGCCGAACAATGTCGTGCGGGTCATGATGCGGACATCGGGCAGTGTGGCGAGTTCGGCCAGCGTGCGCGTAATCCATTCGGCCGCCGGCGCGCCGTCGATCATGCCGCCGTCGGCGAGCAGGCGGCCGCCAAGCGCAAAATCTTCCTCGCACAGGATGACGCGGGCGCCGCCGCGCCCGGCCGCCAATGCCGCCGCAAGCCCGGCCGGGCCGGAGCCGGCAATCAGCACGTCGCAATGCGCCCACGCCTTGTCGTAATGGTCGGGATCGGCGACGCCTGCAGCGCGGCCGAGGCCGGCGGCGCGGCGAATCGTTGGCTCGTAGATCGTTTCCCAGAATTTCGCCGGCCACATGAAGGTCTTGTAGTAGAAGCCGGCGACGAAGATCGGCGCGAACAGCTGGTTGACCGCCATCAGATCGTGGCGCAGCGACGGCCAGCGGTTCTGGCTGGCGGCTTCGAGCCCGTCATAGAGTTCGGCCGTGGTCGCCTTGGTGTTCGGCTCGCGCCGCGCTCCGCTGCGCAGTTCGACCAGCGCGTTGGGCTCCTCCGAACCAGCGGTCAGGATGCCGCGCGGCCGGTGGTATTTGAACGAGCGGCCGACCAGCTTGACGCCATTGGCGATCAGCGCCGAGGCCAGCGTGTCGCCTTGGAAGCCGGCAAAGCTCTTGCCGTCGAAGTGGAAGGCCAGCGGCGCGGCGCGATCGATGAGACCGCCGCTCTCCAGCCGGTGTGTTTGCGCGGGGCCAACCATCAGGCCCCAACCTCGGCGGCACCAACGCCTGCAGCCGGTTCGACCGCCGAAATCTCATGCGTCAGCGTGTTGCGGGCGACCTTCAGCCAGGCCCGGCAGCCGCCGCCATGGTACCAGTATTCGCTCATCGGCCCGGCGATGTTGTCGCGTAGATAGACGTAGTCGAAGACCTCGTCTTCGGTGGCGCCGGCCGCCGGACGCGTCGGCTTGGCGTCGCCCAGATAGGTGAACTCGCCGAGTTCGCGTTCGCCGCAGAAGGGACAGACAATGCGCATGCTTCTTCAGCCAGCCTTCAATGCAGGTTCGGTTGGGCGCCCTGGCCCTTTTCGTCGATCATCGCACCTCGCCGGAAGCGGTCGAGGCGAAAGCGGGTAGCCTCCTTGTGCGGCTCGTCGCGCGCCAGCAGATGGGCAAAGACCAGGCCGGAGCCGGGCGTCGCCTTGAAGCCGCCATAGCACCAGCCGGCGTTGAGATAGAGCCCGTCGACCGGTGTTTTGTCGATGATCGGCGAGCCGTCCATCGACATGTCCATGATGCCGCCCCACTGACGCAGAAGCCGTATCCGGCCGATCATCGGCATCAGCGCCATGCCGCCTTCGCAGACGTCTTCCATGACAGGCAGATTGCCGCGCTGGGCGTAGGAATTGTAGCCGTCTATGTCGCCGCCGAAGACCAGCCCGCCCTTGTCGGACTGGCTGACGTAGAAGTGGCCGGCGCCGAAGGTCATGACATTGGGGATCAGCGGCTTTATCGCCTCCGAGACGAAGGCCTGCAGCACATGGCTTTCGATCGGCAGCCGCATGCCGGCCATCGCCGCGACGCGCGACGAAGAGCCGGCGACCGCCATGCCGACCTTGCCTGCGCCGATCCTGCCGCGGCTCGTCTCGACGCCGGTCACCTTGCCGCTGCCATCGCGGACAAAGCCGGTCACTTCGCAATTCTGGATGATGTCGACGCCGAGCGCGCTCGCCGCATGCGCGTAGCCCCAGACCACGGCATCGTGTCGTGCCGTGCCGCCGCGTCGCTGCAAGAGGCCGCCCTGCACCGGGAAACGTGCGTTGTCGAAGTTCAGGAACGGCATCATCTTCCTGACCGCCGCCAGATCGAGCAGTTCGGCATCGATGCCGTTGATGCGCATGGTGTTGCCGCGCCGTGCGTAGGCGTCGCGCTGCGCGTCGGAATGGTAGAGATTGATGACGCCGCGCTGGCTGACCATGGTGTTGTAGTTGAGGTCCTGCTCCATCCGCTCCCACAGCTTCATCGAAAGCTCGTAAAAACCGGTATTGCCGGGCAGCCCGTAATTGGAGCGGATGATGGTGGTGTTGCGGCCGGCATTGCCGGAGCCGATCCAGCCCTTTTCCAGCACGGCGACATTCCTGATGCCGTATTCGCTGGCGAGGAACCATGCCGTCGCCAGGCCATGGCCGCCGCCGCCGATGATCACCACGTCGTAGTGGCTCTTCGGGCTGGCGTCGCGCCAGGTGCGCTGCCAGTTCTTATGGCCGGAAAATGCCGCCCGAGCGAGGGAGAAGATCGAGTATTTCATGAACCTGTTTCGCGCCGGGCGTGCAACAATTCCGGATCAGATGTCGAGCGTGTGGTCGCGCTCCCACTGGGTGAAGTGGGAAGCATAGGAATTCCATTCCTGCTGCTTGAGCTTTAGATAGGCCGACGAGAATTCCTCACCCAGCGCCGCCTTGAGCGATTTGTCGTTGTCAAACTCGCGCAACGCGTCGAGCAGGTTGAGCGGCAGCTTCGGCGCGCCCTCGACCGTATGGCCGAACTGGTACATGTCGATATCGTAGCGCCTGCCGGGGTCGGCCTTCGAGCGGACGCCGTCAAGGCCGGCGGCGATGATGACGGCCTGCAGCAGATACGGGTTTGCCGCGCCGTCCGGCAGGCGCAGCTCGAAGCGGCCGGGGCCGGGCACGCGCACCATGTGGGTGCGGTTGTTGCCGGTCCAGGTCACCGTGTTCGGCGCCCAGGTGGCGCCGGAGATGGTGCGCGGTGCGTTGATGCGCTTGTAGGAATTGACCGTCGGGTTGGTGATGGCGGCAAGCGCGGACGCATGTTTCATGATGCCGCCGAGGAAATTCCTGCCCTTGGCCGACAGGCCGAGCTCCATCGCATTATCGGCAAAGACATTGGTCTTGCCGTCTTTGTCCCACACCGAGATATGCGCATGGCAGCCATTGCCGGTCAGGCCCTGGAAGGGTTTAGGCATGAAGGTTGCGCGCAGGCCGTGCTTTTCGGCGACCGATTTCACCATGAATTTGAAGAAGGAATGCTTGTCGGCGGTCGCCAGCGCATCGTCGAAGGCCCAGTTCATCTCGAACTGGCCGTTGGCGTCCTCGTGGTCGTTCTGGTAGGCGCCCCAGCCGAGCGCCAGCATGTGGTCGCAGATCTCGGCGATCACGTCGTAGCGGCGCATCACCGCCTGCTGGTCGTAGCAGGGCTTCGACGCCGTGTCATATTCGTCGGAAATCGTCTTGCCATCCGGCGAGATCAGGAAGAATTCGGCCTCGACGCCGGTCTTGATGTGCATGCCGTCGCCAGCAGCCTCCGCGATCAACCGCTTCAGCGTGTTGCGCGGCGCCTGCTCGACCGATTTGTCGTCCATGATGCAGTTGGCGGCGACCCAGGCGACCTCCGGCTTCCAAGGCAACTGGATCACCGAGGCCGGATCCGGCACCGCCAGCATGTCGGGATGCGCCGGCGTCAGATCGAGCCAGGTGGCAAAGCCGGCAAAGCCGGCACCGTCCCGCTGCATGTCGGCGATCGCCTGCGCCGGCACCAGCTTGGCGCGTTGTCCACCGAACAGGTCGGTGTAGGATATCATGAAATATTTGACGCCCTTTTCCTTGGCGAAGGCGGCGAGATCGTTCCCCATTATAGTTCCTCGCTTACTGGCATTTGGTTTGTCTTAGAAGCCGTTCTTGCCCGGTATCCAGTTGGTGCCGGCCAGCGGCACGCCGGCCATGGCGGCGGCTTCGATCGTCAAGGCCACAAGATCCTCGGGCTCGAGATTGTGCAGGCTGTTCTTGCCGCAGGCGCGGGCGATTGTCTGAGCCTCAAGTGTCATCACCTTAAGATAATTCGCCAGCCGTCGGCCGGCCGCAATCGGATCGACCCGTTTCATTAGCTCGGGATCCTGCGTGGTGATGCCGGCCGGGTCGCGACCCTCATGCCAGTCGTCATAGGCGCCGGCGGTGGTGCCGAGCTCGTTGTATTCCGCCTCCCAGCGCGGGTCGTTGTCGCCGAGCGCGACAAGCGCTGCCGTGCCGATCGACACCGCATCGACGCCGAGCGCCAGCGCCTTGGCGACGTCGGCGCCGTTGCGGATACCGCCGGAGACGATCAGCTGCACCTTGCGGTGCATGCCGAGATCCTGCAGCGCCTGCACGGCCGGCCTGATGCAGGCAAGCGTAGGCTGGCCGACATTTTCAATGAACACTTCCTGGGTCGCCGCAGTGCCGCCCTGCATGCCGTCGACGACGACGACATCGGCGCCCGATTTCACCGCAAGCGCGGTGTCGTAATAGGGCCGCGCGCCGCCGACCTTGACGTAGATCGGCTTTTCCCAGTCGGTGATCTCGCGCAGTTCGAGGATCTTGATCTCGAGGTCGTCCGGCCCGGTCCAGTCGGGGTGGCGCGAGGCCGAGCGCTGGTCGATGCCTTTCGGCAGCGTGCGCATTTCGGCGACGCGGTCGGAGATCTTCTGGCCGAGCAGCATGCCGCCGCCGCCTGGCTTGGCGCCCTGGCCGACGACCACTTCGATCGCGTCGGCGCGGCGCAGGTCGCGCGGGTTCATGCCGTAGCGTGACGGCAGATACTGGTAGACCAGCGTCTTCGAATGGCCGCGCTCTTCCTCGGTCATGCCGCCGTCGCCGGTCGTCGTCGAGGTGCCGGACAGCGTCGCGCCGCGGCCAAGCGCTTCCTTCGCCGGGCCGGACAGCGAGCCGAAGCTCATGCCGGCAATAGTGATCGGGATTTTCAGTTCGATCGGTTTTTTCGCATAGCGCGAGCCGAGCACGACGCTGGTGTCGCAGCGCTCGCGATAGCCTTCGAGCGGGTAGCGCGAGATCGAGGCACCGAGGAACAGAAGGTCGTCGAAATGCGGCAGCTTGCGCTTAGCGCCGGCGCCGCGGATGTCATAGATGCCGGTCGCCGCGGCGCGGCGGATCTCGGAAAGCGTGTAGTCGTCGAAGGTCGCGGATTTGCGCGGCGTCGTCGGCGGGTTGCGATAGGTCATTGAGCCTCAATACGCGTCGGCGTTGTCGATATTGAAATTGTAGAGGGTACGAGCCGAGCCATAACGCTTGAACTCCGCCGCCTTGACGCCGGTCACACCGGCGCGGTCGAGCAAGCCTTGCAGCAATTCGAGATGCTCGGGCCGCATCTCCTTGCCGATGCAGTCGGCGCCGAGGCTTTCGACCTTGCCGCGCACGAAAAGCCGCGCCTCGTAGATGGAATCGCCGAGCGCATCGCCGGCGTCGCCCAGCACCACGAGGTTGCCGGACTGCGCCATGAAGGCCGACATGTGGCCGATATTACCATGGACGACGATGTCGATGCCTTTCATCGAGATGCCGCAGCGCGACGACGCGTTGCCTTCGATGACGAGCAACCCGCCCCGGCCGGTGGCGCCGGCATACTGGCTGGCATCGCCTTTGACGACGATCTGGCCGGACATCATGTTCTCGCCGACGCCGGGCCCGGCCGAGCCATGCACGGTGATGGTGCCGCCGTCGTTCATGCCGCCGCAATAATAGCCGACGCTGCCGCGCACATCGATGGCGACCGGCTGGTCGACGCCGGCAGCGACCGAATGGCTGCCTCGCGGGTGGAGCACCTCGCAGGCGGTCTCGTTCGAACCGGGCGCCAGATCGTGCAGCGCCTGGTTGAGCTCGCGCAGCGACATTTCGGCCAGATCGAAGACCCGTGATGCATGGCCCGGCTCGCGAGCCGCCTTGGAGAGGTTAATTGCCGGCATTGGTTCAATGCTCCCAGAAATAGACGGTTGCGGGCTCGGGTTCCCAGACCTTCGCATTGTCTATGCCGGGCAGTTTGGTGAGCGCACGATATTCCGAGCCGAAGGCGACATACTGGTCGGTTTCGGCCATTACGGCGGGCTTGCAGGCGATCGGGTCGCGCACCACGCCGAAGCCGTTCTTGGTGCCGACGACGAAGGTGAAAAACCCGTCGAGATCACTCAGCGTGCCTTCCAGCGCCTCGCCGAGGTTCTTGCCATGCGCCATCTGCGAGGAGAGATAGGCGGCAGCGACCTCGGTGTCGTTCTCGGTCTCGAATGTCATGCCTTCGCGGATCAGCTCGCGGCGGACATTGTTGTGGTTGGACAGCGAGCCATTATGCACCAGGCACTGGTCGGCGCCGGTCGAGAACGGATGCGCGCCCATCGTCGTCACCGCCGATTCGGTCGCCATGCGGGTATGGCCGATGCCGTGGGTGCCGGTCATCTCGCGGACGCCGAAACGGTCGACGACCGCTTCCGGCAGCCCGACTTCCTTGTAGATTTCGACGACGTCGCCGGCGCCCATGATGCGGATGTCGGGGCGCAGCGTCTGGATCGCCTCGCGCGCTTCGTCGATCTTGGCAGGCATCGTCCGGACCACGGCATGCGTCGACTTCGCAGCAATGCTCACCGGCGCGCCGATTGCCTTGGCAAGTTCGGCGTCGAGGCCGCGGAAATCGCGCTCCGGCTTGGCCGACTGGATGGTGATCTTGGCTTCATTGGAGGACGCGCCATAGATGGCGATGCCGGCGCTGTCGGGACCGCGATCGCTGAGCGAGATCAGCATCTCCGACAACATCGCGCCAAGCTGGGGCTCGAGCGACTTGTCCTTCAAAAACAGTCCGACGATTCCGCACATGTCAGCCTCCGCGAGTTTGTTCCCTCCGAGATGTATCGAATGAGTCCCGGGAATTCAATTGGTATGAAAAAAATTTTCCTGTCGTTATATATCGGCTGAGGCGCCGCCGGCCGCACTATCGCTGCGCTGGCCGCCATTGTGAACCCATTTGGCATAGCGGATGCGAGCGACCTTGTAGGCATCCAGGATCGACAGGGCATAGATCAGGAAGCCGCCGGCATGGCGTCCGACGAAGCTGGCGTCGGGCGGCGCGATCTTGGCGGTGACCCAGGCAAGGATCACTATGAAGAACAGGAATTGCAGGCCGCGCACCGGCACGCCGAGCACGACATGCCCGCTCGCCGGCAAGACGATCGCAGCGCCCAGAACCAGATAGGGGCTCGGTGGTGCGGGGGAGGTGGTGATCTGGCTGGTCATGCCGCTTGCCGTTTGCTTTGATTGATGGCGTCGCGCAGCGCCGAAGCCGACGACAGCAGCCTCTCAATCAGCACCGGATCGAGCCTGACCGTACCGAATTCGGCTTGCCGGAATACGCCGTAGCGCGCCCGCTCGGCCTCGGCCAGAAGCCAGACGATGCGCACGCCGTTCGGCGTGATCAGCAATTCCTTGGCGCGCTCCTCGGCAAAGATATCGAGGTGGCCGGCGATGATGGCTTCGGGGAAGCGCACGCCCTTGCGGTCGGTCCGCAGCACCGCCTCGGCCGGAAACCCCGCCGCCTTCGGCAGCGGATGGACGAGATGATCGAAATTGGAAAAAGTCGTCGGCGATCCCGGCCGCATCATCATATCGAAAGTGCCTGGTATCGCGACCTTTTCGGTGATCGAAACGCTCAGCCAGCGCGCCGGCAGCTTCCTGATCGCCAGCGTGTCGACGATGGTCCGCACCTGCACCCGCCGGCCGTTCCACGAGCCGGCGAAGGTAACGACGCCGGCAGTGCCGTCCGAGACGTTGGCCGCGTCGGGGATGACGGCGCGGACGCCGGCTTCGTCGGCGGCAAGCCCGGTCGAAGCCTTGGCGCGGCTGGCCCGCGCAAGCCAGGCTATATGGAGGACGAGAGCCAGGGCAACCGCCCCGGCGAGCAATGCTGAGATCACCTAACGCACCTCGTCACGCAAATGCCCGCCCAGACCGGGCGCGCCGTCAGTAGCCCTGCGGCTTCGGCCACGGCATGGTGAACTGGGCACCACGGCGCACGAATTTGTAGCGGTAGAAGTGGAACCACAGCGAGATCAGGAAGTAGAAGGCGACCATGGCGATCAGCTGCGAGCCGAAGCCGAGGAAGATCGCAAAGAAGGTGACGACGCAAAGGCAGAACAAGACGATAGCCGGCAGCGGATGGAACGGATGGGTGTAGCCGCGGCGGATCGAGCCGAGCGGCCACTTTTTCCTGAACATGATGATGTTGATGCTCATGAAGGTGTATTGCAGCACGCCCGACAGGATCGAGAAGGTGATCGCCTGGTTGAGGTCGGCGATGAAGGCGAAGGCGAGCGCGATCGGCAGCAGGAACAGGATCGAGCGATAGGGCGTGCGGTATTTCGGATGCACCGCCGAGAACCAGGTCGGCAGATAGCGGTCGCGGCCGAGCGAAAACCAGGCGCGCGCGGCGTCGTTGATGCAGCCATTGGCGGAGGCGAGCGCGGCAAGCAGCGTCGCGATGAACAACAGGTTCTCCAGCAGCGCACTGCCGGTCAGTTTGCCTGCATCCCACAGCGGATAATAGGTGATGCCGAGATATTCCCAGGGCATCATCGAGGCGCAGACATACCAGGTCATGGCGGCGGCGATCAGAAGCGTGATCATGCCGGCCATCGTGCCGTAGGGCAGCGAGCGCGCCGGCGAGCGCACTTCCTCGGCGGCCTGCGTGGTGCCCTCGATGCCGAGATAATACCAGATGCCGAACTGGAAGGCGGCGATGACGCCGATCCAGCCGTAGGGCAGGGCGTTGCCCGGGGTCACCAACTCGTTGAGCTTGAGCACGGCGCCTTGCGTCCACGGGCTGACCGAGAAGAACAGGATGACGATCGAGACATAGGCGATGGCAGTGATGACGAAGTTGACGTTAAGCGTCATCAGCACGCCGCGATAGTTCAGCCATGCCAGCACGACGATTGTCGCGGCGATGAAGGAATTGTGGGTGAGGCCCTCGACGCCGGCTTTGGCGACGATGGTGTCGCCGAGCAGGATCGCGTCCGACACTTCGAGCATGGTGTAGGCAAAGACCAGGAACAGCGCGACGTTGAAGGCCATCAGCGGCCCGACAATGTGCTTGGCCTGCGCATATTGGCCGCCGGCGGCGGCAACCGTCGAGGTCACTTCGGAATCGATCATCGCGACCGAGGTGTAGAGCAGCCCGACGATCCAGCAGACGATCAGCGCCGCCAGCGCGCCGCCCTTGTCCGCCGCGAAATTCCAGCCGGTGAATTCGCCGACCAGAACGATGCCGACACCGAGCGCCCAGACATGGGCGGGGCCGAGCACCCTGAGCAGTGAAACCCTGTCGCCCTGCACTTGCACCGCTGGTTCAGCCGTGATCGTCATCGTTCAATCCCCCACTCAGATCCGGTGTTTTTCGGACACGGCTTCAAGTTCGCCTTCCCTGGACGAGGTCAGCATCTCTTCGGAATAGGTCGTGTCGATCTTGAACCAGTCGTAGAGCATCCACAGCGCGAGCACGATCGAGATGCCCCAGCATGCGTAAGAGAGTGCCACCCACATGACGATGCTTCCTATCTATTTGTCGCCGAACTTTTCGTCGATGACGTCGCGGTATTCGCGGTCCGATGCGCGGAACAGAAAGATGAAATAGCCGATCAGCACCGCCGCCATAATGATCAGCGTCGGCCAGTCGATGATGTAGTGGAACCGGTTCTGGATGATGTCGTGCGCGGTTTCCGGCGTGTAGCCGAGCTTTTCCCAGATCGAGGCCATGGTCGGGTTCTGGCCGAGCGCTTCCCACGTCTTGGCGTCGAGCGCGTCGATGGATTTTGCCGCCCCTGCCAGCCCTAGTTTCAGCGGCAGCCACAGCGCGACGAAAATCGCGACCACAACGACGGCGATATCGAAAACCTGTCCGGCCTTGCTCTGTTCGGGCGGTGTATAGCGGGCCATGCGTCTCCCCCTCAGGACTTGCGGTTGCGGTAGGCGTCGGCGTTCTTGATGTCGAGGCCGTAGATGAAGTCCTTGTCTTCCTTGTAGTGGTTGACCATCGCCAGAATGGCGGCCGTGTTGAAGATCAGCACCGCGGCGGCGGCGACCGCGACGACGAGCTTGATGCCGGCGTCGGGGACGTATGGCCATGTCATGAACAGGACAAAGAGGATCGTCGCCCACAGGCAGACGATCAGGAGCATGGATCCACGCACGTCGGAACGGTACAACGCTTCCACGCGCTGTTGCAGGTCGGACATCGGCTTTCCCCTTTTTCAACGCCGGTCCGGATTGGCCGGTCATTGCCCTCTTTCAAGAGAGTGAAATTTTTTTCATAAAATCCGGCCGAATTCTGGAATTGTCAAGACGATTTTACGCGACGTTAACCGTTTGTTTGGGCGCGCCGGATTTGCCTGACAATGAAATTATTTGCTTACGGGTATTGCAGGCTCCCGGCGTTTGCGATCAATATTCAAGCCAACGCTCCCGCCTGTGTGCAGGGAGCAGGGGAAAGCAAAAAAGTTTCTTTCGAACGGAGGACAGCGGATGACGGCATCCTGGAGATTTTCGACGCTTGCGGATCGCCATCGCGCGCTCGGCTCGAAGCTCGAGGACTGGAGCGGCATGGGCACCGCCTGGACCTACGACAAGGACGCGGACGAAGAGTATATCGCCATCCGCACCAAGGCCGGCCTGATGGACGTGTCCGGCTTGAAGAAGGTCCACATCACCGGGCCGCACGCCTCGCACCTGATCGATCTGGCGACGACGCGCGACGTCGAAAAGATCTATCCCGGCAAGTCGGCCTATGCCTGCATGCTCAACGAGGCCGGCAAGTTCACCGACGACTGCATCCTCTACCGCACCGGCCCGAATTCCTGGATGGTCGTGCATGGCTCGGGCACCGGCCATGAAGAGTTGCAGCGCGCTTCCGTCGGTCGCGACGTGTCGCTGCGCTTCGACGACAATCTGCACGATCTTTCGCTGCAAGGCCCGACCGCCGTCGATTATCTGGCAAAGCATGTGCCCGGCATTCGCGACCTCAATTATTTCCACCACATGCAGACCCAGTTGTTCGGCTTTCCGGTGATGATCTCGCGCACCGGCTACACCGGCGAGCGCGGCTACGAGATCTTCTGCCGTGGCCAGGACGCCGGAACGATCTGGGACAGGATCCTCGACGAGGGCAAGAGTGCCGGCATCGTCCCGTGCCGCTTCACCACGCTCGACATGCTGCGCGTCGAGAGCTACCTGCTGTTCTACCCCTACGACAATTCGCAGAAATACCCGTTTGAGAACGAAGGCCCCGGCGACACACTGTGGGAGCTTGGTCTCGACTTCACCGTCAGCCCCGGCAAGACGGGCTTTCGCGGTGCCGAGGAGCACTACCGCCTCAAGGGCAAGGAGCGCTTCAAGATCTTCGGCGTGCTGCTCGAAGGCAAGGAGCCGGCCGACGAGGGCGCACCGGTCTATCGCGACGGCAAAAAGGTCGGCGTGGTGACCTGCGCCATGTATTCGCCGCTGGTCAAAAAATCGATGGGCATTGCCCGGCTCGACGTCGACTGCGCGGTGCAGGGCACCAGGCTCGAGATCCGCAACAAGAGCGGCACCATCAGCGCAACCGCCGAGCCGCTTCCTTTCGATGATCCGAAGAAGACCAAGCGCACGGCGAAAGGCTGAGGCATACTGCGGGTATGGCAGCGAAAAGCATCATCAGCCGCCCGGTCTATGGGACCCTGTCTCCGCAGCCCGGCAAGCATCATCTTTTCATAGCGGATGCAGAGGGAGCGCTGGCGATTGCCGATCTGGCCGCCAAGGCACCGGCGGATTTCTTCGGTGGCGCCCACATCATCTTCATTGCCGGACGCGATGGTAAATATGCCGATGCGCTCGAAGCCCTGAAGCCGGCACAGTTCTACCTCGGCCATTCCTTTGCCAGCGCCCTGCCGCGGCTGAAGCAGACGCTGGCCAACGCCCATATGGGCCTCAGGCTCTACCTTGCCGGCACCGAGGGGCTGATCGGCCAGGCCATGCAGGCGGCGCTCGAAGCCGGCATCGACCACACCTCGGTCCAGACCGAGCATCGCGGCTCGCTGGCGCGCCGCATGCAATGCGTCCATTGCAAGGGCATCACCGAGAACGTGACGACGCAGCCGGCAGCCTGTTCGCATTGCGGCCTCTTGCTTCTGGTGCGCGACCACTATTCACGACGCCTCGCCGCCTTCCAGGGCGTCTGCATCAACGCCGAGGACCGCAGCGAAATTCCTCCGACGGAGGAGATCTTTCGATGAGCACCGGCACCACCAAGCTCGACGTCATCGTCAGCGATGTCGTTCCGGTCAACGAGTTGGTGACGCGCTTTCACTTCCGCAGGCGCGACGGCGAGCTCTTGCCGACCTTTTCCGGCGGCGCCCATGTCGTCGTCGAGATGCGCGATGGCGAACGCACCAGGCTCAATCCCTATTCGCTGATGGGCTCGCCGCTCGATACCCGCGAATACACCATCTCGGTTCGCCGCGACGACGTCGGCCGCGGCGGCTCGCTGTTCATGCACAGGCAGGTCAGGCCGGGCACGGAGATGGTGGTCAGCTATCCCGTCAACCTGTTCTCGCTCGATCTGCGCGCCAGGAAGCATCTGATGCTGGCCGGCGGCATCGGCATCACCCCGTTCATGGCGCAGACCGCGCAGCTGGCGGCGGAAGGCGGCAATTTCGAGTTGCATTACACCTGCCGCACCGCCTCGCTCGGCACCTATGCCGACCTGCTCAGGGAGCGCTACGATCGCCGGGTCAGGCTCTATCACGACGACCGCGACGAGCGCGTCGATCTCGACCGGCTGTTGTCGTCGCAGCCGCTCGGCACGCATCTCTATGTCTGCGGCCCGTCGGGCATGATCGGCTGGGTGCGCGAGCGTGCCGCCGCCCTCGGCTGGCCTGCCGAGACCGTGCATTTCGAGCATTTCGCGGCACCGCAGCCCGGCGCGCCCTTCGACGTGACGCTGGCGCTCAGCGGCAAGATCATCCGTGTCGACGAGCAGCAGAGCCTGCTCGAGGCGATCGAGGCGGCCGGGGTCGATCCGCCCTATCTCTGCCGCGGCGGCGTCTGCGGCCAGTGCGAGACCAACGTCATTTCGCATGACGGCAAATTCATCCACAACGACCACTGGCTGAGCGAGGAAGACCACCGTTCGGGCTGCAAGATCATGCCCTGCGTCTCGCGCTTCGAGGGCCGGTCGCTGGTGCTGGAAAGATAGGAGGCGAGCTTGGGCATCACCTTTCGCAAGGAAACGTTCCGCGACGACTTCACCTTCAGGAACAGCCCCGAGCACATCAGGCGGTTCCCGTTCCCGTTCCACGAAGACAGCTACATGTATGCCGTCAACATCGAGCCGCATGTCGCCGGGCCGAAGGGCAGCGTGCTGGAGAATTTGATCGACGTCGACGAGCACTATGTCGCCGAGATGCAGGACCGCGCTTTGGTGCTGGCCGAGGATCCGCTGCGCTGCCAGTCGCTGCCGCACATGACGCTGGCCGGCTGGGATCTGCTCGAGCTTTTGATGGAGCAGCAGGCGCTGGGCTATCCCGAGCATTTCACGCTGACGCGCCATGGCGACCGCTGGCGCTGGATCAACCGACCGCTCGGCATCGACGACAGCTTCACCTTCGGCGACGTCTCGACGCTGCCCTATGGGCCGATGGAATACATCACCCGCCAGAGCCAGGGCGATTTCTGCATTCTCGACCAGCGCGACGGCAATCTGTGGATGGATGCCGGCATGGTCACCACCCAGGCCGACTGGTCGCTCGATTTCGACATCGGCATGAACTTCTTCGAATGGCACGCGCCGGTGCCGCTGGCGCATGAGAAGGGCATCTTCGTCCGGGCGCTAAAATTCCTCACCAACATCCAGCAGGGCAAGCCGGCGCGCCGGCTGAACTGGACGATGACAATCAATCCTCGCCTCGATACCAGCCCGGAAAATTATCACAAATGGGGTCCGGACCGGACCACGGTGACGCCCAAAAACGTCGGCGACAAGGTCCATCTGCGCGTCGAGCTGCAGAGCTTCTGGCGGCTGCCGCGCTCGAATGCGATCGTCTTCCCGATCCGCTGCTACCTGATCAAGATGGACGAGCTGGTGACGCAGCCGAAATGGGCAAGGCGCCTGCACCGCGTCATCCGCGACCTTCCCGACGAACTCGCCAACTACAAAGGCCTGACGCGCTACCGCGCGACGCTGGTCGAATGGCTGTCGAAGCTGGATGACGGCAGTGCGACATCGCCGGGGTTCGGGCCGGATTGAGGTTCTGTTTGCGAGGTTCGCGCTGCCCGTCAAGCTGCCAATCTCCCCCCAAGAGGGGGAGATGCCCGGCAGGGCAGAGGGGGGCGCCGTAGAGCGCCGGCCTTTAGCCCCCTTGCGACCAATCGAGGACGAGCTTGCCCTGCAGTTCAACGTAGCAGAGACCCTAGGATCCATATGTGGACGGCGCCCTGCCTGCAACGGTTGTTTTGCGTCGTTTTCGATCGCTTGCGTCCATATGTCCGGCCTTTGA
>NZ_JAMYMZ010000056.1:0-30940 GCF_040318825.1 Mesorhizobium sp. M1006
GGCGCGTATCACCCCTTTGCCCCCCAAGGAGCCGGGGGCAAGTGGGGCCTATAGAGCCTCAAACCCCGCCCCCCCACCCGGGGCGGGCTTGGCCCGCCGCTTTTGTTTGCGCGAAGCCGGGTTTGGTCGAAAGGTCGGCGATCCCCCGGCCTGTCAGGCAGTCGCTAGCGAAGATCCTTCGGCCAAATGCAGTGCGTCAGTCGGGCGCTGCCGAAGGTGAGACCGGTCCAATCGCCGTCGACGTCGAACCGAGCCAGGCCCGCGGTGGGGTATTTTTCCGCCAGCTTCTTCAGCGCCGCTTGGTCCGATCCAGCCCCGGCAACCCCGCGCGCGAACTCCTCCAGCCCGGGATTGTGGCCAAGCACCAGCAGCGTTCCAGTCCCCGCCTTTACTTGCCGCACCTTGGCGAGGATGTCCGCCGCCGCTGCCTCGTAGAGCGCCTGGGAAAATTTGGCCTGCACCTTCGCCGGCAATTCCGCCGAGACCAGCCGCCACGTGTCGCGGGTGCGCAGCGCCGGCGACACCAGCGCCAGCTCCGGCAGCCAGCCGCGCCGGGCCAGTTCGCGCCCGACCAGTGGTGCTGCCTTCAGCCCGCGCGCGGACAGCGGCCGGTCGAAGTCGATGAGGTCGGGATCGTCCCAACTCGACTTGGCGTGACGCAGGAGCAGCAGTTGCTTCATGGATTCAACTCAAGTCCAAGGGATGTCGGGCTGAAAGTCTTTCCTATATCCGCCGTCATGTCTTGCACCTGTGACGGTATCAAAACTCGCCCAAAGTGCACCAAAGATGAACAGGCCTACACGCCCTTCATCTTTATCCCAACTGACCGAAATGTCTGCTTCAGTGATGGCCCAATCGCCCGATCGAATGTGAATTGCATCGATGATGGGACCTACTCGTCCGTCCTCGATCCGACAGAGATAAAAACATGCCGTGCACTTTTCGGATCGTCCGCCTCGTCGTACTCGAAGACGCCGGCGAGATCACGCTTTTGCCGGATCGCGCTGTCGAAAACGTCCATTTGCTTGTCCGCAATCTATCAAAACAATGCCGAGACATCGCGTGCGCCATGCACGACGCGGACGATCTCGACCCGCTGTCCGGCCAGCTGATAAAGCACGAGATAATTGCCGATCGTCAACGCTCGCACATCGGCAGCGATGTCGGGCCTCTTGGGACCGGATCCCGGGAATGTGCCCAATTGCACGATGCGCACGGCAATAGCATCCAAAAAGCGGTCCGCGGCAAGCGGGTTGTCCCTTGCAATGCCAAACCAAATATCGATCAGGTCGTCTTCTGCCGCCGGGCTGCGGACAATGCGGATGTCAGCCATTCCGCCGGTTTTTGCTGGTGTTGCCCAACCGGCTGCGGGCTTTCTGTTTTATGTCCTCGATGTCGAACGGCGCAAACGGACCGCTCTCCAGCCCTTCCGTCCAGGCTTTCCGCAACCGCTCCGCTTCGGCCTCGCGCAAGGGCTGGCGAAGCCGCCATTCGCGCAGTGCCTCGCGGATCACTTCACTTGCCGAACCGTACTGCCCGCTGGCCACCGCGCCTTTGACCATGTCCAGCAGTTCCGGGGAAAGCGCTACGCTGACTTTTTCGACTGTCGCCATCAAGCCGTCTCCTCACGAAAACGGTAGCAAAATTTGCTACCAAATTCAAGAACTGACTCTTACGGCGTTATCCGCGCCAGGTGCTCGAGATCGGTCTCTTCGCGCAGCGGGTCGGGCGCGATCACCACCGACGTGGCGTTGTCGGCATCGTCGGCGAAGCGCGAAAACACCGTGCGGCCGCCTTCCATTCGCGCCTTGCCTTCGGCGACCAGCCCCAGCGCCAGCGGATAGAGCTGGTGCTCGGCCTTGAGCACGCGCGCGGCCAGCGTGTCCTCATTGTCGCCGACCATCACCGGCACGGCGGCCTGGGCGATGATCGGCCCGTCATCCATGTCGAGCGTGACGAAATGCACCGTGCAGCCATGGATGCGCATGCCTGCGCGGAGGGCCCGCGCATGCGTATCCAGCCCCTTGAAGGCAGGCAGCAGGGCAGGGTGGATATTGATCATGCGGCCCTGCCACTTCTCCACGAAGCGCGCGCCGAGGATGCGCATGTAGCCGGCCAGCGCGACGATCTCGGCGCCGAACGACAAGAGGGCCGCATCGATCGCCTCGTCATGCGCTTGCTTGCTGGCATGGTCGGAGCGCGAAATCACTCTGGTGGCGATGCCGCGCGCCGCGGCGATGCCAAGGCCGGCGGCATTGGCCCGGTCGGAGATGACGCCGACGATCTCGGCCGGATAGGCCGGGTTGCTCGCCGCCGCAACCAGCGCCGTCATGTTGGAGCCGCGCCCCGAGATCAGTACGACCGTCCGTTTCCTCATAGGCCAATCGAGCCCCGATAGATGACGCCGGCATCGCGGCGCGGCACGATCTGGCCGATCGGCGTCACCGTCTCGCCGGCCTCCTGCAGAACGGCAGCGACCTGCGCCGCCTGGCCGGAGGCGACGACCAGGATCATGCCGATGCCGCAATTGAAGGTCCGCATCATCTCTTCCGGCGCGACGCCGCCGGTCTTGGCCAGCCATGAGAACACCGGCGGCACCTCGATGGCGCCGAGATCGAGCTCGGCCGAAAAATCCTTGGGCAGAACGCGCGGGATGTTTTCGGGAAAGCCGCCGCCGGTGATATGGGCCAGCGCCTTGATGCCGTGGGTGTTGCGGATCGCCTTGAGGATCGACTTGACGTAGATGCGGGTAGGTTCGAGCAGCGCCTCGGCCAGCGTCGCCTCGTCATTGAACGGCGCCGGATCGCCCCAGCCAAGGCCGCTTACGGCGACGATGCGACGGACCAGCGAAAAGCCGTTCGAATGCAGGCCCGACGAGGCAAGGCCGAGCAGCACGTCGCCCTCGACGATGTCGTCGGTCGGCAGCAACTGGCCGCGTTCGGCGGCACCGACGGCAAAGCCGGCAAGGTCATAATCCTTGTCGTGATACATGCCGGGCATCTCCGCCGTCTCGCCGCCGATCAGCGCGCAACCGGCCTGCCGGCAGCCGGCGGCAATGCCGCCGACAATCGAGGCACCCTGGTCGGGATCGAGCTTGCCGGTGGCGAAATAGTCGAGGAAGAACAGCGGCTCGGCGCCTTGCACGACGATGTCGTTGACGCACATGGCGACGAGGTCGATGCCGATCGTATCGTGCTTGCCGGCATCGATGGCGATCTTCAGCTTGGTGCCGACGCCGTCGTTGGCGGCCACCAGCACGGGATCGGTGAAGCCGGCGGCCTTGAGGTCGAACAAACCGCCGAAGCCGCCGATCTCGCCATCGGCGCCCGGCCGGCGGGTGGCGCGCACCAGCGGCTTGATCTTCTCGACCATGAGATTGCCGGCGTCGATGTCGACGCCCGCTTCGGCATAGGTGAGCCCGTTCTTGCGCTTGCTCATTTCCGGCGCCTGCTCATCTGTTGCGCTTGCCTGTCGCTGGTTTCATTCGCGTGCGGGCTCTTCGCATGAACGGTTTTGCCCCGCAAGGCAAGCGCGCGATGAGGGTGTTTTCAGTTGGATGCCGGGGGAACCGGGCGCGATACACTCCAACAATAAAAAGAAATCCCTGCCAGAATTGCGGCGAGGCCTCCGACGGTGGCAAGAGACCTGATCTCACCGTCGAAGGGCAGGGTCCCATACGAGAAGCCGGCGGCGATCAACGCCGCCGCGGCAGCCCACAGACCTGGATTTGCAACGACTGATCTTGAGAAAACGAACGCGACGACAGCGGCGGTCAGCCAGAGGGGCCAAGAGACGACCACGCCCACGGCCAGCTCAAGAGCGAAGGCCCACAGGAGATCTTGCGTCGCCACCTTGCGGTGCGGGGCTCCCAAAAATGCGAAGACCAAAAGACTTTCTGTCAGTCCGGCCAGATAACAAAGCGTTACTCGCCAAGCGATTGTGATTCTCTGCGCCATCGTCATTCAGCAGTGGGGAAATAGGCTGTCGCTTCACGGGCTCTTCGCATGGGCAACAGCGTCTTGCAAGGACGGCAGCGGAATACCGGGCACTTACGTCTCTTCCAGGAAAGGCACCGCCGTTTCGTCCGTCCAGAGGCGACCGCCCTTGGGGAGGGTCTGCTGCTGTCCCATAAATCGTTCATCGTGCCCGCGTCCTCCCGGTGACTGGAAGAAGGCATATTGAACATGTCTTGGGTTCCAACGCGCCCCGGCTGGATGTCCCTCATGAACGTGCCGCCAGATCGAACCCCAACTGGGTTCCCAGATATCAATGAACTTGAGAAATAGGCCGAGCAAAACCTTTGTATTCACCGGTTCGGCTCCAGCTATGTAGCTAAACTCCAGCGAAGCATTGTTCTGGCTGTCTTCCGACAGATATTTGGACCAGGAACTGCAATGGACTGATGTGGACGCCTCTATATTTGCCTGGCGCTGGTTCCACAGCGACACATTGTATCCCAGTTCAGGAACGGGCTGTCTCGGAGGCATGTCCGTCTTGTTCCGGCCCTTTAACAGCCAGCGATGGAGAACCTCGCACGACGAGGTGTTGACCGGCTTGGAGGCGATTGCTTTTTTGAGCGATCTGCCGCGCGGGGCCCACCTCGCGAACCTGTCGTCGGCTTCGTCCAAGGCCCGGAAATGCGCCTGCAGCTGCGGGACCAGCTCTTCGGCGTCCTTTCTCCTCGCCCCCAGTAGACATAGATGTTGATCGACATGGCGTCCCCTCGAATACGGGAGACGTACCAGCTTTCTTGACTGGCGTCGCCAAAGGAGAGCGCGCGCGCTTCGGGCTCGCTTCCATTTGGTTAGTTCAATGCTGGCTAATCTTCACGCCCCCTCTGCGTTGATCGCAAATTGCGCGGCGAAAGCCCGGATATAGGCCGGCCGTGCTTCCCCGCGCGCTACATAGGCAGCCAAGTTTTGATATTCGTCCAAAATGCCTGACATTCTTAGTCGCAGCAGCACCGACACCATCAACAAATCGCCCGCGCTGAACGCATCATCGAGCCAGTCGGCGACACCCAAGTGAGCCGAGAGTTTGTCCAGCCGAGCGCGAACACGGTCCTTTACCAACGGCAAGCGCTCCTCGCTCCAAGGCTTGTCACGTTCGAATATTCTTGCCGTCGTTAATTCGAGGATCGGTGGTTCGACGGTGTTAAGTGCGGCAAACATCCACGTGATCGCACGCGCGCGGGCATTGCGATCCTTCGGCAGCAATCCCGCATGCTGCTCAGCAAGATGAAAGACGATCGAGCCGGTCTCGAACAGCGAGAGAGAACCTTCCTCATAGGTGGGGATCTGGCCGAAGGGATGGATCGCCAGATGTTCAGGCGCCTTCATCTCTGCGAAGGAAACAAGACGAACCTCATACGGCTGCCCCACTTCTTCGAGCGCCCAGCGAACGCGCGTATCACGCGCCAGTCCCTTGCCGCCATCGGGCGATCGTTCAAATGCTGTGATAGTGATTGTCATCGCGTCCGTTTCCTTGCCTGGGCAAATTTCCTTGGCTTCCTATCGTGAGACGAATGAGCCTCCCCGAAATCGACATCTGTCTTGACCTATTTCATTGCTGGCGCCCTCGTGGGGAGATTGGCAGCTTCTGTGTCGGTTCTCACTTGCCGTAACCCTCCATCTCCATCATGTATCGGCAAACAAGAGCGACGGGATATGCGTTTGACCATCCCCAACATGATCACGATCATGCGCTTCGTGCTGGTGCCGGCGGTGGTGCTGGCCATGCTGCAGGACCGCTGGGACTGGGCCTTTGCGGGCTTCCTCATTGCCGGCATTTCCGACGGCGTCGACGGCTTCATCGCCCGCCATTTCAATCAGTTTTCCAGGCTCGGCGCCTATCTCGATCCGATGGCCGACAAGCTGCTGCTGGTCTCGGTTTTCGTGGTCCTGGGCTTCAGCGGCGAACTGCCGCTGTGGCTGGTCGTTACCATGGTGTCGCGCGACGCACTGATCGTCTGCGCCGTGCTTTTATCCACCGTCATGGCGCATCCGGTCGAGATGAAGCCGCTCCTGGTGTCGAAGGCCAACACCGCGATCCAGATCGTGCTGGCGGCAGTGGTGTTGGGCGAACTCGCCTTCGACATCCGTCTCGATCCGCTGAGGCCGGCCCTCATATTGCTGTCCGGGGTCTTGACCGTGGCTTCGGCCGCGGCCTATCTCGTGGCTTGGCTGAGGCATATGAGCGGCTATGGCGAAGGCTCCACACCCGGCACCTGACGAACGGTCCATCGACGCTGAAGCTGAGGCTGCGGCAGCGGAAGCTGCGGCATCGGCGTCGTTTCGCCGCCAGATCCGCTTCTGGCTGGTCAGCGCCATCATCCTCGCCGTCTTCCTCTATGTCTTCAGCGGCATCCTTCTGCCGTTCGTCGCCGGCATGGTGCTCGCCTATTTCCTCGACCCTGTCGCCGACCGGCTGGAGCGGCTTGGCCTGTCCAGGCTGATGGCGACGGTGGTCATCCTCATCGCCTTTATCGTCGTCCTGGTACTGGCCTTCGTCATCCTGGTTCCGGTGCTCGCCTCGCAGATGGCTGATTTCGCCAGCAAGCTGCCGGACTATCTGACCCGGCTGCAGGGCCTGATCACCAGCTTCGACCCGAAATGGCTGGAAGAGAAATTCGGCGTCGACGCCAACGGCCTGCGCGAAGGCCTGAACTCGCTGCTGACCTCCGGCTTCGGCCTCCTGACCACCGTGTTCACCTCGATCTGGAGCTCCGGCGTGGCGCTGGTCTCGGTGGTCAGCCTGTTCGTCGTGACGCCGGTCGTCGCCTTCTACATGCTGCTCGACTGGGATCGCATGGTGACAATCGTCGACAGCTGGGTGCCGCGCGACTATGTCAAGACCGTCAGGACGATCGCCAGGGACATCAACACGGCGACCGCCGGCTTCGTGCGCGGCCAGGGCACGCTGTGCCTGGTGCTGGGCGCCATGTATGCCACCGGCCTGACACTGACGGGCCTGAATTTCGGCATCCTCATCGGTCTGTTCGCCGGACTGATCTCCTTCATCCCCTATGTCGGCTCGCTGACCGGCCTGGTGCTGGCCGTCGGCGTCGCCTTCGTCCAGTTCTGGCCGGACTGGACCATGATCGCAGCGGTGGCCGGTGTGTTCTTCGTCGGCCAGTTCATCGAGGGCAACATCCTGCAGCCAAGGCTGGTCGGCAAAAGCGTTGGCCTGCATCCGGTATGGCTGATGTTTGCGCTGTTTGCCTTCGGCGCGCTGTTCGGCTTCGTCGGCCTGCTGATCGCCGTTCCGGCTTCCGCCGCCGTTGCCGTTCTGGTGCGCTTCGCCATCGCCCGCTATCTCGAATCGCCGCTCTACAAGGGCCACGCCGACGAGCCGGTGCCGCCGCTGCAGGTGCGCCGCCGCGGGGGCGCGCGCGGTTGAGCCAGATGCCGGACAAGATCGATCCGCCGTGTCAATTGCCGCTCGATCTAGGCCACGGCACCGGCTATTCGCGCGACGAGCTCGTCGTCTCCAGCACCAACAGCCAGGCGGCGGCGCTTGTCGACCGCTGGCCGGACTGGCCGTCGCCGGTCGTTGTGCTGGCCGGGCCGGCCGGCTCGGGGAAAACCCATCTGGCCTCGATCTGGCGGACCCGCGCCGACGCGGTGAAAGTGGAGGCCGGCCGCATCGGCGACTGCATCGAAAATCTCGGCGCGCATCCGGCCCTGATCGACGATGTCGATGCCGGCCCGATCGATGAGCACGGCCTCTTCCACCTGATCAACGCGGTGCGCGGCGCCGGCTCGAGCTTGCTGTTGACGGCGCGGCGCTTCCCGTCCGCCTGGGGCGTCAGGCTGCCCGACCTGGCGTCGCGGCTGAAGGCGGCGGCGACCGTCGAGATCCACGAACCCGACGATCTTCTGCTGGCCGGCGTCATCACAAAGCTGTTCGCCGACCGCCAGGTCGAGGTCGAGCCGCATGTCGTGCAATATCTGGTGCGCCGCATCGAGCGCTCGCTGGCCACTGCCATGCGGGTGGTCGAACGGCTCGACCGCACCGCGCTCGAGCGCAAGACGCCGATCACCCGCGCGCTCGCCGCCGAGACCGTCAGCGCCATGGATGAAGGGCAGGGCGAGTTCGAGATTTGACGATTCCAGTTCCGCCACTGTCCCATTTCGGGAACAAAAGCTGGCATCTGTCTTGCAGCAACGAGCTTGCCGGCTAATCCCGGTCCTGATTGCGTATCAAATCAGGTAGTAGGCTCGCCGGGAGATGGGTGGTTGGGGTTCTCGCCCGGCGAGCTTGCCTTTGGCAGCATCGAATCGATAGCGCCATTGCGCGGCTGGCCTCAGCTCTCTCCGCCTGCAATTACCGCTCGTTCCGTGCCAAAGCGCTTGCGATAGTCGCCGGGCACCAGGCCGGTTATCCTGGCGAATACCTTGCGGAACGAGCCGGGATCGTCATAGCCGACCTCCCAGGCGATCTGGTCGATCGACCGCATCGTGGTTTCCAGCATCTCGCGCGCCTTGCCGACGCGCAGGTGCTGGCAATATTCGGTCGGCTTGAGGCCGGTGGCGCTGCGGAACCTGCGCAGGAAAGTCCGCTCCTCCAGTCCGGCATGCCCGGCCATGGCCCCGAGCGTCACGTCGCGGGCGCCGTTCGCCTGCAGCCAATGCTGCACCTTGAGGATCGCTTCGTCGCCGTGGGTCAGCCGCGGCGCGAACGGGCTGTAAAAGCGTTGCTCGCGGCCCGGCGGGTCGACCAGCATGAAACGCGCCGTGTCCATCATGACGGTCGGCCCGAGCACCCTGTCCACCAGCTTGAGGCCGAGATCGGTCCAGGCCATGTAGCCGCCCGCGGTGATGATGTCGCCATCGTCGATGACCAGCCTGTCGGCATCGAGCAGAATGTCTGGAAAGCGTAGCGCCAGCGCGTCGCGATAAGCCCAATGCGTGGTCGCAGCACGACCCGACAGCAGGCCGGTCTCGGCAAGCACGAAGGCGCCGGCGCAGACCGAGCCGAGGGTCGCGCCTGCCGCATGACGGCCCCTGAGCCAGCCGGCATAGGGCGCGGCTGCTTCCCGAGCGATCGGATCTCCCAAGGTTGGCGGGATGATAGCCATGGCTGGTTGATTGTCGGCGCCGGGGTCGCTGTCGAAAGTGCAGACTACGGTCTGGCCCGCGTCCTCCAATTGCCAATGGCTGACGCGAAGCCTCAAAGCGTCCGGCGACCGATCGGCCGCCAGCCGGTTGGCCAGCAGAAAGAGATCGGTCAGGCCGAGCACGGCCGCTTCCTGCACGCCGGGATACAAGACAAGGCCGATTTCGATCAGATCAAGCGCAGCCGCCATTTGTCAGTTTTGCCACGTTGAATGTCCGTTTTGCCAATGCTCACCCTGGCCGCACTGTTATAATTTGTCCAGCAGAAGGGGGCTAAAAGCTTCCCTGTTACCCCCAACTTTTCCATTAAGGAGTAGGACGATGAGCACATTCACCACCCATGACGGCACCGAGATTTTCTACAAGGATTGGGGCAAGGGCCAGCCGATCGTGTTCCATCACGGCTGGCCGCTGAGCTCAGACGACTGGGACAACCAGATGCTGTTCTTCCTCGAAAAGGGCTACCGCGTCATCGCCCATGACCGCCGCGGCCACGGCCGCTCGTCGCAGACCGCGACCGGCAACGACATGGACACCTACGCTGCCGACGTCGCGGCGCTGGCGGCGCATCTCGATCTCAGGGATGCGATCCACATCGGCCACTCGACCGGCGGCGGCGAGGTGGCGCGTTACGTCGCGCTTTATGGCAGCGGAGGCCGTGTTGCCAAGGCGGTGCTGATCGGCGCGGTGCCGCCGATCATGGTCAAGACCGATAGCAATCCGGGCGGCCTGCCGATCGAGGTCTTCGACGGCTTTCGCGCCGCTCTGGCCGCTAACCGCGCCCAGTTCTACAGGGATGTGCCGGCCGGCCCGTTTTACGGTTTCAACCGCGAGGGCGCCAAGGTCTCGCCAGGCGCTATCGACAATTGGTGGCGCCAAGGCATGATGGGTGGGGCCAAGGCCCATTACGACTGCATCAAGGCCTTTTCCGAGACCGACTTCACCGACGACCTCAAGCAGATCGACGTGCCCGTCCTGATCATGCACGGCGACGACGACCAGATCGTGCCTATCGCCGACTCCGCGCTGCTTGCGGCCAAGCTGGTGAAGCACGGCACGCTCAAGGTCTACAAGGGCCTGCCGCACGGCATGTGCACCACCCATCCGGAGATCATCAATCCGGATCTGCTGGCCTTCATCCAGGGCTGACGGCTTGCATGTCGGACAGGCAGCGCGGGCTCGTGCTGTCCGTTCGTCGCTTAAACATGACCGGCGACGGCAGACACACTCGAGCGTGATCCGCTTGCGCTGCCGACGAGATTCGCTTGATGAATGGTCGGAGTGGAGAGATTCGAACTCCCGACCCTCTGGTCCCAAACCAGATGCGCTACCAGGCTGCGCTACACTCCGAACGGTCTGTTGCCTAGTGATTTCAGCCCGCCAAAGCAAGCGTAAAAAGCCATCGGCCTTGCTGCCGGCGGCATTGCGCAGTAATGACGGGCTAGTGCATGGCCAGAGAACAGTAATGTGGTCTCGGGGTCGTGTGCTTGCAACCAGCAATGAGGTGGTCATGTCAGCCCGCATTTTCAGCCCAGCCAAAACCGCGATGCAGTCCGGCAAGGCCAAGACCGGCTATTGGGTGCTGGAATTCGATCCGGAGCAGCGCAAGAAGATCGATCCGCTGATGGGCTACACCACGTCCGGCGACATGCGAAGCCAGATCAGGCTGACCTTCGACACAAGAGAGGACGCGGTCGCCTACGCTGAGAAGGAAGGGCTGGCTTTCCGCGTCGAGGAGCCGAAGGAAATCAAGCGCCGCCAGATTTCCTATGCGGAGAATTTCCGCTATGACCGCAGGACGCCCTGGACGCATTGATCCCATACCGGCCCTGCCGGCACAATCCGCCGGTCATGCGGCCGGCCAGCGGTCCCGTAGCTCAGCTGGATAGAGCACCGGCCTTCTAAGCCGATGGTCACAGGTTCGAATCCTGTCGGGATCGCCAATATTTTCAGGGTCCATTCCGGACAGGTTCACTCGCCAGTCGCACAGGATTTCCAACACATGACAGCGATGGGCGCGGCGGCACTGCTGATCCTGGTCCTGACCTATGCCGGCGTCGCCATCGGCAGGATACCCGGGCTGCGCCTCGACCGGGCAGGGATCGCGCTGCTCGGCGGTGCGGCGATGATCGCCATCGGCGCGCTCGACATGGAGGACGCCTACCGCGCCATCAGCTTCGACACCATCACGCTTCTGCTCGGCATGATGATCGTCGTGGCGCATCTTAAAGTGTCGGGCGCCTTTCGCGCGCTCGGCGGGTTCGCCATCGAGCATGCGCATGCGCCGTTCATGCTGCTGGTGATGGTGACGCTGTTGACCGGCCTCCTGTCCGCATTCCTGGTCAACGACGCCATCTGCCTGGTCATGGCGCCGATCGTCGTCCATGTCACCCGCGTCATCAACCGCAACCCGGTTCCCTATCTGATCGCCACCGCCACCGCCTCGAATTGCGGCAGCGTCGCCACCATCACCGGCAACCCGCAGAACATGGTCATCGGCGCGCTGTCGGGGATTTCCTACCCGGCCTTCTCTGCGGCGCTGGCGCCGGTCGCGGCGTTCGGCCTCATCGCCGTCATCGTCATCATCCGCATCGTCTACCGCGCCGAATTTTCGCGCAAGGCCGAGCTCAGCCCCGAAGTCTACCGCGGCCGCATGCTGCCGGGTCAGGTGGTGAAGGCGGTGGTCGTCTGTGTCGGTTTGGCGATCGCCTTCTTCGCCGGCGTTCCAGTCGCCAAGGCAGCGCTGATCGGCGGTGCCATTCTTCTTTTGACCCGCGCCATCAAACCTGAGCGCATCTATCGCGAGATCGATGGGCCGCTGCTGTTCATGTTCGCCGGGCTGTTCATCGTCGTCGCCGGGGCGGAGAAGACGCTGCTGACGCCCGACATCGTCGCCTCGGCAAAGGACCTCGGACTGAATGATGTCTGGCGGCTGTCCGGCTTCACCGCGGTGCTGTCCAACATCATGAGCAATGTCCCGGCCGTGCTGGCGCTGAAGCCGTTCGTGCCCGGACTGGAAAACCCCGAGCGGGCCTGGCTGGTCGTCGCCATGAGCTCGACGCTGGCCGGCAATTTCACGCTGCTCGGCTCGGTCGCCAATCTGATCGTTGCCGAGCACGCGCGAATCTCCGGCAAACCGCTGGGCTTCATCGCCTTCTTCAAGGTCGGCCTGCCGTTGACGCTGGTCACGCTGCTTGTAGGGACGGCATGGCTGGCAGCCTAAAAGCGCGTCGCACTAGACCGGCCTCGTGCGGCGCGCTTCAGGCTCTTTTTTTATGCATGTCGTTATCGCAAAACCGCTGCACGCTTTTGCGCGACATGCATCAGCCAGTCAGGGCGATGTCACCGTCAGATGGCCTTTCATGTTGGGATGGAAGCGGCAGAAATAATCGACCGATTCCGCCTTCTTCACCGTCAGGCTCGCCGCCTTCTTCGGCGGGATCATCACTTCCCAGGCGCCGTTGACGGTTGCCGTGTGGGCGAACACGTCCTTGTTCACCCACCTGATCGTGTCGCCGACCTTCGCCTCGATCTTTGCCGGCGAAAACACAAGCTTCTCGATCGTCACCTCGATGGTGTCGGCCTTGGCCGGCTGGGCACCCATGGCCAATGCCAGCGCAACCCACAGATGCCGCCCCGACGCCATTGGCTCGATCCTCACTTCAGCATGCCGGCGACGTGTTCGGCGTGCTGTTCGTGGCCCTGGAATATTTTCAGACCGGTTTCCAGCAGGCTCTTCAGCTCGGCATTGCTGGCCGACGGGATCAGCAGAGTTTCGAGCGCGCCATTGACCTGCTTGTGGTAGGCCACCTCGTTGGCGACATAGGCCTTGTCGAACGCCGCGCCCTTGAGCTTGGCAAGCTTGGCTCGTTCCTCGGCCGCCGCCTTGGTCAGCGCCTTGCTGGTCGGATTGTCCTCAGGCGTGACCTTGAGCTTCTTGACCAGGTCGAGAGCCTGTTTGTTGACCGCCTCGTGATCTCGCACCATGTCCTTGGCGAAATCCACGACCTCCTTGTTCTTCGATTTCTTCAGCGCCTGCTTGGCCGCCTCGACGTCAAGCACGCCTGCTGTGTAGGCGATATGTGCGATCTGCGGATCGGTCGGTTTGTCGGCAGCTTGCGACAAGGGCGCTGCGCTAAGCAGGAAAAATGCGGCCAGTGCCGTGGTCGATCGAATAAACATGATGCTCTCCTTCGCCCCGACGCGGAACTGCATCGGGCTTCGTTTTCAGTGATGCTCATTGGATGCAGGTCGCCGCCAAACGTTCCCGCGAAAATCGGCGCGACCTATCCGGAAAGACCAAGCCGCTGCATCACGGCATTGGTCAGCCGTTCGCAGCGCCGGCCCGCGAAGGGAAAGGCGTCGAGCAGCACCGGGCCGATCTGGTCGTCCAGCGCCTTGCGCACCAGCGCGCGGGCGCGGTGCAGCCGGGTCTTGATGGTTTCTGGTCGCACGCCAAGCAGTTCGGCGGTTTCTTCGATGCTCAATCCCTCGATGACGCGCGCCACGAACACCATCCGGTAGACATCGGGAAGACTGTCGGTTGCCCGTTCGACAAGCTCAAGGATCTGCCGTTGCGCCATCGTCCGCTCCGGATCGTCGCTCGGGTTGAGGGGAAACCGGATGATTTCGGCTTGCGGGTTTTCAGGCATCGCTACCATTCGCCGCCTTTTGCGCAAGCGGCCGAGCGCTTCGTTGATGACGATACGCGATAGCCACGTGGCGAGCGAGGCATCGCCGCGAAAGGCCTCGAGATGGGCAAAGGCGCTGACATAGGCCTCCTGGACGATGTCCTCGGCCTCGCTGTCGTTACGCACGACGCCTCGGGCGATGCGGTAGAGCCTTTGGTTGTGCGTCTTGATGATGGTGCGGAATGCATCGCTATCACGTGCCAGCGCGCGGCCGACAAGCTGCATGTCGCCGGAAGCGGCGGGCGTTGCCGTCAACGCAGCAGGCATGGCCGATCTCCTGATAGGCTTCTCATCGGACATTGGATGAATCGGCCGACAAAAGGTTCCCGACCGATCCGCCGGCCGGCCTCGATCCGTTTCAAGCGCCGGCAGAGGCTATTCTAACGCCTCCACCACACCGGCGTCTCTATTTTGTAGACGCCGTGTCATCGGCTGATCGGTCGCCATGACATCACTCAGGATCGCAATTTTTCCAAGCTGTTACGCCGATTTCCTGACTCAGCCTGGAAAGGTGCTTGGCTCAGGCCTGTGCGGCCGCCGCCAGCCCGCGCGCCAGGTCGGCCTTCAAATCCTCGACATCCTCGAGCCCGATCTGCAAGCGCACCAGCGGCCCGTCATACGGGCCCTTGGCGATTGTGCGGTCGCCAAGGAATACCGGCACGGCAAGGCTCTCATAGCCGCCCCAGGAATAGCCGAGGCCGAAAAACTTCAACGCGTCGAGGAAGGCGTGCTGCTGCTTCTGTCCGCCGCCCGCGAGAACGATCGAGAAGATGCCGCTCGATCCGCAAAAATCGCGCTTCCACATGGCGTGGTCGGGATGACTGGGCAGCCCTGGATGCAGCACCTGCGCTACGCCCGGCTGACCCTCCAGCCAGCCGGCGAGGGAAAGCGCGCTCTTTTGATGATGCTCCAGCCGCACACCCATCGTGCGCAGGCCGCGCAGCACCTGGTAGACGTCGTCAGGCCCGGCGCAGCAGCCCATCGTGCTGAACGTCTCGAAAAGCTGCTTCCAGCAGTCCGCATTGGCCGACACCGTGCCGAGCAGCACGTCGGAATGGCCGGCCGGGTATTTCGTCGCCGCGTGGATCGAGATGTCGACGCCATGATCGAGGGGGCGAAAGTAGAGCGGGGTCGCCCAGGTGTTGTCCATCATGACGATGGCGCCGGCGGCATGCGCTGCCTTGGCGATGGCCGGTATGTCCTGCACCTCGAAAGTGTTGGAGGCCGGCGATTCGGTGAACACCACCTTGGTGTTGGGCTTGATCAGCGCCGCGATGCCGGCGCCGATGCGTGGTTCGTAATACTCGACCTCGATGCCCAGCCGCTTCAGCATCGTGTCGGCGAAGTTGCGGGTCGGATGATAAACGGAATCGACGATCAGCAGATGATCGCCGGCCGACAGGAAGGCGAGCAGCGGCAGCGTCACCGCCGCCAGGCCGGACGGTACCGCAACCGTGCCCGCCGAACCTTCCAGCGCATCGATCGCGCTGTTCAGTGCATCGGTGGTCGGCGTGCCGCGCGTGCCGTAGGTGTATCTCTGGCTGCGTGAAGCCATCGCCGCCGCATTGGGATAGAGCACGGTCGAGGCATGCACCACCGGCGGATTGACGAAGCCGAAATAGTCATGCGGGTTGTTGCCGGAATGGGCGAGCCGTGTGTTGACGCCCATCTCGCTGTCGTCTTTTGCCATTGCTTTTCGTCCCATGGGTTGGTCGTTAGCCATAGTGCGGCGGCATTGGCCGCGCAACCGCACCGCACTCGCCAGGCCAAGGTCTTGAATATGCCAATTCAGCAACGAGCCGTGGACCTGCGGGAAGGCTGCCAAGTGCGCTTGGCAACTCACGGTCGGACTTTGCCGGCTTTATTGGCGCGCTGGCCGATTTGCGAGCGCGTTTGTCTGCAATTTCAGGCATTTCAGGCAGTTGGTTTTCAAAGTCTTTCGGATTTGGTCATTTCCCTTGACCTCACAGGAATAATCGCCTTCGATGTTGTTCGTGAATGGGAGGCAGCGCGTCGGTTACGATGCGGGATTCCGGTAATGGGCCGGGATACATAGCTGCGTTCACACGGGAAAAAGTCAGGTTCGCCTGGAAAAAACAGAAAAGGGTCTGTGGGTCATGAAACACATTGCAATCGGCGTTTTGGGCGCCGCCGCGTTTGGATTCGCGGCTTCGGCGGCTTCGGCGGCCACGCTCGACGATGTCAAAGCGAAGGGCTTCATCCAATGCGGCGTCTCGACCGGTCTGGCCGGCTTCTCGGCGCCGGACGACAAGGGTGAGTGGCAAGGCATCGACGCGGACTTCTGTCGCGCTGTGGCAGCCGCCGTGTTCGGCGATGGCACCAAGGTGAAGTTTACGCCGCTCAGCGCCAAGGAGCGGTTTACCGCTCTGCAGTCGGGCGAGATCGACATCCTGTCGCGCAATACCACCTGGACCATCAATCGCGACACCGCACTCGGCCTGAACTTCATCGGCACGACTTATTACGACGGCCAGGGCTTCATGATCAACGCCAAGAAGCTACCGGGCGTGAACTCGGCGCTGCAGCTTTCGGGCGCGGCGGTCTGCGTGCAGAGCGGCACCACGACCGAGCTCAACCTTGCCGACTATTTCAAGTCGAACAAGATGGAGTACAATCCTGTCGTCTTCGAAAAGCTGGAAGAGGTTAACGCCGCCTATGACGCCGGCCGCTGCGACGTATACACCACCGACCAGTCGGGCCTCTATGGCATCCGCCTGACGCTCGGTGCGCCGGCCGACCACGTCGTGTTGCCCGAGATCATCTCCAAGGAACCGCTTGGGCCGGCCGTACGCCAGGGCGACGACCAATGGTACCACATCGTCAAGTGGACCTATTTCGCGTTGCTCGACGCCGAGGAACTCGGCATCACCAAGGCCAATGTCGACGAGATGAAGAACTCGGACAGTCCAGAGATCAAGCGCGTGCTCGGCCAGGAAGCCGACACCAAGATCGGCACCGATCTCGGCGTCTCTAACGACTGGGTCGTCAACATCGTCAAGGCCGTCGGCAATTACGGCGAGATGTTCGAGCGTAATGTCGGCTCGGGCAGCCCGCTGAAGATCGCGCGCGGCATCAACGCGCTGTGGACCAAGGGTGGCCTGCAGTACGCTCCGCCGATCCGCTGATCGAAAATGGATCCGGAAGGCAGATCGTCTGCCTTCCGGTCTCTCTTTCCAGGGGACTGTCGAATGGCATCGCAGGAAGTTCTTCGCGAGGAGCCAAGCCGCGGTTCCTTCATCAATGATCCTCGTGTCCGCGGAATATTCTTTCAAGCGCTGGTCCTCGTCCTGCTGGTAGCGGGGGTCTGGTGGGTTACCCACA
Organism: Mesorhizobium sp. M1006; assembly: GCF_040318825.1. Taxonomy (NCBI): domain Bacteria; kingdom Pseudomonadati; phylum Pseudomonadota; class Alphaproteobacteria; order Hyphomicrobiales; family Phyllobacteriaceae; genus Mesorhizobium; species Mesorhizobium sp. M1006. The sequence goes on from NZ_JAMYMZ010000056.1 coordinate 17,150, forward strand.
ACGTCATCGTCAATCTGACGCGCTTGCACATCGCTTCCGGCTTTGGCTTCCTCAGGGGCCGCGCCGGCTTCGACATCAGCGAAAGCGCGATCGCATATTCGTCGGATTCGACCTATTTCCGAGCCATCCTGGTTGGCTTCATCAACACCGTGATCGTTGCCGTCGTCGGCATCATCACCGCCACCATTATCGGTTTCATCGTCGGCATCGGCCGGCTTTCGCGCAACTGGCTGATCAGGAAGATCTGCACGGTCTATGTCGAGGTCTTCCGCAACATCCCGCCGCTGCTGGTCATCTTCTTCTGGTATTCCGGCGTGCTCGCCGTGCTGCCGCCGCCGCGCGAGAGCATTAATTTGCCGTTCGGCTCCTTTCTCAACCAGCGCGGCTTCTATTTTCCGCGCGCTGTCTGGGGCGAGGGCTCCTGGCTGATCCTGGTCGCCCTGCTCCTCGCCCTTGCCATGGCCTGGTTCGTCGCCCGCAAGGCGCGGCAGCGGCAGATGGCGACGGGTCAGCCGTTCCCGGTGCTCTGGACATCCATAGCGTTGATCGTCGGCCTGCCGCTGCTGGCCTACGCGCTGAGCGGCTTTCCTCTGACCTTCGAATTCCCGAAACAATCGACTTTCAACCTGGTCGGTGGCTTTCAGGTCAGACCGGAGTTCCTGTCACTCTATCTGGCGTTGTCCTGCTATACGGCCGCCTTCATCGCCGAGATCGTGCGCGCCGGCATCAGGGGCGTCAGCACGGGCCAGACCGAGGCGGCCGCGGCACTCGGGCTGCGCTCGGGATCGATCCTCAGGCTTGTCGTCGTGCCGCAGGCGATGCGCATCGTTATTCCGCCGCTGACCAGCCAGTATCTGAACTTGACCAAGAACTCTTCACTCGCCATCGCCATCGGCTATCCGGACCTGACGGCGACTGCCGGCACTGTCTTGAACCAGACCGGGCAGGCGGTTGAAGGCGTGGTGATCATGATGGCTGTCTATCTCGCGCTCAGCCTGATCACGTCGGCGATCATGAACGTCGTCAATGCCAGGATGGCGCTGGTGGAGAGGTAGAGCCATGCAGGAACACGACATGTCCTGGGTGCGGACGGAGATGGCGCTGGCCCAACCGGCGCCGTCGAGCGAGCGTGGCCTCACCGCCTGGATCCGCAAGAACCTGATTGCCACCACGGGCGACACCATTCTCACCATCGTTGGCATTGCGCTGGTCGCTGTGATCCTGCCCCAAATCATCAATTGGGCCTTCATCAACGCCCAGTGGACTGGACCGGACCGCTCGGTCTGCGCCACCGTGGCGCAAGGCGGCATCCAGCCGGATGGCTGGACCGGTGCTTGCTGGGCATTCGTCAACGCCAAGTTCGGCCAGTTCATGTTCGGCACCTATCCTATCGAGGAGCGTTGGCGGCCGATCGTGGTGGCCATCCTGTTCGTGGCACTGCTGGTGCCGTTGCTCATTCCGCGCATACCGCGCAAGGGGCTGAATGCCATTCTTCTCTTTTTTGTACTGCCGGTCGTCGCCTTCGTTCTGCTGGTCGGCGGCATGTTCGGCCTGCCGCATGTCGAGACGTCGCGTTGGGGTGGACTGCTGGTGACGCTCAGCCTGTCGTTCGTCGGCATTGCCGTGTCGCTGCCGATCGGCATCGTGCTGGCGCTTGGCCGGCGCTCGAACATGCCGATAGTCAAGCTGCTGTGCGTGATCTTCATCGAGACGGTACGCGGCATCCCGCTGATTACGGTGCTGTTCTTTGCCAGCGTGATGCTGCCGCTGTTCCTGCCGGCCGGCGTCAGCTTCGACAAGTTCCTGCGCGCGCTGATCGGCGTGTCGCTGTTTGCCGCCGCCTACATGGCCGAAGTGGTGCGCGGCGGCCTGCAGGCGATCCCCAAAGGCCAGTATGAGGGCGCCGATTCGCTCGGTCTCAGCTACTGGCAGAAGATGGGCCTGGTCGTCATGCCGCAGGCGCTGAAGCTGGTCATTCCCGGCATCGTCAACACCTTCATCGGCATGTTCAAGGACACCAGCCTGGTCATCGTCATCTCCATGTTCGACCTCCTCGGCATCGTCAAGCAGAACTTCTCCGACGCGAATTGGGCGACGCCACAGACGGCCAGATCCGGCCTGGTGTTCGCGGCGTTCATCTTCTGGCTGTTCTGCTTCGGCATGTCGCGCTATTCAATGTACACGGAACGCCGTCTCGACACCGGCCACAAACGCTAAAAAGGGGACCTTGTCATGGCCATAGAAAACGCCGTCAGCGCGGAAGAGATCAAGGTCAATGCCGCCAAGATGCACATTTCCACCACCGATGTCGCCATCGACATCATCGCCATGCACAAATGGTACGGCGAATTCCATGTGCTGAAGGACATCAATCTAAAGGTGATGCGCGGCGAGCGGATCGTCATCTGCGGCCCGTCGGGCTCCGGCAAATCGACGATGATCCGCTGCATCAACCGGCTGGAGGAACACCAGAAGGGCAAGATCATAGTCGACGGCAAGGAACTGACCAACGATCTGAAGAAGATCGACGAGGTGCGTCGCGAGGTCGGCATGGTGTTCCAGCACTTCAACCTGTTCCCGCATCTGACCATTCTGGAAAATTGCACGCTGGCGCCGATCTGGGTGCGCAAGATGCCGCGGAAACAGGCCGAGGAAATCGCCATGCATTTCCTCAAGCGCGTCAAGATCCCGGAACAGGCCAACAAATATCCCGGCCAGCTTTCCGGCGGGCAGCAACAGCGCGTGGCGATCGCCCGCTCGCTGTGCATGAACCCGCGCATCATGCTGTTCGATGAGCCGACCTCGGCTCTCGATCCGGAAATGATCAAGGAAGTGCTGGAGACGATGGTCGGGCTGGCCGAGGAAGGCATGACCATGCTCTGCGTCACCCACGAAATGGGCTTTGCGCGCAAAGTCGCCAATCGGGTGATCTTCATGGATCAGGGTCAGATCGTCGAGCAGAACACGCCGGCCGAGTTCTTCGACCACCCGCGCCATGAGCGCACGAAGCTGTTCCTGTCGCAGATCCTGCACTGATCCTTACTCCGGTTCGGGACAAGACCGGCGGATCACGCCTCTCTGTCTTGCTGGCTTCGCGCGTATTCGGCGAGCGCTGACCGTGCGCTACGCGAGAAGATAGCAAGCGTGCTTCAGGCCGTTCGAGTGGTCACGTTGCAACCTGGTAACTAGCGCCGGCACGGATCATAAGCGCGCCGGCTGCGTTCATTGCCATTGGGAGTTGTATAACGAGCCGCGTGGGCGCGTGCGGCGGCAGGTCACGGGTTCATCCTGATGCTCATCCAACCGATCGATTATTTCCTCGTCGTCTGGTTCGCGCTGGCGCTGGCTTCGACGCTTTACGTCGGCTTCGACCAATATCGCAACAATCCCGAGCCGGTGGTGATGAAATGGGGCTTCATCCTGGTCACCCTCTATATGGGTCCGCTCGGCTTGCTGCTCTACGTGCTCGCCGACAAGGAGCCCCGGCCGGGCGATCATGAACTCTTCACCCGGCCGCTCTGGAAGCAGGGCGTCGGCTCCACCATCCACTGCGTCGCCGGCGATGCCACCGGCATCATTCTTGCCGCCGCCGTCACGGCGGCGCTCGGCCTGCCGATGTGGATCGACCTGATCGTCGAATATCTCGCCGGCTTTGCCTTCGGCCTGTTCATCTTCCAGTCGGTGTTCATGAAATCGATGATGGGCGGCACCTATTGGGAAAACGTACGCAAGAGCTTCCTGCCCGAGTTCATCTCCATGAACTTCATGATGGCCGGCATGGCGCCGGTCATGAGCTTCCTGATGATGGGCCGCGACATGCGCGCGATGGAACCGACGGAGCTGCTGTTCTGGGGCGTGATGTCGATCGGCGTCATCGCCGGTTTTGCGCTTGCCTATCCGGCCAATGTCTGGCTGGTCGCCCGGGGGCTGAAGCATGGGCTGATGACGCAGCGTGCGCAGGCAGCCGGCATCGATGTCCGGGAGCAGCCTGCCACGAGGCAACATGCGCAGATACAAATGCAGCAGGCCGACGCCAGCGGCCATCGCGGGCAGCACCACGATATGGTTTCCCACAAAGGCAAAGGCGGCGGCCATCACATGGAGACGGATGCCACGACGCCGCAGGTCGCTGCCCTGGGTGCCGTCTCCCTGCTGGCGCTCGCCATCGGCATGGTCGCGCCGGCGAACTGGCTGAACCTGACGCTGTCGGCACGCGATGTCGGCGGGGTGATCATGCCGCGAGGCATGATCATGGATCGCGACACGCCAGCCGATACAATGCGCGACATGGCGGCTACCGATCCACGCCTCGTGGCCGCCTCTTATGGCCTGACGGCAAGGGGCGACCAGGAACTGCCGTTTCGGATGGAGAACGGCATCAAGGTGTTCGAGCTCAGGCCTTCAGTGGTCCGCTGGCAGATCCTGCCGGACGTCGCGGTCGACGCCTATGCCTATAACGGCCAGATTCCCGGTCCGCGAATTCATATTCGCCAGGGCGATCGGGTCAGGATCAACGTCACCAACGGCCTGCCTGAGGAAACGACGGTGCATTGGCATGGCTTGATCCTGCCGAACCAGATGGATGGGCCGGCCGAGATCACGCAGCCGCCGATCGAGCCCGGGCAATCCTATTCATACGAATTCACCGCGACCCAGCACGGAACCTATTTCTATCACCCCCATGCCAAGCCGGACCGGACCCAGGCGCTCGGCCTCTACGGTGCGCTGATCATCGATCCCGCCAATCCCGCCGACGAGGTCGCGGCCGACCATGATTACGCCATCGAGCTTCAGGAATGGCTGGTGCGGGAAGGGCTGACCTACCCGTCGATGCCGATGGATGGCGGCATGCCGAATTTCTTCACCATCAACGGCAAGGCCTATCCCTCGACCGAGACGATCCCGATGAAGGTCGGCGAGACGCTCAAGGTGCGGTTCATCGGCACCAACAACGGCTTCATCCATCCGATGCATATCCATGGCGGACCGTTCGAGGTCGTTGCCCGCGACGGCGAGACGGTCCCCGCTTCGGGTCGTTTCCTTGCCGATACGATCAACGTCGGGCCGGGTCAGCGCTACGACGTAATCTGGAAGGCGCAGCGTCCGGGCAAATGGCTGATCCATTGCCACATCCCGCATCACACCACGAACAACAATGTCGAGGAAAAGGGCGGCGGCGGGCTGATGGTCGTGATCGATGTGACATGACCGGCGTCGCCTAGGCTCGTTCCAGCCGCTGCACCGGCCCGGACGCCATGCAGTGGCTGGGGCCAAATTTTCTCTCAAGCTGAGGTGATCTGCCAGACAGCGACGCCGGCAAGGGCGAGACCGGCGCCGCCCTCGATGGCCCGGGAGATGGTTTCGAACAGCCGTGGCTGGCGCGCGAAAAACTGTACAAGCCGTTCCCGAAACAGGATCGACAACACGGCGACACAGGACAGCGTCAGCGCCACGCCGACCATCATGGTGACGGCAAACAGGGCGCCCGCCGCCGGAACCCCCCTGGACATTGCGAAAGTCATCGCGAAAAGCGTCAGCGGGCATGGGATCAGGCCTGCCGTGACGCCGACAGCCTCGCCCTCGTGCCTGTGATGATGGCTGTGGCTCAACGCGCGCCAGATCATCCAGACGCCAATGAGGCCGAGCAGCCCGCGACTGATATGCTCCAGAAGCGGAGCGCGGCCGACGCTGCCCAATGCTATTGAGACCAGTGGCAGCGAGAGAGCCGCAATCAGAACGGCAATCGTCACATGCGTGAACGATAGCGTGATAGATACGAGCAGACCACGCGAGACCTTCGCATCCGAACCGGCAAGATAAGTCGCCAGGACGGCCTTGCTGTGCCCCGGCGTCAGCGCATGGGCAGCCCCGAACACGACGCCCATCGGCAGGAAGGCCATGAACGCCAGCCAATTGCCTCCGGCCGCAAGCAGCTTGATCTGTTCGCCGAGCGTCAGATAGATCGTGCGCTGAAATTCGACGAGCGTCTGGAACATCGGACGAGACTAGCAGAAAATCGGCGAGCGTCAGTGCATGTGGCCGTGGTCGTGCGTGTGCTCGTGAGGATGGTCGTTCTCTCCACGTTCCGTTGAAAACCGCACATTCGCCTCAGCCAGGGCCGGTATATGCTGGGATAGTTCGTCCTTCAGCGCTGCGGCGATCTTGTTGGCCGCCGACAGCGGCAGGGTTTCGTCCGCGGCAATTGCGATGTCGGCGTGCAATCTATGACCGATCCAGCGCGCCTTGGCATCGACAATGCGCGCGCCCGGAACATGCTCGGCGGCATGTCGGATTTCGTCTATCACACCGGGTTCGATTCCATCCAGCATGCGGGTCAGCACCGAGCGGGCCGATTGCCAGACGATACCGAAGATCGCAATCGTGATCAGCAGGCCGACGATCGGATCGGCCAAGGAAAAGCCAAACCAGACGCCGATGGCTCCGATGACCACGGCAAGGCTGGTAAGTCCATCTGTGCGGGCGTGGTAGCCGTCGGCAATCAGTGCCGCGCTGTTGATTTCGCGGCCGACGCGGATACGGAACACGGCAACCGCCTCGTTGCCGAGGAAGCCGACAATGCCCGCCGCAGTCAGCCAGCCCAGGTGTGTCACCGCTTGTGGATTGATCAGCCTGTCGATGGCTTGGTAGGCAGCGACTACAGCGCTGAACAGGATGATGAGCACGATGATGATGCCGGCCAGATCCTCGACCCGGCCCAAGCCATACGTGAAGATCCGCGACGGCTTGCGCCGCGCCAGAACGAACGCAATCCAGAGCGGGATCGCCGTGGTCGCGTCGCCGATGTTATGGATCGTGTCGGCCAGCAATGCCACGCTCCCCGACAACGCAACCACGACCATCTGCAATGCCGCGGTGATGGCCAGGATCACGAACGACCATTTGATTGCCCAGATGCCCCGGTCGGTGGTGGCAATTGTCGCGTCGATGACGCCATGGCTGTGACCGTGCGGACCGTGATCGCCGTGATGATGTGCGGCGTGCGAGCCGAACCCGAGCCAGTCCAGAATGCGGACTACGATGGCATTCATAGATATTTCGCCAGCTGCTTGAGTTCCGCCAGCGAGTTGCCGCCGGTTTCCACGCTGTCCGTCAGGCAATGCTCGATGTGATCGTTGATCAGCTCGCGCTTGGCGCTGCTGATGGCCCTTTCGACGGCATGAAGCTGCTGCGCCAGGTCAACGCAAGGGCGATGCGCCTCGATCATCGCCAGCACCGCCGCAAGGTGGCCTTGCGCGCGCTTCAGGCGCTTTATGATGGAAGGATGCGAGGCGTGGAGGTGATCTGACATGCTTGAGCATATCCTCCCGGGGAGGATACGCGTCAAGCTCAGCTGTGCAACGTTCGGAGGGGCTTCACCTTGAGCATTGCTTGTTCTATGCCTTTCCCATGAAGAAGCTTGCCCGTTTTCTTGGCCTGCTGGTCGTTGCAGCAGTCCTTGCGGTGGCGCTGGGCACGCTGCTGCCGCGCCCGCTCTGGCCGGCGGCCGTTGCCGATCCGATCGGCACAAGCCACCGTATCCTGGTGCTGCAAAATCCGATCCACACCGACATCGCCATCCCGGTCGACGACGATGTGCGCCGGCGCTTCCATTTCCTGGTCGATGCCGGCATTCCAGCAGACGTGGCGGAGGTCCGCTACATAGTCTTCGGCTGGGGCGGCCGCGCCTTCTATCTCGAGACGCCGACCTGGTCGGAACTGAAGGCAGTGCCGGTGATGAAGGCGCTGACCGTCGATGCCTCGGTGATGCATGTCGACATTTCAGGCGAAATCGCCGAGCCGCATCCCGACGTCACCGGCTTCGACATCGGCGAGGAGCGGTTTACGGCGCTGCTCGATTACATTGCGGGAAGCTTCCGGCAGGGACCGAGCGGGGCCATGCCGATCGAGAATGCGGCGTATTCCCGTTTCGATCGTTTCTTCGAAGGCAATGGCCGTTTCAACGCGCTGGTCGGCTGCAACACCTGGGCGGCGGCGGCACTGCGCATCGCCGGGCTGCGCACCGGCTGGTGGAACCCGCTGCCGGCATCGCTCGGCCTGTCGATGCGGCTTTACAATTGACCGGGCGACTTAGGACCGCCGAACGTCCTACGCCCGCCAGCCGTAGAGCCAGTCGAGATCGGCGGCGAGTTTTTCGGGCGAGCGCATCGCCAGGAACAGGTTGCGGGCCATCGCCACCGGCCCGGCCGCATGCCAGGCGAGGCGATTGACGGCGCCGCGGCGGGCGACCTGGGCGACGCGCGGCCGCCGCGCCTGTTCCCAGGCGGCAAGCGCCCCCTCAAGATCGGCTGTGGAGGCCGCAATGAAGCCGGCAAGCGTCGCCGCGTCCTCGATCGCCATCGCCGCGCCCTGTGCGGCAAACGGCGTCATCGCGTGCGCCGCATCGCCGATCAGCGCGATGCCTTGCGGCGTCGTCCACCGCCGCTGCTCGACAATGTGGATCGGCCATGCCGTCCACGGCGCCGCCTCGGTCGCCAGGCGAACCAGCGCCGGCGCGGTACCGCGCATGGCGCTGGCGAGGCTGGCGGGGTCGGCATACCCCGACCAGCCTTCGGCGATGCGCTCGCCCTTGGTGAAGGCAGCGAGGTTGAAGGCAGTGCCACGGCTGACCGGATAGGCGACCATATGAAAGCCGGGATAGAGGAATGCGGTAACGCAATCGGGCGCACCGATCGCCCTGAAGGCTTGTCCGGCGAGGGTGTCCGCGGCCACCGTGGCGCGCCAGGCAAGCTCGCCCGAGAATCGGCTTCTGCCGAATTCGGCCGCCTTGCGGGCCAGTTTTTCTCGCACCGACGACCAGACCCCATCGGCGCCGACCAGCAACGATGCTTCGGTTTCGATGGTCGTGCCGGCAATCTCGACTGTTGCGGTGATGCCATTCGGTCTGGTTGCGACGCCGCAGACGCGGGCACCGGTGACAAGCTCGACCTTGGGCCGCTCGGCTATCCGCTGCATCAGCGCTGACTGCAGATCCGCGCGGTGGGCAACGACATAGGGCGCTCCCCAGCGCGTGTCGGCCGCCTGGCCAAGCGGTACGCGCGCCAGCTTGCGCAGCGTGGCGGCATCCTTGAGCACGACTGCCTCCGGCCGCACCGCCGTCGCCAGCAGCCGATCGAGTACGCCGAGCTGCCGTAGGATGCGCGTCGCGTTGGGCGAAAGCTGGATACCGGCGCCGGCAGCCTCGAGGTGCTGCGCCTGTTCGAACAGTTTTACCCGATAGCCGCGCTCGGCGAAGGCCAGTGCCGCGGTCAGCCCGGCGACGCCCGCCCCGGCGATGACCACCTGCCGGGACTGCGTTTCCTGCATCAGGCTTGTCGCGGAAGAATCAGGCGGCCTGGTCGATATAGAGGCAGCCCGGCGGCTGCGTTTCCAATGCCTTCAGTTTCGGCGAATAGCGATAGAGCGTCGAGCAATAGGGGCAGACCTTTTCATTGTCGTCGCCCATGTCGAGAAATACATGCGGATGGTCGAAAGGCGGATTGGCGCCGGTGCACATGAATTCCTTGACGCCGATGTCGATTGCCGGGTAGCCCGCATCGTTCTGGAAATGGGGAATGGAACCGCCTGCCATCGTCGTCTCCTGATCTCGTCGATTGCATCTGGATCATAACCCGTCTCTTTGCAAGATCGATGAAATGAAACTGTCGCAAAAGCCTGTCAGAGGATAAGTTAAGCCGGTTAAGGCTGTGCTCGTCGAACGGTGTGGGAAGAGCGGGAACCATGAACGAACTGAAGCCGGTGCAGAACGAATTCATCACCGTCGAGGCGGCGAGCCCCGAAGGCGGCAATCCCGATCGCTTCGTCAATCGCGAGTTTTCCTGGCTGCAATTCAACCGGCGCGTGCTCGAGGAATCGCTGAACGCCAATCACCCGCTGCTCGAGCGCGTTCGCTTCCTGTCGATATCGGCCGCCAACCTCGACGAGTTCTTCATGGTCCGCGTCGCTGGTCTTGCCGGCCAGGTGCGCGAAGGCATCGTGCTGAAGAGCCCGGATGGGCGCACTCCCGAGCAGCAGCTCGAACAATTGCTGCGCGAGGTCGAGCGCCTGCAGGAGGACCAGCAGAACAGCCTTTCGGCGCTGATGCTGCTGCTCGACAAACAAGGCATCGAAAGCATCACCCGCGATGGCCTGACCAAGGACGAGAAGACCTGGCTCGAGGACCATTTCCAGGAGCAGGTATTTCCGGTCCTGACGCCGCTGTCGATCGACCCGGCGCATCCGTTTCCGTTCATTCCCAATCTCGGTTTCTCGATGGCGCTGCAATTGCGCCATCGCAAGAACGGCGAGGAAATGAGCGCGCTTCTGCGCCTGCCGGTGGCACTGAGGCGCTTCATCCGTTTGCCGGATCGCAAGCATCATGTCCGCTTCATTCCACTCGAAGAGGCGGTCAGTCTCTATATCGGCAAGCTGTTCCCCGGCTATGAGGTCAAGGGCTCCGGCACGTTCCGTATCATCCGCGACAGCGATATCGAGGTCGAGGAAGAATCAGAGGATCTGGTGCGGCTGTTCGAGACGGCGCTGAAGCGGCGGCGCCGCGGCTCGGTTATCCGGATCGAATTCGACCGGCTGATGCCGGCCGAATTGCGCGATTTCGTCGCCGGCGAGCTCGGCGTCTCGGCAAGCCGGATCAGCGTGCTCACCGGTCCGCTGGCGCTCAGCCAGATCTCGGAGATCGTCGCCGTCGCCCGCGACGATCTGAAATTCACCCCCTACAATCCCCGCTTTCCCGAGCGCATCCGCGAGCATGGCGGCGATTGTTTTGCGGCGATCCGCGAGAAGGACATCATCGTCCACCATCCTTACGAATCTTTCGACGTGGTGGTGCAGTTCCTGCGCCAGGCAATGGCCGACCCGGAAGTGGTGGCGATCAAGCAGACGCTCTACCGCACCTCCAACGACAGCCCGATCGTACGCGCTCTGGTCGACGCCGCCGAGGCCGGCAAGTCGGTGACGGCGCTGGTCGAGCTCAAGGCGCGCTTCGACGAGGAGGCCAACATCCGCTGGGCCCGCGACCTCGAGCGCGCCGGCGTCCAGGTCGTCTTCGGCTTTCTCGAACTGAAGACCCATGCGAAGATGTCGCTGGTGGTGCGGCGCGAGGATGGCAGGCTGCGCAATTACGTGCATCTGGGCACCGGCAACTACCACCCGGTCACGGCACGCATCTACACCGACCTGTCCTTCTTCACCACCGATCCGACGATCGCGCGCGATGTCGCCCAATTGTTCAACTTCATCACCGGCTATGCCGAGCCGGCCGAGCAGATGCGGCTGGCCATCTCGCCGTTTACGCTGCGCGACCGCATCCTCCAGCACATTTCGGATGAGATCAGCCACGCGCTGGAGGGCAGGCCGGCCCGCATCTGGATGAAGATGAACGCCTTGGTCGACCCGATCGTCATCGATGCGCTCTACGATGCCAGCCGCGCCGGCGTCGAGATCGATCTCGTCGTGCGCGGCATCTGCTGCCTGAGACCGCAGGTGCCCGGCCTATCCGAGAACATTAGGGTGAAGTCGATCGTCGGCCGTTTCCTCGAGCACAGCCGCATCTATTGCTTCGGCAACGGCCACGGCCTGCCCTCGGACGGGGCGATCGTCTATATCTCCTCGGCCGATCTGATGCCGCGCAATCTCGACCGCCGCGTCGAGACCATGGTGCCGATCACCAATCCAACTGTGCATGAGCAGGTGCTCGGCCAGATCATGCTCGGCAACATCATGGACAACCAGCAAAGTTTCGACGTATTGGCTGACGGAACCTCCCGGCGCGTTGTGCTGGAGGAGGGCGAGGAACCGTTCAACGCGCAGGAATATTTCATGACCAATCCGAGCCTGTCCGGACGGGGCGATGCGTTGAAGTCGCATGCGCCCAAGCGCATCGCGCAGTTCAAGCGCCGCAAGAAACAGAACGCAGCGACGGGCTGATGATTTCAGCGTCCCAGGGCCGGCTTCAGGACCGCCGACCGCTGTCCATCATCGATATCGGATCGAACTCGATCCGTCTTGTCATCTATGAAGGACTGGCGCGCTCGCCGACCTTGCTGTTCAACGAAAAGATGCTGGCCGGCCTCGGCCGCGGCATCGTTTCGACCGGAAAGCTCGATCCCGAGGCGGTGACGCGCTCGATGGAAGAGTTCCGCCGCTTCCGCGCGCTCTCCGACCAGGCCGGCGCCGAGCGCATGTATGTGCTGGCGACCGCCGCCGCTCGCGAGGCCGTCAACGGCCCCGACTTCATCCACCGCGCCGAGGATGTGCTCAAGACCGAGATCCAGGTGCTGAGCGGCCGCGAGGAAGCCCATTATTCGGCGCTCGGCGTCATCTCCGGTTTCCACCCGGCCAACGGCATCGCCGGCGACCTTGGCGGCGGCAGCCTCGAGCTGATCGACATCGATGGTGAGACGATCGGTGACGGCATCACGCTGCCGTTGGGCGGCCTGCGCCTGCAGGACATGGCGAAGAACTCGCTGACCCAGGCGGCAAGGATCACGCGCGAGCAACTGGCGCGGGCGAAATTGCTGAAGGGCGGGCAGGGCAGGGCGTTCTACACGGTCGGCGGCACCTGGCGAAATCTCGCCCGGCTACACATGGAAATGACCAACTACCCGCTCGGCGTCATGCACCATTACGAGATCGGCATCGAAAGCGCCGCGAACTTCCTCCGGCAGGTCGCCAAAGCCGAGATCGACAAGATCAAAGGCATCGAGGGCATCTCCAAGAACCGTCGCTCGCTGCTGCCCTATGGCGCCATCGTGCTGCAGGAGATCATGGCGGCGATGCAGCCGTCGAAGATCATCGTGTCGGCGCTGGGCGTGCGCGAGGGCTTTCTCTACTCGCTGCTCGACGAGGCCGAGCAGAAGGCCGATCCGCTGATCTCGGCGGCTGAAGAGCTTGCCCGCCTGCGCTCGCGCTCGGTCGACCACGCGCATGAGCTTGTCGAGTGGACCGGCAAGGCGTTCGCCGCCTTCGGCATCGACGAGACCAGGGATGAGGCGCGCTACCGCCACGCCGCCTGCCTGCTCGCCGATATCGGCTGGCGTGCCCATCCCGAATATCGCGGCAAGCAATCGCTCAACATCATCGCCCACGCCTCCTTCATCGGCGTCGATCATCCCGGCCGCGCCTTCCTGGCGCTTGTCAGCCTGTTTCGCCACGAGGGCGTGTTCAATGAAGCCGCTCCGGAAATCCGCGGACTGGCGACACCGCGCTATCTCGAGCGCGCCCGCGTCTTGGCGGCGCTGCTGCGCGTCGTCTATCTCCTGACGGCGGCAATGCCCGGCGTCATGTCGCGACTGAAATGGGAAAACCGCGGCAATGGCGTGCTGGCGCTGGTGCTGCCGGCAGCGCTGGCCGATCTTTACGGCGAGCGGCCCGCCGGCCGGCTGGCACAACTGGCAAGGGTGACCAACCGTCGGCTGGTGCTGGCGGTCGAGGGCGGGCCTAGCATGTCTGTCAAATAGACGCCCTCGCTGTCGCGTCGCGACCGTTGAGGAAAGAAGGGAAACGCCGTGAAATCCAGGCAGGTTCTTCAGCTGTTGGTTGCGGCAATCTTCGTCCTCTTCGCCGGCACCGCCAGTTCCCAGACGCTGTACACCCTGTCCGTCGTGGCCAAGGGGACGTTCGATCTGGATCGACATTATCCCAAAGAGCCGGGCGTCAGAACGCCGTTCAATTTTCATACGATGTTGAGAACACCCCACAAGGGCAGGGCTATCGCATATGAGTGATGGCATTGATGAGATAGTCGTCGTTCCAGGCGCATTTCTTGATGCGATGGCT